>JBAUYE010000068.1:0-20540 GCA_049584615.1 Candidatus Sulfotelmatobacter sp.
AAGCTGAACTGGTATTTCCAGTTCACCAAACACGACGAGCACGACTGGGATGCGACGCAGGTGCCGGTGATGGTCGACCTGGGAAAGCCCGATTCCGGCGGGAAGCATCTAATCGCTCAGGCCAACCGCAACGGATTCTTCTACGTGATCGACCGCACAACCGGCAAGCTGATCTCAGCGAACGCCTACGGCAAGATTACCTGGAGCGATGCGAAAGATGCGGAAGGGCGTCCGGTGGCGAACCAGCACGCTTCGCCAACCCTTGAGGGACGCACGATCTGTCCGGGGGCGCTGGGGACAACTAACTTCATGGCTCCGACATTCGATCCGCAGACGGCGCTGTTCTATGTAACGGCGCGCGACCAGTGCGACATCTTTTCTACTGCGCCGCAACCTTACGAGGCGGGGCATGCATATTACGGCAGCGCTTACTTCCCGTCGGATGAAGCCGAACCGTATCGCGGATTCCTAAAAGCAATCGACCCGGCGACCGGAGAGATCAAATGGAAGTTTGAGCATACTTCTCCGACCTGGTCGGGAGTGCTGTCAACTGCCGGAGGCCTGGTTTTCACCGGAGACGCCGAGGGAAATTTCATCGCCCTGAATGCGGCTTCGGGCAAGACGCTGTGGCACTTCCAGATGGGAGGCGCGGTCTATGCCGCGCCGATCGCCTTCGCGGTGGACGGAAAAGAATATGTTGCGATTGCGGCGGGCAGCGCCGTGTATGCCTTCGGACTGCCGTAGAAACCGCCCCTCAGAACAGTGCCTCGCTTCACACAATCCTTCTAAGAGCCGGCAGAGGCAAAGATTGAGAGCCAGACAGGGTGGCGATATGTCATTCAAGCGCAACTAACTAGAGGGCCATGAACACTACGGTCCAGACCCGATGCTGCATCGTCGGCGGAGGGCCGGCTGGAATGATGCTCGGGTTCTTGCTGGCTCGCGCGGGCGTGGATGTCGTTGTGCTCGAGAAGCACGCTGACTTCCTGCGCGATTTTCGTGGCGACACCATCCACCCCTCCACTTTGGAGTTGATGTACGAGCTTGGCATGCTTGAAGAGTTCCTGAAGCGCCCTCATCAAGAGGTTCGCGAACTGGCTGCCCAGGTTGGCGAAGACTTCGTGAAGATCGCCGACTTCACTCATCTGCCAACACAATGCAAGTTCCTGGCACTGATGCCGCAATGGGACTTTCTCAACTTCATCGTTGAGCAGGGCAGACGTTATCCGCATTTTCAAGTCAGGATGCAGGCCGAAGCGATTGATCTCATCGAGCAGGATGGACGCGTCGTTGGAGTGAGTGCAAACACTCCCGACGGCGTGATGGAGGTTCGCGCTAGGCTTACCGTGGGAGCCGATGGCCGGCATTCTGTGGTGCGCGAACGGGCTGGCTTCGAAGTGATGGATCTGGGCGCTCCCATGGATGTTTTGTGGATGCGCATCAGCCGACGCCCGAGTGATCCAGGCCAAAGCCTTGGCCACGTCGAAGCCGGCAAGATGCTGATCCTGATCGACCGCGAGGATTACTGGCAGTGCGGGTTCATCATCCCAAAGGGTGGAATGGAAGAAATTCGTAAACGGGGGATCGAACAATTTCGCAAAGAAATTGCCAATATGCAGCCTTACTTGCGCGATCGCGTGGGCGAGCTTCGGGACTGGAAGGACGTCAGCCTTCTCACGGTGAAGGTGGATCGACTGCGGCAATGGTCACGACCGGGGCTTCTGTGCATCGGCGACGCGGCGCACGCGATGTCACCAGTCGGAGGGGTGGGAATCAATCTAGCTGTTCAGGACGCGGTCGCTGCAGCCAATATTCTCGGAGCAAAGCTGGCAGCGGACACGCTGCGCGAGCAAGACCTTCGCGCTGTTCAGCGGCGAAGAGAGTTTCCCACCCGAGCTACGCAAAGATTGCAAATCCTGCTGCAGAACGGGGTCATACGGCGCGTTCTGGCGAGTGCGCGGCCGCTCACGGCTCCGTGGCCGCTAAAGCTGATGCAGAGGTGGCCGATTCTCCGCCGGATTCCCGCTCGCGTGATCGGGATGGGATTCCGTCCCGAACATGTGCAAACCCGAAGATGACTGCGCCGCAGGCTTAGCACGCAGGGCATGCGTATGTGTACGTGTTTGGATTGCCGCAGAAACCGCCCTCAGAACTGGGCAACGACTCCCGTCGAGAAGCGAAAATTGACTTGGTGGGTCGGGTATCCTTCGAACAAGATGGTATTAAAATCGGCGCCGTAAAACTTGTTCGAATTAACACTGGTATGGAAGTAGTCCAACTGTCCCAGCCGCACGGAAAACTGCCGGAACACTTTGAAATCCGCCCCGCCGCCCAGCGCGAACGCAAAATCGTTGGAGGTTATGGCAGCGTAAGAGGCCGAAGGAGAGACGCCTGTCAGAGTGCCTGCACCCAGGCTGGTTCGATCCCAACCGACCAGGGCATGTAGGAAGGGAGTAAATCTCGATTTGGTCCGATAGGAGACGACGGGCCCAGCCAGGACGGAATAGCCGGTGGATTTGGGAAGGCCGGAGACTCCGCTGGTAGATGACGTGATGGGCGTGCCGTAGCGGCCGCTAAAATCGACGGCGACTCCGACCCAGCGGTCGGCATTGTATTGCCCTTCCGCGTTCCACCCGTTGAAGTTGTAATTCAATCCAAACGTGCCCATGGAGTGGGGCACAACCATATCCACCGTCAGAAGCGACAGCCCGCCAGAATCTTCATGAACGAGTGAGTACCCGCCAAACACCTGCACTTTCGGGGTTGAGTCTTGAGCGGAGGCAAACGAAGCAATCAGGACAGTCAAAATAATTGTTGCCGCGGCGAATCGAGTCATTCCACGTTCTCCCCTTTGAGAATAACGCATTCCGAGGCCCATATCCCAACTTGTAACCATGAATCAGATTAAGAACTCGAAGTCCCGCGAGCAGGTTGTACGTCGACCCGCAAATATTAAAGGATGGCTGGCAAGTGGGACGTGCGCTAGGGTTGCCGTTCGGGGTCGATGGCCTGGTCGAGGTAGATCCAGAGGACGCGGGCAAAGAGCGTTATTGTGGGTGCGAGCGGAAGAAACAACACGACCGCCCAGATGATGTCTTTCGTGATCCACCATCCGGTAACGGACCACAGCAATGCGGCGAAGAGTGCGACGATCGCAACTCCCAAAGCATAGCTGACGTACATGGCGCCGAGGAAATAGCCCGGTTCGCGATCGAACTTGAGATCACAGAAGGGGCAACGGTCGTGCATCTTGGGGAATCCTCGGAAAATGGAATAGGGGAAGATGCTTCCCGTGCGGCAGCGGGGACAGCGCTGCCGTAGAATATCTCCCGCAGTCGCGAGCTTTGCAGAGGTTCCCATCTTCGTTCATGATTTCGTCAGGCGAGACCTCTAAGCTAACAGATGGAGGAGTGGCACTCTCGGCACCCACTTTCGTGCCGGTTGACGTACACGCGGACTTCGTACTAATCTGCGATTACACCGGAAAGGAGGTGGTCGAATGACAAGTTCTGAATGTGGCAGTAGTTGTGGGAGTCTAAGACCAGGTGAGGTGGCTGAGACTTAGAGCTGGTTGCTCTAAGCGGGGCTTTCGGACGCAGATCAGATCGCGCCGGGAGCTACAGCCCGCACATTAGCCGGTGAGTAGGGATGGAGGCATCGCGTAGGTCGCGCGAAGGCTTTCATTCTAGGGACTTCGGCGTTGAGCTTCAGTCCCAGACCCGGGAGTTGCCGTGAGAGGCCACGTAGAGTGACCACCTCTTGGTCAATCCCAAACAGACCACCGGACGGCCCGCAGGCTCGGAAGAGCTGGCGGGCCGTTTGTTTTGTCAAAGGCCAGCCGCTTTTGCAAACTCATGCGGCCTTCGACTCGTTGCATAACTGCTGGTAGTAATCACGGCCCCGCTCGTATCCTTTTCTGAACGGTTCCGCTAAGTCAACGCCGGGGTTCTGTTGCTCGAGTTCCTCGATTTTTCTGGTCATTTCGGCCAATGTTTGATCGTATTCCATGCACCGTGTCCGAGCATGAAGTGCGGATTCGAAACCCAGCCGGTAGAACCGCTCGTCGCTTCCGAATTGCCTGCCGGGATTGGAATAGTGTTCCTGTTCCGCGCTGCGCAGACCGATCCACCATTTTTCGCGAGCTGCGTCGACTGACTCGGCCCCTTCCGCGTTCAGCAATTCCCGGACAACGGATGCCTCGAGGTCGTCTTTTACCAGGGCGATGACCACGCTGCGGCCTTTGCGTAGAGCATCTTCGTAGACAAACAACTCATCCTCCGGCAGCCCGTCAGTCATGGAATTTTCCATCTTCCCCCCGGCAACCGCTCCTACCTCGGCACCGGCGGCTGCCAGCACAGCTCCGCCCAACAATCCGATGGCCGTGATCGGTCCGACTCCGGGGATAAGCGCAGCGACAAGCAGCGGACCTCCCGACAGTCCGGCCGCGCCTCCAATTAGCGCCCCCAATGCCTTGCCCATGCCCGGCTGCTCGGTGGAGACAGTGGGAATATCCGACTCGTGCTTGTCCCCATTATGGGGAGTCAACAGCGTCGCACGATCATCTGCCAGCCCGAGATCACGAATCTGCGAGAGCGCGCGTTGTGCATCCGAGGCAGAACCAAACACCCCCGTCACTGCTTTCATTGGACATACTCCTTTTCTGGACCAAGTTCTAACTTCGACGTGTGCGTATTGCCACTTGCGGTTCCTATGGCCCCGGCCATTTTACATGAGGCCACGACACATCTGCCCAGGGGGACATGCGACCGCCTTGGCCGGCGCGAAAGGTGGTCGAATCCCCGTTTCCGCAGTATGCTTGGCGGGTGGCGTATCTCGACGGATCTGATCTGAACGAACACGAAGAACGGCGGCGACTGGCGGCGAACTACGCCGGCATGACCGACGAGGAGTTACAGCGGCTGGCGCGGAATGCGGAGTCGCTGACCGAGTTGGCCTGGGATGCGCTCGAAGATGAGATGGACCGCAGACATCTGGAATTTGCCGACGATGCGGTGCCGGAACCGCGGCAGGAAATGGAAATGCGGGAACTGGTGACCGTGCGGCAATTTCGCGATTTGCCGGAGGCACTGCTGGCCAAGGGCAGTCTGGAATCGGCGGGCATTGAATGTTTTCTGGCCGATGAAAATCTGGTGCGGCTAGACTGGTTCATTTCGAACTTCATCGGCGGAATCAAACTCAATGTAAGAGTTCAGGACGCGGGGAACGCGCAGAAGTTGCTTGACGAGCCGATTCTCGAAGGTCTCTACGTGCAGGGCGTGGGCCTGTACGAGCAGCCGCGCTGTCCCAAGTGCCAGTCGCTGGATGTGAACTTCCAGGAACTGGACCGCCCCATCGCCTACATGAGCGCATTCCTGCGCGTGCCCATGCCCGTGCAGCGCACAGGGTGGCGTTGCCATGCGTGTGATGCGGAATGGGAAGACGACGGAGCCTAGGACTATGGGGAGTGAGGTCTACTACCCCCGCCGAGAGAAGTTGAAAGCTGCAGGAAATCGTTCGCATCAATGAGGCCAAGCACTACACGCACAATAATCGGGAAGCGTCGTCGCGTGGGGTCATTCACGATGACAGGTTCGGAAAGCTGATACCTGACACGGCGAGTCTCAAGCTGGCATCCCCCAGCGGCCAGCACATTTCTAACCCACCCGCTATCTCGCCCATAGGTGAGTGCGATCAGAAATCCGCCCGGCACTCGAAAAACATTCACTGGCGTCCGGTAAAGCTTGCCGGAGTTGCGACCCGCGTTTGTAACGACGCCGAAACCGGGCAATCGGGAGGCGAATGGCTTCGCAATTCGGTTTGTAACAGCTCGGTGGAAGGCAGCCACCGGCCTTTTGAGGAATCGAACCAAAGAGGATGGGGACAAGCAGGATTGCGAGAAGCGAGATAACCCATCCGGCAACTACCATGGCCTTCCTGTCATTCGCGCTTGAAACATGATTACTCGCAGACCATTGTCAAACCTGATCAGCCACTCGCGCCCAGCCACACGCGCCAGACGAACAGCCCGACATAGCTTGCTGCGAGCGCAGAGAACAGCAGGGTCAGGAGGGAGTGCCCCACGACAAATGCCGTTCCCTTGGGCCAGTCGGCGTGTGAAAAATAAGTCGCATCGACAAGGATTCGGACAGTCCAGTAGACCCCGATAAAACCGGCGAGTCCCAATGCAGCGCGATCGCCTCGGAGCAGTTCCTTGTGAAGCGTTAAGGTCAGTGTGCCAAAGGCAATGATCGTCAACACCGTGAATCCGCTCTGCACCCAGAGCATTTTCCGATTGAAGGGCATCAACTGCTGCAGATCCTGTTTCCAGCGCAGTCGATATGGCACCTGAAAGCTGGCGAACAGGATCACAAAATGCGCCACGCCTACAAACCATAGGTCGATGTCAAACAGCCGCAGCACAAGCGTATTAGTCATAGCGCGTGAGTTGCCCGCATGAATGGAAGTATTACACGCAGCACAAACCACGGGTGAAAGAGTCCAAAGATCGGCAACGTGAGGAACACGACCATGAAACACCAGCCGCGCACTCCCCGTCCCAGGCCAAACCGCTTGCCAAACTGCGAACGCTCGAGCGTCACCCCGGCGCCTTGCACCAAGAAATAGAGCGTGGGCAGGCCATAGCCCGCGCGAGCCGGCAGCGAGATCACCAAGTCATGGATTAGGCCAGATGCCGCGAAGACCAAGAAACCAGCCGTGGCTGCCCCTAACGTTCGATAAAGCGGGCGAAAAATCAACTCATGGGCGAGCTCACGAAAACCGAGGTTCCAGCGCTTCCCCCAGAACTCGCCGAGGGAGGTGGATCGTAGAGGTGCCGACATGATGGGTTCGGCTTTGACGCCAAGACTCTGCCACAGCAGAGCAACGATCTGGAAGGTACCGAAGTGAAGCAACAGGATCAGACCAATCATGCCTACCCATCCGCTCAGAAGGAACTGCCCTTGCGGCATCCGCCGCGCCACGACCCATAGCAAAATTGCGCCAACAATTGTCTCGCACGTCGCCCAGAGCCAAGTCGGGAGCGCCGGCGGAGGTACACGTTGTTCCGCATCTAGAAAATCATCCGCATCCATTCCCGGCCAAGCCAGAAGATAGGCGACTGAGCGCCACGCCGGATGGGCAAGCCGTGATCGCGCCCTCCACCACGTCAGCCACTTCAGGCTGAGGTAGATGGTGAACGAAAGTATCCACATGAATTCCCAGGGCGGCAGCAGATTGCGGCAAGTCACTGCGGTCAGAGGCAGAACTAAAGCTAGAAGCGAACCACCCGCCTTATGCGTGGTTTTGTAGTTCTCAGTCGCATCCACATTACCCTTGTACCAGATGTCTTCAGGCGGAAGCACTGTCTGTCAAGGTTGTTGGCGAGACATCACACTTCGTTTGTAGCCACAGCCATCGCGCATGGTCCGGTTGACGCGGGCACGAAGCCGGAACTAAGATTCCGAGCACATGGCAGAAGACCAGTTTCCGATCGGCCGCACGATCTCCCATTATCGCGTTCTGGAAAAACTGGGCGGTGGCGGGATGGGCGTCGTGTTCCGGGCCGAAGATACGAAGCTTCGCCGCTTTGTCGCGCTCAAGTTTCTGCCGGAAGGAATCGCGCGCGATGAGGCTGTGCTCGAGCGCTTCCGCCGCGAGGCGCAAGCCGCCTCGGCACTGAACCATCCCAACATCTGCACCATTCATGACATTGATGAAGCGGACGGGCATCCCTTCATCGCGATGGAATTGCTGAAGGGAGTCACGCTCAAGCACCGCATCGGCAATGTTCCGCTGCCTTTGGAGACGATTCTCACCCTTGGAATCGAAGTGGCCGACGCGCTGGATGCGGCGCAGTCGGAAGGCATCATCCACCGCGACATCAAGCCTGCCAATATTTTCGTGACCGAGCGCGGACAAGCCAAGGTGCTCGACTTCGGCCTGGCCAAAGTCGTTTCCAGCGGCAACGGTGAAACGCTCACCGGAGGGGCGGCCACCAAAGGGGAAATCAATCTCACCAGTCCCGGCACGACGCTGGGCACAGTGGCTTACATGTCTCCGGAGCAGGCTCGCGGACGCGATCTCGATGCGCGCAGCGATATCTTTTCGTTCGGCATCGTGCTTTATGAAATGGCGACGGGGCGCCAGGCGTTTTCCGGCAGCACTTCCGCTGAGATATTTGACGGCATCTTGAACCGCGCGCCGGTGCCGCCGCTACGGCTGAATCCGGAAATTCCCGCCGAACTGGAACGGATCATCAACAAGTCTTTGGAGAAAGAACCCGGCCTGCGCTACCAGCATGCTGCCGATTTGCGGTCGGATTTGCAGCGGCTCAAGCGCGACACAGACTCGAGCCGCCGGGCCGCACCGTCGGCGGAAATAGCGCCGGCGAGTTCCGGCACTACACCGGCGGCATTGAGTCCCGCCGCGCAAGCTAGCGGCGCGACTGCGGTTTCGGGGAGCGGTCCGGCCCAGCCCGCGCGCGGCAGCAGTTCTGCGGTCGCCGTCGCGAAGCAGCACAAATGGGGAACTGGCGCGATCGCAATTACGGCGATCGTGGTGCTGGCTGCCGCCGGTTATGGCGTTTATTCGATGCTGCATCGGCCCGGCGCCGCGCCCTTCCAGAACTTCGCCGTCACTCAGGTCACAAACTCCGGCAAAGCAGCGCTCGCCGCTATCTCTCCGGACGGGAAGTACATACTCAGCGTCCTGGACGATAGCGGTCAGCAAAGTTTGTGGCTGCGGAACGTGCCCACAGCCAGCGATACCCAGATCATTCCGCCCTCACCCTCCACCTACAGGACTCTTGCATTCTCGCCGGATGGGAACTACATCTACTTTCGCAAAGCGCAGAATGCGACCAATAGCGATTACAACCTGTATCGTGCGCCGGTGCTGGGCGGGACTCTGCAAACCGTCGTTCACGACATCGATAGCGACATTGCCTTTTCTCCCGACGGCAAGCGCATGGCATACATTCGCGCGAATGACCCCGAGATCGGCAAGAGCAGACTGCTCAGCGCGGATCTGAGCGGCAACGACGAAAAAGTCTTGCGGATCACGCCCATCGAGGAGTCGACGGTGTATCTGACCTGGTCCCCGGATGGCCAGGAGATCGCCTTGAGCAGATTTCAACCTGACCATGCCTTGGGCGGGATAGATTTGTTTGATATCGGCAGCGAAAAAACGCAGCGGCTTGTCACTTTCAATGACAAAGCCCCTTTTGAGTTGAAATGGCTGCCGGATGGCCGCGGAATTCTTGCCCTCTACCAGCAAGCGGGCCCAAGTTTCCAGCGGGCGCAGATCGGATTCATTCCCGGCGGCGGAGGACAGCTTCAGCCCATCACTCGCGATACCAACCGGTACTTAACGCTGACGATCTCCGGGGATGGCAAGACGCTGGCCTCGGTTCAGCTCAAGATCGCGCAAAACCTGTATCTTCTTCCGGCCACCGGCGGCCAGAGTGCGGACTCGAAACCCGTGTTTCCGCAAGGGCAGGAAGTGCGCGGGTTTGGTTGGGCAGCTGACGGAGGTTTGCTGGTAACCGACGGCCCCCGACTCCTGCGAGTGGCGGCCGACGGCAAGAATCAGACCCAGCTTCTAGGCGATTCGACGGCAGGAATTGTTGATCCTTCGAGCTGCGGAAATGATCGTCTGATCTTTTCGTGGATGTTCCACGGCGGCACAAATACATTGAGCCTCTGGCGCGCCAACGTGGATGGTTCAGGCCCGCAACAACTGACGGAGGGGAAGCGGGATTTTCGCTCCGTCTGCTCTCCGGACCAGAAATGGGCTTACTACTACGATCAGGCCGCCGGACGGATTTCACGCGTGCCGCTGGATGGTTCTGGAAAAGCCGAATCAGTTCCGGGAAGCGTTGTGCCCAATAGCTTTCTTGCAAGTGGTGGATTTGGACTGTCTGGCGATGGTAAGGTGCTGGCCTATCTGGTGGAAGTCGTCGATCCCGTCACGCAGAACGGGAAAGAGAAGGTAGCGCTGCTGGATATCGGTTCGGCATCGCCCCGCCTGATCGACGCGGATCCACGCGTCACTCGCGGCGGCGTGCAATTCACACCGGACGGAAAGAGTGTGGCGTATCCCATCCATGAAAACGGCGTGGACAATATCTGGATCCATCCGCTCGATGGCTCGCCCGGCCGCCAGATTACCAACTTCACGTCTGCGCAGATCACGTCATTCCACTGGTCGCCGGACGGAAAGAGCCTGGGCGTGCTGCGGAATCACTCGGAGTCGGACGTGGTGCTGCTGCAGGAATCGAAGTAACGGCGAACTCACGTGCCCTACTTGACGCGGTTGCTGACTCTCGCAAAGGCACGGAGAGCTTTTGAGGTTAGATCGTCGGTTTTTTTCGCTCCGATTGCAAAACGGAGCAACTGATACAAAATAAAAAAACAGACGGCAAACGCCCATACGTATTCGCGCAGGGACGCGTGCAGGTGAACGTCGTATTTGATGGAAAGGAACACTCCGCCCACTAGAAGGGCGACTATAGCGAGGCCTGCTACGAGGAGTTTCAGTTGGTCGTGGCGAGGTCGCAAACCAGCAAGCCGGATCATCACCAAAAGGTAGTGATCCTCGCTATTAAGAACACCGATACTGGCCCACCATTTGTCATATGTCTCGCCGGAATCTTTACAAGCGTGTCTGTAGCCTCTGCGAATTAGTCGGGCGACTTTTTCCTCGTACTTACCTTGGTCGTATTGCGAGTCGAACTCGTCGGACACAGCTGGCATATCGGGAAGCGTCCAGCCGCTCTCCGAAAAATAGAGCATTTTGCGCTCGACCTCGGTGAGGATGACGTTTTCGCGCTGCGCTTCTAGAGCGATCTGGGCGACGATAAATTCTTTGGCTTCGCGCGCGCTTTTCATAAGATGGCGATGCCGCCTACGACTGGGAAATTCTAGGTCTCGCCCCGAGCTTCTGGAGGCGCCTGCGAATTCTTCCCGGCTGAAATACCCCCGAAAAATCAATCAAAACATTTTACGGACGCGCCTCGAATATCAGATTGAAGGGCGTTTGCGTTGCCCTGCGGAAGTGGTTAAAGCCACCGGCGGAGACTACTTCGCGAAGCCGGTGCTCCCCGGCCTGCGCGCCCAGAGCCAATCCTACCTCCTGCGAAAGCGAAGCTGGCGTGCATAACAGCGTTGACGCTCCGTAGAATGCTCGACCGATGGGATGGAGATTATCTTCTATCTTATCTCCGGCGAAGGGCTCGACGATCATCCACGTTCCATCGCTCTTCAAAGTGCCCCGTACGTGTGCGCTGGCTCCGACCGGATCGCCCATGTCATGCAAACAGTCGAAAAAGGTTACAAAGTCGTAGTTCTCCCCCGGGTAGTCCTTTGCCATCGCCACCTTGAATTGGATTCGATCTCCGACGCCGGCATCCTTGGCTCGCTGTTTCGCCGTTTCAATCGATTTGTCGTGATAGTCGAACCCCACGAACTTCGACTTTGGATAGGACTTCGCCATCAGGATCGTCGAGGCGCCAAGGCCGCAACCGACGTCAGCTACAGTTGCCCCCTGCTCGAGCTTCTGTTTCACGCCTGCAAGCGCGGGAATCCATGAATTGATAAGGTTGGCCGCATATCCCGGGCGGAAAAATCGCTCGGTACCGACGAACAGGTCGGGGTGATGCTCGTGCCAGCCTAAGCCTTTCCCGGTCCTGAATCGATCCGCGATTCGATCCTCGGCCTTGATTGCCGCTAAAGCGACCTGGAACATACCCGGCAAGAACGCTGGACTGTTTTCATCCGCCAGAGTGAAGGCTTGTTCCTCGCTCAGGGAGAACTTGGCAGCTTGGCTGTCATACGTGACATAGCCTCCCGCGGCCTGGTTACAGAGCCACTCGCGCACGTAACGCTCGGCTGTGCCAGTGCGTTTGGCTAGTTCCGCCGGAGTTTGAGGTCCACCCGCGGCGAGCGCCTTGTATAAGCCGAGCTTGTCTCCAACTTGCAGCAGCGCGGCATGAAACGTTGCTCCGAAATCCACAACCGCCTTGCCTAACAATTCGTGCAGCTTGTCTTCATTGATGCTCATGACGTGTGCCCCCTCTGAATTCGACCCGACAGTCACAAGGCCCGGAGGATTATAAGACGGGATGTCGTTTCGAAGCACCCAAAAACTGCAGAGACCCGGCGTTATGGGCTCCCCTGTCTGGCGAAGCCTTTGCCGATCACGTCCAACGTATCTTCGGCCAGCTTCAGGGCTGGCAGCTCTTCTCGGGTGAACCATCTGACTTCTGTGGCATCGCTGGCGGCCGCTAGATTTCCCGCAACCCGGCGGCATAGAAAATCAATCAAAACATAGTGATATTGCACGCGCTGGTTGGCATCGCGCAGGACGCGGTCGTAGACGCCGAGGAGTTCGCCGGGGTCGACGGTGAGTCCGGTCTCTTCGCGGGCCTCGCGGATTGCGGCTTCGCGCATCAGTTCGCCGACTTCGAGCACACCTCCGGGGATGGACCATTCGGCCTGCAGCGGGGGGTGGGCGCGCTTGACTAGCACGACGCGGGCGTTTTCGATGATGATAGCGCCGACGCCTACCAGCGGGACTTCGGGGAACTCGCGTTGCATGGGTGCAAGCATTCTAAATTAGGATATTGTCTTCTGGACTCGGGACAGGAACAGTCCAAATGGAATTCTCCACAATTACAAGAACTCTTTCCGATGCGAGGTTCGAAAGCAACAGGCTGTATCGAGTGATTTGTCGATGTTGCGCTGTCTTGGTAGTTCTCATGGCAATGATCCTGCCAGTGAGCGGAGCTCAAACGCAGCAGGATATGAAGCGGGCTGGCTCAGAACCAATTCCGGAACCGGCCATACCGGCCATTCTCGCCGCCTTCGACAAATACGAAGTCGTCGCTTTGCCGCAGGGCCATGGGATGCAGGATTTGGACAATCTCATCTTTAACTTAGTCCGCACCCCTGAGTTTTCTGAAAAGGTGAACGACATCGAAGTTGAGTTCGGAAATTCGCTCTACCAGCCAATGCTCGACCGATATATAGCGGGAGAGGATGTACCCTTCACGGATCTCCAGAAGGTTTGGCGGAAGACGGGCCAGCCCGCTCCCGGCGCGTCGGCATTTGTCGAGCAATTTTTTCCCCTCGTGCGAGCGCTGAATCAGAAACTGCCGAAGGACAGGCGTCTGCGGGTGCTGGCTGGCGATCCTCCAGTAGATTGGGATCAAATCAAAAGCATGGATGACATCATAAGACTTGTTCATCGTGATGCCAGCATTGCTTCCGTAATGGAGAAAGAAGTCCTGTCAAAACATCGCAAGGCTCTCATGCTCTTCGGTTTGTTTCATCTCTGGCACAACGTAGGTGGGAGCGCGGTTTCGATTTATGAAAAAGATTATCCAAATCTCACGTTTGTCGTCGGCGAACTCGGCACTTTCGATACGGACTTGCCCACTCTATCCAGCAGCCCGTTCGTAACCTGGCCCATCCCGTCACTGGCGCGGACCAAGGGTACCTGGTTGGGCGCTTTGGATTTGAGCCACTTCCTCCCGCCAGCGACGCGGATCGACCAGGACTGCAATGTGCACCGCGGGTTTCCCAAGGCATTGCAACAGCCGATCGAGGACTTGGCCGATGCCTTTCTTTACTTCGGCCCCTCGGATTTGAGATTAGGGGAGAAAATCCCCGCGGATATCGCTTTGGATGTCAGCTACAGGGCGGAATTTCAGAAAGGAGGGGCCATGCTGGGATTTCCTCAAGCAGCGTCTGAGACTCCCAAGGAGTTCGATCAGCAGATTGTGAATAGCGCGCAAAACCCTCTTTTTGTCATTCCTAAACCGCCGGACCCCAAGCTCCCCGATCCCGAACTCTCAAAGGCGGTGCAAGATTGTCTCGACCGCAAGAGCCACAGCAGTCCGCCAAAATGACTGCTGAAACCGATGCCCTGATACGATCTTCTGCCCGGGCATTCGGTTTTCTCCGTGACTCTGTGTCTCTGTGGTTAAATGGTTTTCTCCATGGCACTCGAGGAATACAAGCGGAAGCGGCGGTTTGAGACGACGCCGGAGCCTCCTCCGAAAGTTGAGACTAAGGTGGGGCACCGGTTTGTTGTTCAGAAGCATGACGCCACGCGGCTGCATTATGACTTTAGGCTGGAGATGGAGGGTGTGCTGAAATCGTGGGCGGTGCCGAAGGGGCCGTCGCTCGATCCGGCGGATAAGCGGCTGGCTATGCAGGTGGAGGATCACCCGGTTTCGTATTTTGATTTTGAGGGCATCATCCCGGAAGGCAATTACGGCGCGGGCACGGTGATGGTGTGGGATGTGGGCACGTGGCAGCCGCTCTCTCCGGTTGCGGTGCAGGGGAAATATGTGCCGGGGACTGAGGCTGAAGCCGTCGCGATGCTGGCCAAGGGCGATTTGAAGTTTCGACTCGACGGCAAGAAGTTGAAGGGCGACTTCGCGCTGGTGAAGATGAAGGGGCGGCGTCCAGGGAGCAAAGGAAACGAGTGGCTATTGATTAAGAAGCATGATCAGTATGTGGTCGAGGGCTACGACATTGATGCCTATGATGAATCTGTGCTGACCGGGCGTAGCATGGCCCAGATCGCCGGGGACGCGGGGTCGGCGGAGTGGAGAAGCCGTCCGGCGGGCGGCGGGAAGCTGAAGGCCGCGTGGCTGGCAGATGCTGTGGCCAAGCTTGATAAGAAGAAAGCCGCCGCGAGCGGGCAAAAAAAAAAGCGAAAAACACTGAACACCGCAGAGGACGCTGAGAGCACCGAGAAACCACGAAAAGAGAAACATCCCACAGGGGAAGCTAAAAGCACGGCGACTCCCAAGAATGGGTCGGCCCTCTCTGCGGTCTCTGCGAGCTCGGCGGTAAAGTCCCCTGATGGCGCTGTGAAGCGGCCCATGCCAACCACGATTCATCCCATGCTGGCGACTCCCGTGGATGAGCCCTTTGACGGGGCGGAGTGGTTGTTCGAGATCAAGTGGGACGGCTATCGCGCCATCGCTTTTATCACAGACGGCAAGTTGCGGCTGGTTTCGCGGAATCAGAATGAGTTGACCGAGCGTTTTCCCGAGCTGAAAGATTTGCCGAAGTTCGTCCACGCCAAGAGCGCGATTCTTGACGGCGAAGTGGTCGCGCTCGATGACCAGGGGCGTGCTTCGTTCACCCTGATGCAGCAACGCACGGGATTTCGCCCCGGCGGGCGGCGTGGGCCGGCTAAAGCGGAAGTCCCTGTGCTGTATTACGCGTTCGATCTGCTCTATCTCGATGGCTACGATTTGCGGAAGGTCGCGCTGGAGGAGCGGAAGAAAAAATTAGCTTCTGTATTGATCACGGGAGATTCCGTGCGCTATTCCGATCATTACGAGAAGCAGGGGAAAGCGTTGTTCGAAATGGCGCGCGCCAAGGGGCTCGAAGGCATCCTGGCCAAGAAGCGCGACAGCATTTACGTGGAGCGGCGTACGAGTGAGTGGCTGAAGATCAAGATCACGCACCGGTTGGAGGCTGTGATCGGGGGCTACACCGAACCGGAGGGCAGCCGCGCGCATTTCGGATCCATTGTTCTGGGGCTCTATGACAAACAGGGCTGGCTGTTTCATGTCGGACAGGCGGGCAGCGGATTTGACCAGGCTTCGCTCGACGAAGTATGGAAATTGCTGAAGAAACGCGAGACCAAGAAGAATCCGTTCCACGGTGAGGTCGAGGCCTTGCGGAAAGTCTACTGGGTGAAACCCGAGCTCGTGGCCGAGATTGAGTTCGCGGAGTGGACCGGCGGCGCCAGCGCCGGTAGCGGGCCGAAGTTGCGGGCTCCGGTGTTTCTGGGGTTGCGCGACGATAAAGATCCGAAGGACTGCCTGCTGGAACAGGAACTCAAGACCTGACTGTTGATCCCTGGTCTCTACCTGCGATCGGTCTTGGCTGAGTTCGATGCCGACCGCAGTGCACATCCAGGCCTGAGCTCGTCTCGAAGAATCTTCACGCAAGACAGTAAAGCCAACACGTTCTATCGACTACAGGAGTTACGTGCGGTGTTTGGCGTCGCGAGGCGAACCCGAGAATCGGTGCTAGAATTGCAGCTACAGACCTGCCGTCTTCCCAAGATCGGCCAAGATCAAGGAAAGGTCGTCATGAGCGCGGGATTTAAGCTTACAGGCTTGCTGCTGACGGGTGTGTTGTGCCTGCCGGTTGCGGGGCGCGCCGATACGCCGAAGACGCATCCCGTGCATAAGGTGAAGAAGCAGCCGGCGCCCCCGCCTCCGCTACCCTCCGGGCCACGAGGGCCTGTTCCGCAGGTCCCGCTGGATGCCATTCCGGCGGTGGCGCCCGAGGTCAGCTACCAGGATGGGCAGCTGACGATTATCGCCCCGAACTCCACGCTGAGCGACATTCTGCGGAGCGTGCGCAAATATACGGCGGCCGATATTGAAATCCCGGCCACGGCCAATGAGCGCGTGGTGACGCGGCTCGGTCCCGGGCCGGCGCGGGAAGTCATGGCCGAACTGCTGAATGGATCGCACTTCAATTACATACTGCTGGGCTCCCCGGAAGATGCGAATGCGCTGGTGCGCGTGGTGCTGGTGCCCAAGTCCGGACCGGACACCCCGGGTGCCGAAGCAGCAGCAGCCAAGAACGAGACCCCTCCGGCCGCGAACGCTGTGGATACAGCCGATCCGCTGGAAGACACCGCCGAGGACACTCCGGATCAGGGCCCGGTGGAGGCCGAACAACCGACGGCCACTCCCGACCAGCCGGGAATAAAGACTCCACAGCAGCTGTTGCAGGAAATGCAGCAGCGGCAATTGCAATTGCAACAGGGACGACCGGGTTCCCCTCAGGCGCCCGGCGCGGCAATTCCGCAATCCCAACCACCAGAGCAGCAATAGAAGCGGGGACAGACGGTTATTCAGCTGCCAGGTTCTCAGATTGTGTCTTTGGTTGTGTCTTTGGAGCCAGACGGCAAGGCCCTCAGGGCTGATTTCCGGGGCGATCCGGCCGCGATTGCAAGGCGAGCTGCTGAGGTCTGTGAAACCGCGCAGCCTCCTCAAAGTCCGAACCGTTCATGGCTTTCTGAAGCAAATTCCAGTCGCGAGTAATGTCACTTTCTGAGGCCTTGGGCGGAGATCCCTTGCGCAGTTCCGCATGCAGCCGGGCCTCCAGAAGCTTCTGCATGAGGGGCTGTGGCGCGTCACTGCCGAGGATGTTGCTGTCTGAAACCCCAACACTCACCACTTGCTCTCCCACGGGGATGAGCATGATCGGGCGTCCCTGAGCATCGAACTCCGGGGCGGCATCGTGCAACAGGCGTCGCCATTTTTCCAGGCGAGCGCCGGCACTTTCAGGACCCGGATCCGCCACGGCCTGGTTTTCCATGAGCTGGTTCAATTCGCTTTGATAGGAGAGGCGATCCTCGGAGCCAAGAGGCGCTTCGAGCGCGCGCTCGGCGTTGAAAACCAGCGCCTGCTCGGACGGATTGAAGTGGCCCGCGCCCGTGCCCACGTAGACGGCCACAACACAACCCGCGAATATCGGGCTCGCTACGGCGCTGGGAACCATATACTTCTTTGACTTGAGAAAAGATTCGACCACGCCATGCACTGGAGTGCTGCGCGCGACACTGCCCGGAATCTGCGGGATCACGAAGCGCGAGCACTCGAGTTGAGGATGGTGAGCACTGAACTTGATTAGGGTCTTCGCCATCTGCTTGGGAGTTGTGATTCCGACATCGGCGACGACGCTGCGATGCAGGGCTCTCGGGTAGTAGAAGTTGATCACATCCTTGGCGAAATCCGCGCAGTTCGAGGAAACCGTGTGGAAGTGAGAACGGTTCGGCGACGAATTGTATCTCTCGATGAAGGCGCGATCCTGCGCCGGAGTGGTTTCGATTTCGAACGCGTACACGGTTCGGTCGTAGGCGGAACCTACCAGTTCATACCAGTTCCCACCGGGAGTTTCTCCGTTGTCCCGATCCGGCGCAACCGCTTCGAGATGCTTGCGGCGGTATTGGTCGCGCAGGAAGGCGACCATCTTCGGATCAACAAACAGCGGAATGTCATCCGAGCGCTCGACCGCGTAGAGATAAGGAATCAGCGGGATCGCCACCCAGTCGTAGCCGCCGACTCCGTCATAGCGGCTGATCACAGCTCCCAGTTCTCCCACACGGCAGGGACGCAGCACCAGCGGAGTCGCAGCGCAAACTCCGGACAAATACACCGCGGCATGTCCCGTAGCCGTAAAGAATCCGAGCTTGCCATAAGGCTCTTCGAGGAGAAGAGTGGCCGACGCTCTCGCCAGACCGGCAGACCCCGCCACCAGCACCAACCAGGTGCACAGCGCGCGCCGGAATCTCCCCAGACAAGGCATAGCTAGTCCCTTGTAAGAACCCCTTCTGGAGAGATTAGTTGCCAAAAATGAGGAATGCGAGTTACCGAAGTCAGATAGTTAGCGGAGAACAGGGGTAAGGTGCATACCTGATTGAAAATTAACCGGATACAGGACGTGAATGCAGTGTTAAATCTGATCTGAAGCCCACGTTCTTAGTGTAGCTAAACGGTGTCGATCGTGGCACCCAAAAAGCTAATCGACCAAACTCAGCTTATGGATGGCCCAGGCGGCACTTTCGGCGACCACTTCGTCCTCATCCCCGGCCAGCTTTTCGAGCAGGGGAAGAAATTTCCGATCTCCGCTGTTGCCCATGGCGATGACTGCGTTCCGGCGCAGTCCTGCGCGCTTCGCCCGGCGCGCCGGCGAGCCGCGAAACGTGCGCCGGAAATCTTCCTCGCTGATCTCTGCCAACCAGTCGAGCGCAGGATTTACCAAATCTGGCCGGGGCTGAAACTCTTCTGCCTTCGTGGACGGCGCTTTCCGGTTCCAGGGGCAAACGTCCTGGCAAATGTCGCAGCCGAAAACATGCCGCCCCATTCCGGAGCGAAGTTCCTCATCCTCCGGGAGTGCTCCACGTTTTTCGATCGTGAGGTACGCGATGCACCGGTTCGAGTCCAGCTGATAGGGCGCGACGAATGCGTCGGTGGGGCAGGCGTCGATGCAGCGCATGCAGGTGCCACAGCGATCAGGAGCCGGCACGCCCAATTTGGAGTCCGATCCGGGATCAACTTCGAGATCGAGTGAAGTAAGAATCACGCCCAGGAAGAGCCACGATCCCATCTTCTGATTGATGATGCACGTGTTCTTCCCGATCCATCCGATCCCAGCATACTTCGCGACCACACGCTCGACGATCGGACCAGTGTCGACGTAACAGCGCGTGACCAGGTCGCCGGCTCCAAATGCGACTTTGAGCGCACGTTCAACCTGCCGGAGACGCGGCATCACCGAGTCGTGATAGTCCTGCTCGCCCCAGGCGTAGCGGGAGATCCAGCCACGCCCCTGCGCCCTGATTGAATCATCGGACACCTCCGTGGAATACGGATGTGCTGTGTTATAGTTAATGGCGCAGACCACAACGCTACGCGCCCAGGGAGCAGCATGCGCGAGCGACGCACGCTTCAAGCGACCTTGCTCGTCGCGAGCCTCCAGGTATTTCATCTCACCGCCGTGCCCGTCGGCAATCCAGCGGGGAAAATATTCCAACTCCGGGGCGTCATCGACTGGAGCTACGCCCACCAAGTCGAAACCCGCATCTGTGGCGGCTTGCGTTACCGTGGCCGAGATTTCAGCGAAACGAATCATACGTCGAGAAGTTTCAAGCAACATTTACTCTGAGCCGATGGTCGAAGCTGGGGTTCCAAATTGGAACTGC
The DNA here is from genome assembly GCA_049584615.1 of Candidatus Sulfotelmatobacter sp. Lineage (GTDB taxonomy): Bacteria > Acidobacteriota > Terriglobia > Terriglobales > Acidobacteriaceae > Sulfotelmatobacter. Next base: position 19,747 of record JBAUYE010000068.1, read on the forward strand.
GCTCCACTTTTTTTAACCGTCGAGGCATTTTACTCACAAGGTCAGCGTATAAGCTTTTTTTCACAGAGTCACGCAACTCACGCTGCGCGTTCTCCGAATTTCTTTGAAAAGGAGACCATCTGTATGCCGCAACCCACCCACGCCCAAACACCCACCATTCAAGTTTCTGTGATCAACGAGAGCACCGTGCTGGCCGACACGGATGTCGTGCCGGTCGTGGCAGCGCTCCAGAAGCAGGTGACCAACGACTTCGGTCCGGTCTGGGGCGCCGCCGCTCAACTCAGCATCGTCGCCAAGGGCAATCAACCTCCCAGCGGAAGCTGGTGGCTGGTGCTGCTCGACGACTCCGACCAGGCGAACGCTCTGGGCTATCACGATCTCACCACCGAAGGGCTCCCCATCGGCAAGGTCTTCGTCGCCAGCGATCTCAAGGCAGGAACGTCCTGGACCGTTACCGCCAGCCACGAACTGCTGGAGATGCTGGGCGACCCGAACATCAACCTCACCGTGTTCGTTGAGAACAACAACACTGCGGGAATTCTCTATGCCTACGAGGTCTGCGACGCCTGCGAAGACGACAGCCTCGGCTATCAAATCGATAACGTCCTGCTTTCCGATTTCGTTTACCCCTCGTGGTTTGAGAGCTTCCGCAGCGAGGGCTCGACGCAGTTCGATCGCATGAACAAAATGCAGAATCCATTTCAGCTTCTGGTAAACGGCTACATAGGCATCTTCAATGTGGCCTCAGGCAGCGGTTGGCAGCAACAAACGGCGGAAAAGCGTCCTACCAACGT
>JBAUYE010000069.1:0-10944 GCA_049584615.1 Candidatus Sulfotelmatobacter sp.
AAAATGTTTGCCGGCCAGCTCGACACCGATGCGGACGGCTATCTCAAGACCCACAACTACGTTCTGACCCGCGTCCATGGTGTCTATGCATGTGGCGACGTGCAGGACCGCCGCTATCGCCAGGCCATCACCGCCGCCGGCACCGGTTGCATGGCCGCCATCGAGGTCGAGAAGTTCCTGGAAGAGCATGCCGGCTGAGGATTCCACCAAATCGCATCTCGCGGGACAAGGCTACCTTCGCATCTCAATGCAATTACTTTCGCCTCGTTACCCAAGTAATCTACGACGCAAACTGAATCTCTCTTATCCTGAATAGGAACAAATTCTGAATACGGAAATCCCTGCTCCCATGAAAAACCGGATTTCGGCGGCTGTTCTTGTTCTGTTGGCACTAATAGGGTTCGCCCCATACCACGCTTCTGCCCAGGAGGTTTCCGCCGCTAACCGCAAGGTAGCGGTCAAGGTGGCTCCGGAATATCCCGCCCTCGCCCGCTCCATGAAGATCCAGGGCGTCGTCCGGGCAGACGTGCTGGTTGCTCCGAACGGGAAGGTAACGTCTGTCGAAGTAAAGGGCGGCCATCCCTTGCTCGCGCAAGCCGCTCAGGACGCGCTGCGCCAGTGGAAGTGGGAAGCTGCGTCTCACGAAACTCACGAGACGGTTGAACTTCACTTCACACCCTAGTCCGCCGTCCATCCCACGCAAACCGCTTCGCGCTCGACTGCTTATGGCCGCGGCTGCGGTTCGCCCTCGTTGTGATAAAACGTTCTGTGCTCTTTATCGAATCATCGCTTCCGGTGGATAATTCTTCAGGTGCGGAATGTTAAGAGCCTTCTTCGTCCGGCTTTCCGAAAATCCATCTTTGCGCACCTTTGCTGAGAGCTCTTCGCTCGGCCGCCGCGTCTCTGGTCGCTTCGTTGCCGGAACTGAGATCGCCGACGCCGTCCGCGCCACTCAAGCGGTCAACCGCGCGAGCATGAGCGTCACTATCGATAACCTCGGAGAAAATGTCGCCAATCCCGAGGAGGCCCGCCACAGCGGCCAGCTTTATCAACAGGTTCTCGACGCCATTGCCACCCACCAGCTCAACGCCAATATCAGCCTGAAACTCACTCACATGGGGCTTGATGTAGACGAGCGGCTGGCCCGCGAAATCGTGAGCGGATTAGTCGCCAAGGCCGCATCCATGGATCCTCCGAGTTTTGTGCGCGTCGACATGGAAGGCTCGCCCTATACCCAGCGAACGCTGGATTTCGTCCACGAACTTCATGCCATACCCGGAAACGCCAACGTCGTCGGCACCGTGATCCAGGCTTACCTGAGGCGCTCTGAGAGCGACATCGAAAAACTTCTGGCCGAGCGCATCCGCATCCGCCTGTGCAAAGGCGCCTACAAAGAACCCGCGGAGATCGCCTTCCCGCTCAAATCCGACGTCGACGCCAACTACGTCAAGCTGATGAAGATCCTGATGAAAAGCGGCATCTATCATGGCCTCGCGACGCACGATGAGAGCATCATTCAACAAGCCCAGGTCTTTGCCATCCGCGAAAAACTTTCCCGCGACTCGTTCGAGTTCCAGATGCTCTTCGGCATTCGCCGCGACCTGCAGCGCAAGCTGGCGCGCGACGGCTGGCGCGTGCGCATCTACATTCCCTTTGGCAGCGAGTGGTATCCCTACTTCATGAGGCGGCTGGGCGAGCGTCCCGCGAACGTCCTGTTCATCGCGAGGAATTTGCTGCGGTCGTGAAGTACTTGCTACCGAATACTGGGCACTTAAACCGGGATTCCTCCGCCCCTCGCTTTCGCTCGGGGGTCGGAATGACAAAGATTTTACTTGGCACTATTGGCAAGTAACTATTTCTCTGGAACTGCAGCGCCATCAGCGCGCGCGTCCGACGCGCCGTAGTTCACCTTGGTCTTCGAGTCGTGCAGAACGGCCTGTCCGCGCCCCATCGCCGTCGAGTATCCGTTCCTCACGTCGAATTGATGCCCCATCGCGGATAGCTTCTGCCGCACTTCCGGCGGTACGCGCGACTCGATCACAATATGGCACCCGCGCTGCGGACTGACTGTGAAGCGGGCGTTCTCCATTGCTTCCTGAATATTCATTCCGTAGTCCACTACATTGGAAACGAATTGCGCGTGAGCCAGCGGCTGGTTGGCTCCTCCCATGATCCCGAAACCAATATGTTGGTCCCCATGTTCCATGAAGGCGGGAATGATCGTGTGAAACGGCCGCTTTCTCGGGGCGAGCGCATTCGGTGACGCGGCATCGAGCGAAAACAGCGCACCGCGATCCTGCAGCGCGAATCCCATGCCCCGCACTGCAATGCCCGATCCAAACGCCTCGTAATTGCTCTGAATCAACGAGACGATGTTGCCCTCGCGATCGACCACCGAAAGATAAGTCGTGTCGCTGAAAGGTGGCGTGCCGGCCGCAACCTCACAGTTAGCCTTGCCGGGATCGATCAGCTTGGCGCGCTCGCGCGCGTATTCTTTCGACAGGATTCCCTTCACCGGAATCTTCGCAAAGCGCGGATCGCCGTTGTAGCGCCCCAGATCGGCATAAGCCAGCTTCATGGCCTCGATCTTCTTATGCAACTCGACGGCGCTCAAAGGTCCATCGGGCGACGGCGCAGAAGTCTCCATGATGTTCAACATCTCGAGCGCAGCCATGCCTTGCCCGTTGGGAGGAAGTTCGTAGACGGTCCAGTCGCGGTAGGTAGTTGAAATCGGCTCAACCCACTCCGGCGAAAACTCCGCCAGATCGTCCGCCGCCATGGTTCCGCCCAGGCTCTGCGAAGTGCTCAGAATCGCGCGCGCGATCTCGCCCTTGTAGAACGCATCTGCTCCGTCATCAGCAACTAGCCGCAGAGCTTTCGCGAGATCGTGATTCTGAAACACCTGTCCCACGCTCAGAGGCTTGCCGCCAGGCAGATAAATCCGCCGTGCCTCGGCATCGTGTGAAACCGTTTCAGCCGCGTCATTCCAATACGACGCAATCACTTCCGGCACGGGATAGCCATCGTCCGCATAGAAAATCGCAGACTGGAAAAGATCCTTCCAAGCCAGCTTCCCAAAACGCTGGTGTAGCGCATTCCAACCAGCAACCGCACCCGGCACGGTGACCGAGTCAATCCCAAACCCCGGCATTGTGGTCGCGTCCTGTGCTTTCACATGCGCGATGGTCAGCCCCCGCGGCGCCCACCCGCTCGCGTTCAGCCCGTACAGCTTGCCGGTTTTCGCGTCCCAATAAATCGCAAACAGATCGCCACCCATGCCGTTCATCATGGGCTCGGTCACGCCCAGCACGGCGTTCGCGGCGATCGCAGCATCCACCGCAGAACCACCGCGCTCCAGAATTTTCGCTCCTGCCACCGAAGCCTGCACATGGCTGGTCGCCACAATGCCGTAGCGTGTGATCACCATCGAGCGCGCATTGGATCGATCTCGGGCCGACATGGACATCGAAGTCGTAAGCAGCAGCACAGCGCCTGCAATGCGAATGGAATTTTTCATGTTACCCCTGCGCGAGTAGTTTACGGCGAGTTCAGGATACTGATTACGCTTACTTCTTCAATCCCGCCGCAAAATTGGTAACCACGGTGACCGACTGGCTCACCTGTTGCGCAATCCGATTGAGCAGGATCTTCTTCCCGTCGGGGGCAACATCATAGAAAGCCTGCGGAGCGGCCCAATTGGTGACCACCGCCTGCGGCACGCCGAATTGCAGAGCCCCGCCCGCATCCTTCACCGGCACGGCGAAGATGTCGAAAGTCGCGTCCAGATAGTAAAGTTCCTTGCCGTCCCTGCTCCAGACCGGCAGTTGTCCGGCATTGGCGGATACCTGCCACTTGGCCTGCCCACCGCCAAAGGCCACCACATAAACTTCAAACGCGCCCGATTCATCCGAAGTGTAGGCCAGCCAACGGCCGTCCGGCGAAAGCTTTGCAAAGGCGCCCCGCGACACCACCAGCGACGGTTTACGCTCTCCCTGGAGCGGGAGGGCCCATGTCTGGCCCGTGGGACCACCCCGCGTGTAGATCAGGTACTTCCCGTCGCGCGACCAGTCGCTGGGCTCAATCCCCTGGTCATCGCTGGTCAGAAGCTCCTCCGCGCCGCCGCCATCGGAGGGTTTGCGGTAGAGGTTGAAGTGACCGGCGCGAGGCGAGGAGTAGGCGATCCACTTGCCATCCGGCGACCAGACTGGGGATGTGTTCGCCACCGGTCCAAAAGTCAGTCTGGTACGAACGCCGCGCGCTAGATCGAGCACCCAGATGTCGTTCTCTCCCGCATCAATTTGAAGAGCGATGCGGTCCCCTTGCGGGGAGACGACTGCCCCTTGCAGGTCTGTGAGCTTGTCCGCTATGGTGCTGATCTCTTTGCCGCTGCGATTCATCCAGATCAACTGCAAGTCGCCCGACGCGCCGCTGCCGAAGACCAGCAGTCCGCCACTGGAAGCCGACGCGTCCATATGCCAGGTGCTGGGGTCGTTCATGATGCCCTTGGCCAAGTCTTGGGGCTCGCCACTCAGCTTTCCTGACGAGGGATCGAAGGGTTGCGCCATCAATTGACTGCCACGCGCGAACAAAAGAAAACCGTCGGCATAAACGGCGTTCGATTGTGAACGGAACAGAGGATGATTTTCGCGGCCATCCAGCGATGCGTAATAAAGCTCGTTGTTGGCGGATTTCGAGGGATCGTGGTGCAGCGCGAGATAGAGGAAGTGCTTGCCATCGGGAAGAAAGAACGGCCAGCGATGCGAAGTGTGCAGCGCCGTATCGAGTTTCGTAATCGGAACTGGAGTTCCTCCGTTGACGCTCACGCGCAGCAGAGGATCGCTCGGACTGGGAGAAAACAGAATCACTCCATCCGCTCCCCAGGCGCCTCCACGCCCGAGCGATGCGTCAGCAATCACCTGCGCCGAACCGCCATTCAGATCAATCGTTTTCAGTTTGCTGTCGGCGAAAAATCCCAGCGAGCGTCCGTCCGGGGACCAGAAGGGAAAAATCGCACCCTCGGTGCTGGGCAGCAACCGCGCTTCCAGCAAATTCATCGGGCGAACCCAGAGCGCAGCTTTGCCATCCGCACCCGTGGCACTGAAGGCGATTGCGCTTCCGTCCGGCGAAAGCACCGGCGGTCCGGCAGAATCGCCGGTCAAATTCAGTGTGGTCTTCTCTGGAGGATTGATGACAGTCCGGATGGCCTGGGGCTCAACCGGACGACCGATGAAAATCCCAGCGATCAAACCCACGACCACTGCTGTCAGGATACCGACGGTCCAGCCGAGACGCTCGCGTCTCCGCGAAGGTGCGGGAGGCGGTGGCAAAGCAGCAACGCTTGGTCCCGGCCGTTCCGCCGCCATCCACTGCAGTTCCAGCTTAACGTCGTGCGCCGATTGATAACGGTCCTCGGGGTTCTTCTGCAGGCAAGTCGTTACGACGTGTTCGAAGCCGGCCGGCGTTTCTGGCTTGACCGTACTGATTGGCGCCGGATCACTCTCCAGAATTGACGAAGCCAGCGAGATTTGACTCTTACCCGCGAACGGCCGCTTCCCCGCCGTCATCTCATAGAGCACTGCGCCGAAAGCGAAGATGTCACTGCGCGCATCCGCTTCTTTGCCTTCGATCTGCTCCGGAGACATGTATTGAATCGTGCCAATGATGCTGCCCGCAGTGGTCAGCGGGCTTAACGGGCTGGGCCCGCTCATCGTGGCTGCAGCTGTAAACGATGGTGCTGCCGATCCGGATCCAGTCCCGGCACTCTGCACTCCCAGCGGCTTCGCCAGCCCAAAGTCCATCAGCTTTGCGCCACCGGCGGTGAGCATAATGTTCCCCGGCTTCAGGTCGCGATGCACAATCCCGCTGCGGTGCGCCACCGCCAGCGCTTCGGCTACGGCAATCCCAATCTTGTAAACCTCGGCCAGCGGCATCGCGCCTTTGCGCAATCGCTCGGCCAGAGTTTCCCCCTCCAGAAACTCCATCACCAGATAATCGGTGCCATTCTGCGAGCCGATGTCGTAGAGCTGGCAGATGTGGGGATGGTTCAGCGAAGAGATCGCCCTCCCCTCGCGCTCCATGCGCTGCTTCAGTTCCGGCGAAGAAGAAAGGTGGGAAGCCAGAACTTTCACCGCCACGGTGCGATCGAGGCGGGTGTCACGAGCACGGTAAACTTCTCCCATGCCGCCTGCGCCCAGCGGAGACTGGATTTCGTAGGGGCCGAGCTTCGTGCCAGAGGTAAGAGCCATCGCGTCGCGCCATTATAGTCCGAACATCCGTAAACGGATCATTCCCCAGGCTCATGGGAGAGCTCCAGTCCTCCTTTGACAGTAACGTGGACGCGCCAGGGCTACCGTCCCCCCGCATCTTTCGCCTCCGACACGGGTACCAGTTGAGCGGCGATCATCTTCCAGGTCCCTGCTCGCTTCCTGTAAACCATGGCACAGCGTAAAGCTGACTGGTCGCCAGCAGTGACCATTTCTCCAAATACGACTGCCGTGTCGCCGATAACTTTTGCGCTAAGGTTCAGGAAGTGAGTGTTGGCGAACATCGGCTCGCTGCCGCCGGGTGGGAACAGGCTTCGCTTGTTGATGATCGTATTGTCGGGCGTGCTGCCTACGAAGCTGTCATCGATGATCTGGCATAGAGCCTCGCCGTTGCCCTTCTGGGATGCTTCCAACCATCCCCGCTGTACCCTGAGAACAGCGCTTTCTTCCGGTGTCGCCTGCGGCTGCGCGAAAAGAGCCGTGCCAACCAACAGTAGAAACAGGCAAAAGTATCCCTTCATAGGAACCTCCATGGATTTGTAAGGCCGAGATTAAAGTTAATGACTGCAGCTCGAACAGGCTGTTTCCATCACGTACCCTATGTAGCCCGCAAACCACACCATTAATGCCAATGCCGCCGTCACACCAGCGATCGGAACCACGCGCTCTGCAAGCCGCCTGGGCAATGCGATAGTGACGAACTCCCGCATCGCGCTGAACCAGACACCAAGGAAACCCGGAAAGCCGCTTCGGGAGTATGCTTCCGAGACCTGTTCATCGAAAACTTCGACCATCTCAGCGCCGAAATCGCGGCGAAGCTCGCTGGGATACAGAACAAGAGACCCCGCGTAAACCTTGTGGCTGACTTCAAGGACGGCGGAGGCCGAGTTGCCTTTAACTTGCGCCACGTGGCACCAACTTCCTGCGCTGGGCGGAGCGCACTAGCGACTCCATACGATTCAGCTCGGCTTCGAGTACCTGACGACCGCTACGCGACAGCCGATAACAGCGGCGGCGCCGTTCCGAGTCCGATGCAGTCGAGGTCTCCTCAATAAGAGCGACTTGCAGCAGGCGCTGGATGGTCGTGTAAAGCGTCCCCGGTCCCATGGTGAATTGTCCGCCGGAAACGGTTTCTACCTGCTTCATGATCGCGTAGCCGTGTTTTTCGCCTTCCGCGAGCGCAAAAAGGATGTAGAACACCGCCGGAGTAAGAGGCAGCAACTCGCGAACAGGATCTGGGATTTCCGTTTCCGTCATATATCAGTAGGTGATACATCACAAACAGATATATGTCAAGCTGTAATTTCTGGGCAAGCTCACCGCAAGATGGCTGCCCGGTCCGGATAGATCAATTTATTTCCCTCATAACGGAGGGGGTGCAACAAACTGGAACGAATCGGCTACGCTCCACCGGCATCTAACCCCAGCCTGAAGGTGAAGGCAGTGGTTCAGAAGGAGAAGCCATGCAAAAGCGCAATCTGGGAAAAAATCTTGAAGTTTCAACTCTCGGGCTCGGCTGCATGGGTATGAGCTTTTCCTACGGGCCGCCCAAAGACAAGAAAGAGATGACCGATCTTCTCCATGCCGCAGTGGACCGCGGCGTCACTTTCTTTGACACCGCCGAGGTATACGGACCGTTCACCAACGAGGAACTCCTGGGTGAGGCTCTTGCGCCTTTCCACGGGAAGGTGGTGATCGCTACCAAGTTCGGGTTCGATGTGAGTGGCGGTGATAAGCGGCCCGGAGCGCCGGGTGTGAATAGTCAGCCCGAGCACATCAAGCAGGCTGTCGAAGGCTCGCTCAAGCGGTTGAAAGTCGATGCCATCGATCTCTTGTATCAGCACCGTGTCGACCCCAATGTGCCCATCGAAGATGTCGCCGGCACGGTGAAGGAACTCATTCAGGCCGGCAAGGTGAAGCACTTTGGCCTGTCCGAAGCAGGCGTGCAGACGATCCGCCGCGCTCACGCGGTGCAGTCGGTCACTGCGCTCCAGAGCGAGTATTCGCTGTGGTGGCGCAGACCCGAAGCCGAGGTGATCCCGACCCTGGAAGAGCTTGGCGTCGGCCTCGTGCCCTATAGCCCGCTGGGCAGGGGCTTCCTGACAGGCAAGATCGACGAAAACACAAAATTCGACAGCGCCGATTTCCGCAGCGGCCTGCCTCGTTTTACCCCGGAGGCTCTCAAAGCGAACCGGGCGCTGATCGACCTGCTCGCAAGTATTGCAAAGAGCAAGAACGCGAGTCCGGCCCAGATCGCACTCGCCTGGCTGCTCGCGCAAAAATCCTGGATTGTTCCGATTCCCGGCACGACCAAGCTAAACCGCCTGGAAGAGAACATCGCAGCGGTGACGATCCAACTGACACCCGAAGACCTGCGAGACCTCGATGCGGCCTCGATTAAGGTGGAAGGACCCCGGTATCCAGAACGCCTGGAAAAAATGACCGGCCTGTAAGGGAACCTGGTAGAGACGACCGTTTGATGTGCTAAAACCCGCAAAGCGAAGAACACGACTGCCATCTTCCAGCTGGTAGATGGTTGCGGTACCTGCCGTTGGGGCCTCATTACGTTTTCGTAGGATCGTCCCTCTGGGCAAGTCAAGTGAGTTTTCGGATGTTTCCGTTTTTGATCGCCAACCATTCGCCTAATTAGGCTTGCAAAGACGGACCTCCGTTCAAGTAGGGAGAAAAAGCCCAACAAATGTGTTGTTGTCCTTGAAGCGGAGTTCTCTCGGCTCCTGATTCGAAGGGGAACTATCGCAGTATCCGGGCAATTTCGCTTGATTTGACGGCTACCACGCGACGCTTCTCTACAAAGGAGACTGTTTGGTAGCGCTACCGGGAATCGAACCCGGGTTTGAAGATTGAGAATCTTCCGTCCTAACCCCTAGACGATAGCGCCATCAATGACTTACGGGTACTGCGTGAAGGCTTTTTCACCATTTTTTCACCGTCGAGCGTCTTTCCAGTCGTCAACGTTGCGGACTCGACACGCTGCATTGCATTGGTGACATCAGCAGTGCTCGTGATGTTGTATCGGTCGAATACGCTGCGCGTCTTGTGACCGCTGATTTTCATCGCAACCGATTCAGTATTCCCCGCCCGCACCAGATTCCGAACGGCAGAACGTCGCAGGTCGTGCAACGTTAGCCCGACGTACCGCGGGTCATACGGTTTGCCTTCGACTTCGATTTTAGTGCCTAGCCCGCACGCGGCACAAGCGGTCATCCATTCCTTGCGGAGATTCGTGCCGTCAAACACCTTCCCCGTCTTCGGCTCAATCGCAGCAAGCATGTTGACCAGAACACTCGGCAGAGGCAGGATACGGGCTTCGTCGGTCTTCGTTTGCTCGGGCTCCAATCGAATCAACCGACTGTCGAGATTGACCTGAGACCATTCAATCTGCAACGCTTCCCCGATTCGCGTCCCGCAGTAATAGAGCAACGTAATAACCGGACGAAGATGAGTCGGCAACAGTTTGAGAAGTTCGACGAACTTGTCACGCTCCAGGAATCCCTTCCGTGCATGGGGTTCCTTCTGGAATTGGATGAACGGGACATCGTGAATCTTTTTCTCACGCTTCGCAATCATCAGCATTCGCCGTAGAGCGGCGAGACTGCGGTTGATTGCTGCATTCCCTGTTCCATCTTCTCGACGTTCCCGCACAAAACGCCGTGCCGCGTCAGTCGTCATCTGTGCAACGGACATTCCCTTCTCGGTCACAGTGACCTTGCCGTCAACAATCTCGCTCTTGAATCCGCAGAATTCATCTAGCGCCGTCAATCCTGCGATAGTTTCGGAGCCGTCCGCTTTCTCCTTCAGGGACTTGTTGCCTTGTGCGACGTAGGAATCAATCAACGCAGCCCGTAAATCGGCATAGCGCAATCGGCGCATGTCCGTTATAGATGCGTGACCGTTGTCTCTGTCACCCATGAATCTGCGAAGTGTGGCGAGAGCCTCAGCCTTCACCTCGGTTTTCGTCGAAACACGGACTTGTCGCCCGTCTTGGTAATACTGTGCATACCAAAAGCGACAGCCTGCGATTTTAATCAGCCCGCCTTCGCCGTTCGCTCGTCGTACCGTGCTTTTTTTCCGTGCCATAGGTCACCCCCACTTTTCACCATAAATCTTCTGCCCCACAAATGCTATAGCCTAAAGGTAATCAGGTGAGGTTACTAAAGTCCTAAGCAGGAAAAGCCTTGACTGGCGCGGGTTTCGTGTGGTACGATGGTTTTACGTGCGGAGAGATTTGTTCCGCACTAGAACCTCGCACAGTTGAGGCGGGGCACCATGTGGGGCTAGGCGACATGCCGATGCTGGCACATGAGTCGATGCGAGGAACGAACCGCATCGCTTGGAGGGCATTATGTGCCAATCCAGCAAGCACGACTCAGTCCAACAATCCAACCCATAGTTCCTCGTCTCCTCACAATCAAGCAAGCGGCTGTCTACCTCGGTGCGGCTGTCTGGGCTGTCCGTGAAGCAGTCTGGGCGAAGGAACTCCGCGCTTGCAAAATCGGGCGACGGTTCGTCATTCCACGGGAAGAACTTGATGCGTACATCGACGCTCGTCTGCGTGAACGGGCATAGGAAGGCGAGAGGCACGGAGTACAGTCAATGAGTTCTATAAAAAGGGATGTCAAGAAAAAAGTTCTGCCTCGACCGGAGGCGCGATTTGTTTCTC
>JBAUYE010000070.1:0-3475 GCA_049584615.1 Candidatus Sulfotelmatobacter sp.
AACCAGGCGTTTACACTCAAAATGTCCGGCCACTGAGCTCACGGAGTGCTTCCAGCGGGTCGGTGAAGTTCCAGCTGGACCGAGGGAGGCAGACTCCCAATGCGATTGAGAAAAATCACGACTTGCCAGATCTCGCTATCGGCCATGATATTTCCCCAGGCCGGCATGGCTGACCAACGCACGCCATACTTAATGATGAAAAAGGTCTGGTTCTCAGGTTTACGGGCTTGCTCCATCATGAACTGAGGTACCCGGGGATTGAACGAGCGGCCGTAATCGCTCGCCGGGTTATCTGGCCTGCCGTGACAGTCGGCGCACTTGTCCCGATACAGACGCGCGCCATCGAGCAGGTTTGACTCGGTCGGCGAGATCGGGTTCTGCAGCCGAAGTGCGCTGCGTGCGGCAGAAGCATCCAGAGCGGTAACTGCCAGTTCTGATTCAAGCCGTGAGGGCTCAGGATTCGCGCGCAGGTCCACGTAGCCAAGCTTCACGCAGAGCCAGCCGCCTACCGTGAGGATGACCAGCGTCGCGAGAATTCCGCCTACGAAATTTCTCACCTCGGCCTCCGTTCAGAACTGGATTCTGGAATTATGCGCTTTTAGCGCCGGATTCTCCTTGCTGCTGGCCCGCAAATGAGAGCTGGAGCGAGCCAGTGGCGATCAGCGTTGGTCGGGCGACGATCGGCGCGAAAATGGCATTTCACCCCGATGTTAGAAAAACGTCTCCGAAGTTGTCTTGGTTCAGCAATATACGTTGGTGACCTCACAACCGCAAAGTCAATGAGCGTAATGGGGATTTATCAACAACTATCGCCTAAAAGCGCAAGACTAGAGAGGAAACACTCACTGGTCTAGGTGTGTCCTAGTCCCGAGTCTAGAATGCAAAAACTCTGCCGCTCGGCCTATGAAGTACCACCAGAGAGTGCCGACGACGAGCATCCATATCCAAGCGAGCGCCTCGTGGTGAAAAGATAACGCGAACGCAACGAACGAAATAGGCAAATCGGCTACGTTGACGAACGTCATCAGTATTCCTAAGAACTGTAGCTGAGGCACGACAAGTCCCGACATGGCAGTGATGCAGACAGCGAGGTGAATCAGTGGCAACCAATAGAGTTGAGGGAGGCGTCTTCCTGAGTTGCCCATGTTCGGAATATAGCCCAGAATCCAAGGCGGTTGTCGTAACTGACGTAACCAGGCGATAGCACTCATTGACCAGGATTCCCCGGCTCCCATGGGTCAATGAGTGTAGTGGGGATGTTACGACAGTCATGATGATGGCGACTTCTCGATCCTTGCCAGTACATTTCCAGTAGATAATTTGGGCTGAATGGCCAGTTGGCAGGCAAAGTATCCCCGCTTGTGTTGGTGACCAGTGAAAATGAAAAAAAGAGATGTTGCAAACCTTGCCATGATGGTTGCAGCCATCCTAATTTCTCCGATGCTCTTGTCTGCGCAGGACATGCCCATGGGGGACGTGGCGCGTCAGGCGCGCGCCGAAAAGTCTCAGGCGCCACACGCGAACAAGGTGGTCACGGATGAGGATTTGGGGCCGCATCTGGCCCCTGTCGCCGAGACGGACGATCCGGCGCAGGTGGTGAACAGAGCCCGGCGTGCCTGGATGACCGATATGCCCCGCACTTGTCATGAACTCGGCAGCAATAACAGCGGACCCGGCTCGTCTGTCGAGAGTTTAAGGGAAATTTCAGCGCCCGATCGCACGCGCATCGTAGTCGATCGCCGCGGTGGTTCGGACCCGGGGCACATCGAGCTCATCGCCATCGGCAGTGACATGTACAGCCGGAATGGCACCGGACCATGGAGGAAAGACTCGCCGGTTGGGAGCCCGGCTGAAATATCGCATTGGCTTCCCGAAGCGATGATGGGCGAGTACGCGACCGGAGATCTCAAACTGGTCCGCCGCGACGCCATCGTGGGCTCGCCGACGTTCCTTTACGAAACCAAGTTTCATCCGGGCGGCGTAGCCTTCCGGGACAGAACAATCGACTTTTGGGTTGGGGCCAACGATAATCTTCTCCGGAAGATCGACACTGTGACGAAGGAAACGGCCCCATTCGGTGGGGGAATTGAAGACCGCAACACCATAACCTGCTCCTACGGGTCAGTACGTGAAATCAAACCCCCGATCTAATCCTGGACAACGGCCCGATGACTCGTGAGAACAGGGTTAGCACAAGCTTGCGCCCTCTGTTCGCCTGGGAGCCCGGTCAATGAGTGAAATCGCGATATATCGATAGGAATCACGATTACTGCACCACTCAAAGCGAAGAAGACTTGAATTGGGCTACCGCGCGGAGTGGTGAAGGAGTCCCGACGGCCTAGAGCAGCGGCGTGAGTTTTCGGTTCGAAACCTCCGGCCTTGGTAACTGGAATTCGAGTGGACGTTCGTAATTTGAAAGTACGTTCCCGTCATAGTCAAATCAGTTTGCCCCGCCACTTCGTTAGGCAACTTTGGTCCATCCACGGACGGAAGCGCGCCTTTGCAAAACACCAATCCTGGCCGAACTGGAAGTGTGAAAAGGCATGTCCCGGCGGAAAGCAACGATTCTCTGCATTGACGACCACTGGAATGGGCTCATCGGCCGCAAGATGTTGCTCGAAAACAACGGCTATGAAGTCCTGGATGCGACCGGCGGGGACGAAGGGCTGAAGTTGTTCCTGTCGCACTCTGTGGACGCAGTGGTTCTCGACTACCAGATGCCCGGAATGAACGGTGACGTGGTTGCCGCGAAGATGAAGCGCGTTAAGTCGCACGTCCCGATCATGTTGTTGTCCGCCTACGGGCCGCTGCCAAAGAGGAAGCTGAAGGCGGTGGACACCTTCCTATCTAAGTCCCAGCCGCCAAGGGTTCTCTTATCTACGCTTCAGGGTCTGCTGGACAATGAGCCTAAACCATTCTTCAGCCGATGGCTCGATACGTGGCGAAATCGCAATAAAGGGGTGGAGTAATGAATTTCTTGAAGCGGCTTTTCGGACAAGGCTGCTCGCATAGGTTCACTTGGCCGCGCATCGACTCCAATGGTCGTCATTACCAGATATGCCCACTTTGTGGAACGGCATACGAATACGACTGGAGAATGATGCGCCGGACTGATCGGTTGCCGGCGGCAGATGCCCACCAAGGGTAAGCCGGAGAAATCTTACATTCTCAATGAACTGGTCACTACTTGACTCTGCCCACATGACGTAGCTCCCTCAGCAGCAGGCCTCACGGCGTGGCCTTGAGGAGTTGGCTGCCCTGGGTCAATGAGTGTAATGGGGATTTTTCAATAGTTGGGATGCACCGGGGTGGTTTTGAACGAGCGTCCCTTCGCAAGCACTCTGGCGACACCCGACCCGATGGCGTACCAGAATAGAGGTATACAAATCCCGTTCAGACTATAAAACAGAACAACTTGGCTGAGTCGGAGCTTGGATCCTAGCTTCAGGGCCAGAGGCGTTGTGAAGAGGAACAC
>JBAUYE010000071.1:0-5711 GCA_049584615.1 Candidatus Sulfotelmatobacter sp.
CGGGTGAGGACTGGGTATTCGCCAGTCCGCACAGTGGAGGAAAACTGCCGTACTGGCCGGGTTCGCTGTACAAGGCGCACCTGGAGCCAGCGGCGAAAGAAATCGGAATCGTGGGCCATTTCGGTTGGCACACGTTCCGGCATACGTACGCGACGCTCCTCAAGGGGAACGGCGAGGACGTGAAGGTTGTGCAAGAGCTAATGCGGCACGCAAACATCTCGGTCACTCTGAACGTCTATGCGCAAGCAATCACGCAAACCAAGCGAGACGCGCAGAGCCGAGTTGTGAGTTTGCTGCTCGACAAAAACGAAGAAAAACCAAGCACCGAGGCTTATCGGACCGTAACGGACCTACAAAATTCTGGAGGGGATTTGCAAGTGGTTGATAAGGTTGGCGTCCCCGACGGGATTTGAACCCGTGTTACCGCCGTGAAAGGGCGATGTCCTAGGCCAGGCTAGACGACGGGGACGTTATGAGGCGGGGTGCTCGAAGCACCAGTTGATCGTAACAAGCACTTCGCACGCTGTCAAAACACAGAAAGCACGGTTGTGCTCGCGCGATCCCTTCCGCCCGCAACGTCTGTTCCTCGAGCGACCGGGTGAGACGAGACCAATGTCCCGGAACGATTTAGAATCATGAGGTCCGCTACTTGCGCGCGCACAACAATCGAGGCGATTGTGTCAGATCCTCTTTATCTCAGCCTTTGGTTTCCTGATTTCTCCGGTCCGGAGATGTTGCCTCACGCCTTTGCAGTTCTGCAGCAGTTTCCTTTCTCGGCACAGCGTCCGGGGATCACTTACTTTGCCCTGCATCCTATTTCATGGGACGAGGCCACGGTGCTGGAGCGGCGGTTCCCCGGCGGAATCGATCCGGGGCAGGTCACGCTGATTGCTGCCGAACAGGTTCACGAAGACTACGCTTACGTGTTTGAAACTCACTGGGATCTGTGGACGCCGGATGAATCGAACGCCAACTGGGTGCTCGAGCCTGCAACCGTCAAGTTCATCGTCCAGGGAGAAGAATTTGACGAGGGAGCTTATCAGCAGACGGGACACATCGAAGTGGATTTTGGCCCGGATTCGTACTTTCTGCAGCCCGAGACTTCGCTCACCGAGCAGACTCGCGCCAAGATCCGCGACAACGTGGCGAAGCTGGTGGAATTCTCGGTGAACGTGGGGAAAAATAGTGGCATCAGTTCGCGGCTGCTCTGGTCGGATTCGGAAGAGAGCCTGGCCCAGAAACTGATCGCACGCCTGCAGAAAGTGCAGTAGCTCACGACACAGAGCACGCAGAGCGTCCTCTGCGTTGAGCTCTATTTCGTTCGCCCGCCCTCAACCTTCAGCATGTCTGACGCTCCCGCTTGCGCCGCTGCCAGACGCGCCGTCAGCACGCGGAACGGAGAGCACGACACGTAGTCCATGCCCACCTGATGGCAGAACTCGACTGACTCCGGTTCGCCGCCGTGCTCGCCGCAGATGCCTACCTCCAGCTTGGGACGCGTCTTTCGGCCCCGCTCGATCCCAATCTTCACCAATTCTCCCACGCCGACCTGGTCGATCGCGGCAAACGGATCCTGTTTCAGAATCCCTTCCTCAAGATATGCCGTCAGAATCTTGTTTACGTCGTCGCGCGAGAAGCCGAACGTGGTCTGGGTCAGGTCATTCGTACCGAACGAGAAGAACTCCGCTTCCTTGGCAATCTCATCCGCAACGAGGCAGGCGCGGGGCAACTCGATCATCGTGCCTACCAGGTAATGCACGTGCTTTCCTTTTTCCTTGAACACTTCTTCCGCCACACGCCGCACGATCGCTCCCTGGTTCTCCATCTCCTTCACGGTGGCAATGAGCGGGATCATGACTTCTGCATGGGTCTTGATGCCGGCTTTCTCGACCGCCACCGCGGCTTCAAGGATGGCCCGTGCCTGCATCTCGGTAATCTCCGGATAAGTGATCCCCAAGCGGCATCCGCGAAGCCCCAGCATGGGATTGAACTCGTGCAGTTCTTCGACGCGCGCCAGCAATCTGGGAAGAACCTTCTTTAGATCGCCAACTCCCTTCGCGCCATACTCGCGATATTCCTCCACCAGAGCCTTTTTCTGCTTTGCCCGAGCACTGGCCAGACTCGCGATGTCGACCATGAGTTTTTCGCGCTTGGGCAAGAACTCGTGCAGCGGCGGGTCGAGCAGGCGGATCGTTACCGGCAAGCCGTCCATGGCTTTAAGCAGCCCAATAAAATCGGCGCGCTGCATAGGAAGCAGCTTCTTCAACGCGAGGCGGCGATCTTTCTCGTTGTCGGCGAGGATCATGGCGCGCATGTGCGGGATGCGATCCGGAGCAAAGAACATGTGCTCGGTACGGCACAAGCCGATGCCCTCGGCGCCGAACTCGCGCGCCTTCTCGGCATCACGCGGAATATCAGCATTGGCGCGGACGCCGATCTTTCGGAACGGCTCGGCCCAGCTCATGAATTTGTAGAGCTTGGCCAGATTCTCCGGGTCCGGCGGAAGTAACTTTCTCTTCCCTCTCAAGACACTGCCGACTGTGCCGTCGAGCGTGATCCAGTCTCCTTCCTTGAATACCTGCCCTCGCGCCCGCATCTGGCGCGCTCTTTCGTCAACCACAATCTCTCCGGCGCCTGCTACACAGGTTTTGCCCATGCCACGAGTGACGACCGCCGCGTGACTGGTTGCCCCACCCTGCGACGTCAGAATGCCGATTGCAACTTCCATACCGTGTATGTCTTCGGGAGTGGTTTCGGCGCGAACGAGGATTACCGGGTTCTTCTCCGCGCCATGTCCGGCTTTCTCAACCGCATCGTCAGCGGTAAAAACGATCTGCCCCGCGACCGCTCCTGGGGAAGCTGCGATGCCCTTCGTGGTCAGTACGTCTTCGGGCCGAACGTCTTTGCCGTCTAACCGAGAAACGAAGAAATCTACTACCTGATTGGGATCGAGACGGAAGATCGCCTCCTCCTTGCTGATAAGTCCCTCGCTCACCATATCGAGCGCCACCTGCACCGCGGCAAGACCAGTTCGCTTGCCATTCCGCGTCTGCAGCATGTAGAGCTTGCCATCCTGGATGGTGAACTCGAAATCTTGCATGTCTTTGTAGTGTTTCTCCAGGCGCGTCGTAATCTCACGGAGTTGGCTGTATACGTCGGGCATAATCTTCTGCAGTTCGAGAATCGGCACCGGGGTGCGAACGCCTGAGACCACATCCTCTCCCTGGGCGTTCATCAGAAATTCGCCGTAGAACTCTTTCGCGCCCGTCGCAGGATTGCGCGTGAAGCCCACCCCTGTACCGCTGGTATCGCCGAGGTTGCCGTACACCATGGCCTGCACGTTGACCGCGGTCCCCAGCATGTCATCGATATTGTTGATGCGGCGGTAATGCTTGGCGCGATCGTTTTGCCAGGAACGGAACACCGCGTCCCGCGCCATTACCAGCTGCTGGTGAGGATCCTGCGGAAAATCTTGCCTGGCGTGCTTTTTGACGACTTTCTTGTACTCCTCGATCACTTCCTTCAGCGCCTTGGCGTCAAGATCGGTGTCGAGTTTGGTCTTCTTCTGCTTTTTCTTGGCGTCAAATACTCCATCGAATGCAGACTTCGGAATCTCCAGCACGACGTTGCCAAACATCTGGATCAGCCGGCGGTAGGAATCCGCAGCGAACCGTGGATTGTTGCTGCGTTTCGCCAGTGCCTCCACACTCTTATCGTTCAATCCGAGATTTAGGATCGTATCCATCATGCCCGGCATCGAAAATTTCGCGCCCGAGCGCACGCTCACCAGCAAGGGGTTCTCGCCCGTACCGAGCTTCTGACCCTGCAGTGCTTCGAGTTTGGCCAGCGCGTCTTCCATCTGCTGGTCGACTTCTGTCGACACGCCACCGTTCCGCATGTATTCGCGGCAGGCTTCGGTCTGAATGGTGAATCCTGGAGGAACAGGCAGCCCAGCATTGGTCATCTCGGCCAGGCCGGCACCCTTGCCGCCCAGATCATCTTTCATCTTGCCGTTGCCATCCGCCTTGCCGCCGCCGAAAAAGTAAACGTACTTGGTTGTGGTTTTCTTGCTTTCCTGCACTGGAGCTTCGGGGAGAGTGGTTGTCGCCATAAATAATTAGTCCTTTGTGATTCGATTCTGTAGCGCCGACGTCCCGCCGGCAATTCGCAAAACTAAACTTGTTGGGAATTTCCGGCGGTCACGCCTTGCCTTCCGTCACGATCTCGGAAAAATCCGCAATCGTTGAAAACTCTCTGAGCAAAGTCCGCAGCAGGGCCAAGCGGTTTGCCCGTACATTCTTATCTTCTACCATCACCATGACTTTGTCGAAGAATGCATCAACGTGCTCTCTTGCCGTCGAGAGCAGCATAAGGGCGTCGCCGTATTCTTTTTTCTTCCGCAGCGCATCGACCCGGGGCCCATTGGCATGAATATAAGCTGCCAGATTTTTCTCTTCGGGAGCTGAATCCGGCAGGCTCTCAAACCTCGCAGCCGGGGCAATTCCCTTCTCTTCCGCCTGCTTTAGAATATTCCGCATGCGTTTGCAAGCGGCGCCAATCGCCAGAAACTCGGACATATGCAAAACCTTTTTCACTGCTTCCGCCCGAGCGAGCGCATCCACGACATCCTCCGATCCGGCCGCCAGCACCGCCTTCACCACGTCATACGTGTATCCGCGAACATCCTTCAGGTAAAACTCCAGACGCTCGCCGAAGAACGTTTTCACGGACTCGACAAATTTCCCATCCTCGACAAACTTCTTCTCCGCTTCTGACCCCTGGTAGCCAGCCCGCGCGTCTCGCATCAAATCCGTCAGCTGCAGAGGGAGCTTTTTCTCTGCGATTACCTTCACGATCCCATTCGCCTGTCGCCGCAGCGCAAACGGATCCTTCGACCCGCTCGGCACCAGCCCCAGAGCAAACATCCCTGCGATCGTGTCCGCTTTGTCGCCGATCGAAAGGACCGCACCTTCCACAGACCGCGGCACCTCATCTTCGACAGACTGCGGTCTGTACTGATCATAGATCGCATCCGCAATCGCGAAGCGCGTCGACTCGGGCAAGCTCGAGTCAATCTTCTGCGCCCGCGCGTAAAGCCCACCCACAATACCCTGCAGCTCGGTAAACTCCTTCACCAACTCGGTAGTCAAATCGGCCTTCGCCAGACACGCCGCTTTGTGGACCACGCCCGCCCGCACCGCCATCCCACTCTGCTTGATAATCTCGCTTAGCCAACTGCACAAACGCTGCACCCGCCGCGTCTTCTCGTAGTAGCTGCCGAGGTCCTTCTGGAAAGTAACGTGCCGCAGCAGTTCCAGCCGCTCCAGCAGAGAGCGTTTTTGGTCCGTCTCCCAGAAAAATTTGGCATCGCTGAAACGGGCCCGCAGCACGCGCTCGTTGCCATGCCGGATCAATCCCTCCCGGTCTCCATCCGTATTCAGCACAGCTAGAAAATGCGGCAACAGCTTGTGGCTCGCATCTTCTACGGCAAAATATTTCTGATGATCCCGCATCACGGTGACCAGAACTTCTTCCGGCAGAGCCAGAAACTGCCGATCGAATTCGCCGAGAATTGCGGAGGGAAATTCGGTCAGGTTCACGACGGTGTCGAGCAGGGACTTGTCTTCCCGCCACCGCGCCCCGGGAATCGTACGCGTGGCGGCGTCCAGCGCTTTGCGAATCTGCTGCTCACGTTCCGCACGGCCCAGAAC
>JBAUYE010000072.1:0-6547 GCA_049584615.1 Candidatus Sulfotelmatobacter sp.
GAGTTTCACTTTTACTGCTGCGGGTCATCAAGTCATGAATCGCCTCGCGCGGATCCTTGCCTTCATGCAGAATGGCGTGCATTTGCTCCGTGATGGGCATCTCGACTCCCCGAGCCCGCGCCAGCCCCACGGCCGCAGTCGTGGTGAAGATCCCTTCCGCAACCATGCCATGCATCCCGGCGAGAATCTCGGGCAGCTTGCGTCCACGGCCGAGCTCAACGCCCACGCTCCGATTGCGCGATAACCCGCCCGTGCAAGTCAGCACCAGATCGCCCAGACCTGCGAGACCCGCCATGGTTTCGGCTTTGCCTCCGCAGGCCACTACCAGCCGCGTCATCTCGGCCAGACCCCGCGTAATCAGGGCAGCCACGGAATTGTGTCCCAGGCCAAGACCCGCACAGACACCGGCGGCGATGGCCACCGTATTTTTCAACGCGCCACCCAGTTCCACGCCGACCGGGTCTTGGTTCGTGTACAGGCGGAAGCTCGCGTGACTGAACTCATGTTGGACGAAGCGCGCGAGTTCCTCATCCTGCGAAGCGATGGCGATTGCCGTCGGATCTCCCCGCGCCGCTTCCAGAGCGAACGATGGGCCGCTAAGCGCGCCGATCCTGGGCGCTGGAATGCCGCGGCCTTTGACCACCTGCATGATCACCTCAGTCATGCGCAGAAAGGATGTCTCTTCCAACCCCTTGGTCGCGCTGACGATCACGGTTTCCGCGGACAGATGCTGCCGCATCTGCTCAAACAGCTGACGGCAATGTTGCGAGGGCATCACGCTCATCACAATGGCCGCGCCCTCAAGCGCTTCTGCGAGGTCGTTGCAGGGCGTAACGCAGGCCGGAATGTGCTGACCGGGAAGGAACATCTCGTTCACGCGTTGTCGCGAGATCGACTCGCAGACTTCCTTTTCGTGAGCCCACAGTCGAATCGCATGATTCTCTTTCCGTCCAAGAACGATCGACAGCGCCGTCCCCCAGGCTCCCGCGCCGATGATTGCGATCTTGCTCACGTGCGCTTTGCTCCCACGCGGGCTTCGGTCCCGGCCCAGAGCCGCCGCAGGTTGTCGCGATGCTTTACCAGAATGAGCAAGGAAGTGAGCGAGATCAGAGCGAGTCCTGCAGGAGAAAGATAAAACTCACCGATACGCCACGCCGCAAAAGGAAAAACCGCGACCGCAACGATTGACCCCAGGGAAACGTAGCGCGAGATCACGACGACAGCGATAAAGATGCCCACCGCGATCAGCACCGCTTTAGGTGCGATCAAAGCGAACGCGCCGAGTCCGGTAGCGACTCCCTTACCGCCGCGGAACTTCAGCCACACCGGAAACACGTGGCCAACAACGGCGAACAACGCCGCGAGCGCCCCTTGCTCGAGGGCAGGAGGCCCTGCGCCCATGCGGTCAGCCACCACATAGGACAGAGCCACCGCGGCAGTTCCTTTCAGCGCATCGAGCAGCAGCGTAGCAACTCCGAGCACCGGCGATTTGCGGGAAACATTCGTCGCCCCGATATTCCCGCTGCCGCTTTGCCGCACATCTTCGCCGCGAAAGATGCGCACCAGCAGATAGCCGAAGGGAATCGATCCCAGCAGGTAGCTCGAAGCGGCGATCATTAAGAGCATTCGCAAAATGTGTCGTTTTCCTTCGCTGGGTGCGGCTACCGCAAACTAAAACTCGCCAGCTTCGTGTACTTTGAACCGCCGCGAGAGAGCTGACTCTGGTACAGAAAAAACTTGCGAGCCGTCATCGCGCCAAAATCTGGTGCCGGGAAAGCCGCCAGCTTTTCCTGCAAGCGCTGAAAGCTGCGGTTCGGATGGTCGCCCTTTTGCTTGCGCGGCGAACCCGAGGCTCCCGCGCCCCGTGCCAGCGTCAGGTGCGGGGTAAAAGCGTGCTCCTCCTTCGGAATGTCGAGCCCCGCCAGCTTTTCGTCGACCGTTGCGGCCAGAGAAGTCAATTTCGGACCGCCTTCAATTCCCACCCAGAACACCCGTGGCGCGCGTACACTCGGGAAGAATCCGTAGCCGCGAATGCTCATTTCGAACCAGCCCGCCTCTACCGTTTCCAGAACGCGTTTGATCTTCTCAACTTCTTCTTCCGACTTCTCTCCGATGAACTTCAGCGTAACGTGCAAAGATTCCGGCCTCACCCAGCGCGCCTCCTCTGCAAACCCGCGCACGCCCTCGAGAAACCGGGTAATGCGTTCACGGATAGCGTCGTCGATGTCAACAGCAACGAAAAGCCGCATAAAATCAGCTTCTAGCTGCTACCAGCTTTCATAGCTAGAAGCTAGTAGCTAGAAGCTTTCTTCACATCAGCTTCCTTCTCACCATATCCAGCGCAAGGGTCGTCGCGAACCAGCGAATGCGCTTACGATCGCTAGGAAAGTTCCGCTCGATCACTTCCGTCCCGCCATCGCCGGCAAGAGCATGAAACACCAGTCCCACGGGTTTGTCCGGACTTCCGCCGCCAGGTCCGGCCACCCCCGTGATGCCGATTCCGAGAGTCGCCTCGCAACGATAGCGGATGCCCTCGGCCAGCGCTGCCGCTACTTCACGGCTTACCGCTCCATGCCGTTCAATCATGTCGGCGGGTACTCCCGCCAGTTCGGTCTTTACGGCATTTGAGTAGACGATCGCGCCCCCGGCAAAGTATCGCGAACTGCCGCTGACTGATGTAATTCGCTCACCGAGCAAACCGCCGGTGCATGACTCCGCCACGGCCAGAGTGGCGTTGCGCATCTGCAACCAGTAGCCCACAATCTGCTCGAGCGATTCGCCGTTTCGCGAGTACACGGCGTCATCGAGTTCTTCCTCGACCGCGTCCGCCGCTTCATCCACTCGCGCCTGAGCCGCCTCCATAGTCTCAGCGCGGGATTTGAAATGTAATTGGATCTCTCCCGCTCCCGCCAAAATTGTGGTCTGAACGTCGCCAAACCGCTTGTAGATGGGCGCCACGCGCGCATCCACATGCGATTCGCCCAGCATCGCGACCTTCAGTACGCGAGTCGCCAGAAACGCGCGCGGCAACTTCGCTTTTAGCCGCTCAACGCACTCCGCCTCGAACAGAGCTTTCAGTTCGTGCGGGGGCCCGGGCAACAGTATGACGATGCGCTCGCGCCCGTCAAACTTGCCGCTCAGCCACTGTCCAGGAGCAGTCCCGTTGGCATTAGGAAGCACGGTCGCTCCTTCGAGAACCTCCGCTTGCTTCGCATTGTTCGCGGACATTTTCCAGCCGCGCGCCGCAAAGCGCTGCTCGATGCCGGCTAAAACCGCTTCATCGCGCCGCAAGGGAACACCCAAAGCTTCCGCGACAGCTTCACGGGTTAGATCATCCTCAGTGGGGCCGAGACCACCGCTGAAAATAACGATCTCCGACCGAAACAGCGCGTGTTGCGCCGCCTCAACCAGCCGCTTGAGATCGTCGCCCACCACGCACTTGAAAACCACTTCAACGCCCAGTTGGTTGATCTGCTCGGTGAGATAAAGGGAATTGGTATCCGTGCGGAAGGGCGTCAGCAACTCAGAGCCGACGGCGATGATCTCGGCATTCACGGCTAGAAGTGTAAATGATGGAGGCAGTTCTCAGTACCCAGTACCTAGTACCCAGCCATGCAGGTCAGTTCTTTTGCGAACCGGGTACTGAGTACTGGGTACTGCCCTACTCCGGCAGCAACGGCAGTCCCGGAATATTCCACGAGAGATGATGCACTGCGTCGGTGGTCGCAAGAATCACGCTGCGTCCCGGCGCAAAAGCCAATCCCACCAGCCCATGGCCCGCAACTTCCAGGCTCGCTTTGCCCTCAGGAGTGATCTTCACAATTCCGCGTTTGCCGGAGAGCGACGCGGCCACATACAGATTTCCTGACGAGTCAAAAGCCAATCCCTGCGGGCGTCCCAGGCCGCGGTAGAACGTGTGGGCCGTTCCCTGCGGATCAATTCGATGCACGCAGTCAAAGCTCGATGTGGTCGGCCCCGTCACAAACAGATCGCCCTGCGGACCGAAAGCAAGGTGGTACGCCGAAACACTGGGCTCCAGCGTGGCGAACACGAACACCTGCTGGTTGGGACCAATCTTAAAGATCGTACCGCTGCGATCGCCCACGTAGAGGTTCTGATTCTTGTCAAAGGCAATTCCCGTGGCGACTCCCATGCCCTCGGCATAGGTAGACATGCTTCCATTCGGCGCCACGCGATAGACCGCGCCGTCATGGCGCGAGGAGACATACATCTGGCCCTGACGATCGAAAGCGATCGAAGTTGCGTTCATCATCTCCGCGACGAACGGTTTCACGGCATAGTTGGTGTCAATCTTGAAAATCGCGACTGGAACCTTCTGACCTCGCGAACCGGAGAAGGTCACATAGATATTGCCCTGAGCATCGAGCGCCGGGTTGGTCACGGGGTGCAGGTTGTCAGCGATGGGGACGGCCACCTTCACAGTCTGCGCGTTGCTGACGTGTCCATCGGCCGCAACTACCACCGGGCCCGAAGTCGCTCCCTCGGGAACGCGGGCCACGAGAAACGAATCCGAACTGATGACGACTCCGCCCTCGACGTCGCCGAACTGCACTCGTGGACGCTCGTACTGCTGGGGCCGCAATCCCGAACCCGCGATGCGGATTTCGCCTCCCGCCAGCGCCAGCACGGGCGAGACGGACTCGATGTGCGGTCCGCCATTCACGTTTTTCTTGCCCAGGATGCGCTCGGAAAATCCCATGAGGAAAGCACTCGCACTGCTTTAGCCAACACTATCTTAGAACACCGAAATGCAACAAGAGATGCATTGCTCCCAGCGCGTAAAGGCCGGCGGCCACGTCGTCCAGCACGATCCCCGTGCCTTCGGGGAGTGCCTCCAACTGTCGTACTGGAGGCGGCTTCACGATATCGAAGGCACGAAAAAGTATAAAGGCCGCCAGAAAAGATTTCCATGCGAACGGCACCGCGATCAACGCCACCAGTTGGCCCGCAACCTCATCAAGCACCACAAACTGCGGATCTTTTATCCCCGAACCTCGCGCGACCTGGGTGGCTGCAGGAATTCCGATCAGCACGACCAGCAAGGCCAAAGCGATTGCGATTGGCGTGCGCGAGGCAGGCGCGAGCGCGAGGCACAACGCCGTCCACAGCAACACGGTTGCCGCCGAGGCCCAGGTCCCGGGCCCCGGTCGCAGCCGTCCAATGCCGAAAAATGTGGCGACCAGCGTCGCCCAGAGTGGGGTCGGTACGAGCGTTGGCGATTCCATAATCAAGCGGTCTTTGTAGCGCCGCCGTCCTCGGCGGCTGTCGCGCGGGCGTCGTCGGGTTCCGTGTTTGCGGCCCTCGAAATAAGTTTCACGATTCTTCGTCCACATCTTCTGGCGTGCGCTCGCGGATCGGTTCGTCGGCATCTGTCACCGGCGACGGAATCACGTACGCGCCGCTTGCCCACTTGCCAAGATCAACGGTGCGGCAACGGTCACTGCAGAAGGGAAACTCGGGGTCGCCGCTCTTCACCGTTTTCTTGCAGATGGGGCAGCGAAGCTTCAGGCTACGTTTGCGAGGCATTGGTCAGGGAAAATTCCAGCCTTTCGCTGAGTTAAAGCACAGAATTCTTAGCCAACAGCTCGCTACAAGATCCTCGCCACCAGATCATAGTCGTGCGCCTCTGTGACCTGGCAGCGATAAAACTCGCCCGGCTCGGGCTCAGTCTCTGCCGGAAAGTCGTTCACGAAGACTTTGCCGTCGATTTCCGGAGCATGCATGGAAGTGCGTCCTTCCATGAGCAGGTCGGTTTCTTCCGACGTCCCTTCCAGCAGCAGATCGAACTCCTGCCCCACGAGCGCCTTCTTTTTCTTCTTGCTGATCTGCCGCTGGATTCCCATCAGGTGTTTGCGCCGCCGCTCGATCTCGCGGACGGAGATCTTCTTGTCCAACCCATAGGCATCCGCGCCCTCCTGATCGGAGTAGGAAAAAGTTCCCATCCAGTCAAACTGCGCTTGGCGGACGAAATCGCACAGTTCCTCGAATTCTTTCTCGGTTTCTCCCGGAAAACCCACGATAAACGACGTCCGCAAAGTCAGGTCAGGAATCGCCCGCCGCATCTTGCTGATCGAGCGCAGAAACAGATCCGCTCCGCCTCCGCGTTTCATGCGCTTCAGCACCGGCGCCGATGCATGTTGCAGCGGCACATCCATGTAGGAGCAGATCTTCTCCGACGATGCAATCGTCTCCAGTAGCTTGCCAGTAATTTTATTGGGATAGGCATAGAGGAAGCGGATCCAGCGCAGGTCTTCGACCTTCGCCAGTTTCTCAAGCAGGAGCGCCAGACCATCTTTCAAGCCGAAATCCTCACCGTAGCAGGTCGTATCCTGCCCAATCAGAGTGATTTCCCGCACGCCGCTTCGTGCCATTCGCTCCGCTTCAGCCACAACCGACTCGAACCGGCGCGACCGAAACTGCCCGCGCAACTGCGGAATGATGCAAAACGTACAAGGATGATCGCAACCCTCCGCGATCTTGATGTAGGCCGTCGACTTCGGGGTAGCCAGAATGCGAGGAGTCTCAT
>JBAUYE010000073.1:0-1902 GCA_049584615.1 Candidatus Sulfotelmatobacter sp.
CGCTCTAGCTGTTAATAGCATCATTAGCACGTGAAGTAGTCACAAAAAAGGAGAATCACATGGCAATTCGCGAGATTGAAACCGCTGACGGTTGGAAAGTTACGGAGTGCGATCACGGACATACGACGGTGCAACTGCTCGACGATGAGGGCGAGCCGCTTGCCGAGACCTGTATCGGAGACAAGGAAGATGTGGATAACTTCATCCTCACGCTGCTGGGAGGAGCTTGCCCTGACTGCATGATCGAACGGCTGAAAGGGCTCATCGAGAAAATCAAGTTTCGCCTTCACGCCGCCACGGAGGCAGTTACCCGCTAACTAAGAGATGAAAGGACAATATGAACTGGCGGTGGTCGAGCCGCTGGCAGAGACGCGCGACGCCGCTGCGGAGGCCGCGCCAACGAGCCCGCCTCCGGAACCGCGCAAGCGCCAGAAGCTCGACCTGATTGACGCTGTTGCTCGGCATTTCACGCCTGGGGAGAAGCACGCTGCGGCAGCCTGGCTTGCAAAGCATCCCGAGATTCCGGTTGCTGATAATGGGCCGCGCGTGTTTCCCGATCCCTACACGGCAAGAGTTCATCGGGAGCTAAAGCGCATCGCCGAACGTGGCAAAGGCTGGGGACCGGAAGCCTTCACCGATAATGAGTTTGCGTTTGATCCCGGCTTCGACCGGGCCGAAGATGATGGCGTAAAAGAAGCGCGCGACGAAGTGCTCCCAGATTCCGCCGCCGCGAACAATGAGATCCACGCGCGGATCGAAGCGGCAAGCGTGGCGCGCTACGGGCGAGAGAAACCTGAGCACCCTATAGAGCGCTTCATGGCTGACGCCGACGAACGCCTAGAACCGTACTTTGCATTCCGTGACGGGATGAGCCTCGCGCGCATTGCAACGACGTATGGCATCGCCAACGTCCGCCTGCTGCTGGACACTATTGAGCGAGGGCTCGATCAGCTCGAACGAGAGAAGCCGTACTTTAATCGCGAGCATTTCCTGACCAAGGCCAAGCGCGCCGTTGCAATCCGCCGCCGTGACGCCGGAGTGGGAGCGGCTCGTGCGGCTGCCGAGAGGGCGGCGCTTGCCAAGCCTGCGGAGGCCGAGAGTAACGAAAAGCGCGGCGCGGAATGGGCCACCATCAATCACATCTGGATTCCCCGCGCGGTCCGCGCTGCCAGACCGTCACGCAAGAAGGACGAACCCTGGATCGGCGACCCAAGGCCACGGCAGACCCCGATCCGACGCGTCGGGAATACGTGTCCGGAAAGTGAAGCGGTTGCTGACGAAAGTGCCGGAAGTCAAGCAGAATCAGGCAGATAAGTCATAAAGTGCCGATGTCCTCGAAATCGCGCCAACCTAATATAGAGGGGTACACCACTGGCAGCCCACGCTGCCAGCAAGAAAGTGTGCCCGAATTTTCGCCGGGAACATAAAGTCGGAGTCCCGGAAAACGAGCGAATGGTTAGCATCCGCTAGCACGTGCTAAGCACATGCTAGACCTTCCCTAGCTCCTGCCGCTTGATAGGCAGCAGGCTCCCGCCCGGTAGTTTCAATCCCCCGACAAACGGTTGCTGGTCAAGATCACGGCGTCAGTCGTGGCCCGAATAAGCCAGCGAACCGAGTACAGGTCCTCATCAACGTCATTCCTTCCGGGCGCATCACGCCGGATCTTCTAACCCTGACGCTAACTGGGCTGGAAAATGACGACGGGCAATCAATAGCGCTGCGTGCCATAAGCAGGTCCGAAAGGATTCAAAGGCCACGCGACGAACATCATGCGAGAAGCATGACGGCCAGCTCAGGTGGCCGACCAACCTCACAGTCTGCGATGAGCGTCCGCGACGCGCTCATCGTAACAAGACGAACCGTAGCGGCCAACGTCTTGAGCCTTGTCGAACTGACCAGCTT
>JBAUYE010000074.1:0-1745 GCA_049584615.1 Candidatus Sulfotelmatobacter sp.
TGGGCAATCAGCCAAGCTTCTCCAGAGAAGCGAAACTTCAGTGGGCTGGATCTCGAGAAACAAATCGCGCCTCCGGTCGAGGCAGAACTTTTTTCTTGACATCCCTTTTTATAGAACTCATTGACCCAGGCCGGGGCTATCCAATTCTCAATGAGTGATAACGCCTGGTTTCAACAATCGCTGCCTGCGAGTGTCATCCGGACCTAGCGATGGGCAGGACCAAATGAATCGCAGATGTGAGTGTAACGTGGCGAGGCAGTGACCTGGACGCGAGCTGCACCCTCGAAGGAAACACGGAGTATCTGGGGTCGAACTAGTTCATTACATCCGGGATCTTTCGCAGGGGGCAGAATTGAGTAACTGAACACAACGTGGCAATTCGTTACTGACTTAAGCACCTGATCTTCCGATTTCAGCTTCCAACTCTTAACCATTTCGGCTGTGCTGTCTGCGAGAAGCACATGCCCGCTCAGTGCGCGCACGTTCGTCAGGTTTCCATTGGGATCAACATCAAACGACACCACGACGTCTCCGCCGATCTGCGCACTCTGCGCTAGTGGCGGGTATCGTACAAGACTGCCACTGATGACAGAATAAGCGTCCAACTTGCACTGCCCAACGGCGAAGGTCGAGGTGAGCGCGATTGCAAACAGAAGCAGAAACGGCCTCTTCATGCCGCTCGATTCTACTCCGGATGACGAATGGTAGTACAACAGGCCGCCGGCACATCGCCATAGCACTCATTGACTCACGGAAGGGGTTCTGAGTGTAAACGCTTGATAGCGTCAACTCAGACAACGCGACGCTGGTCACGGACACTGTTAGTTGAGACGCAGTATGCTACGGACAAAATTCGGACTAGAATAACCCTGCGGCGGGCGGGCAACCTTTGTTGTCGCCCTGCATCCCGTCATTACGGGAGGTTCCCATGTCGCCCCATCGGCCCCTCATCTGGACGAGACTCTCTAAGGGAAGGGACTCAGCCATGCGACGAAATCGTGTGGCTTTATTCTTCCTGTCGCTTCTGACTGCCAGCTGCGCGCTGAGCGGCGTTTCCGCACTGGCGGCCACGCCCTTTGCCATCACCGCGGCCAACCTGACCATGCCGGCGGATGATCCGTCCACAACTTCCGGCGGCGTCACCGCGATTCACATGGGTAGCAGCCAATTCACGGTTACGGGGGTTGGCGAGGGGACATTGACCATCGGTTGCCAATACTCGGGACCGGTCACCCAGGCCAGGATACCCCAGCAATGTGGGATCGTGGGCCCCGGACAGGTGCCGGTGCAGGCCGGTGAGACGACACTCAGCGGAACCGTCAACTTCGTTCCGTATGGCGAGGGGCCTGTGCCCGGCCTTGCACAATTACGGAGTGTGGCGCGCCCTTCGAGCCGTCTGCCGGCAACCACCTTGGTGCTGGCTGGCGCGCTGATGCTTGGTTTTGGATTCCGGCGCCGGGCGCGGCGTGCACTTTGGCTGGCCGTACTCGCGGCGTGCACTTTGGCTGGCGCAGCGGGAATGAGCGCCTGCGGTGGAGGAAACAGCAACACGATGACGCCGGGGACCTATCCTTACACGATTTCCGCCGGGTTCACAGAAGCCGGGAGCAGCGTGATTCAGACCGCGACCACGACCATCACGCTGACGGTTCAGTAGGAGTTCTCCCGACACATAGCAACAACGCCCCAGCGGTTGCCAGAAAGGAGTGCGAAGCCAGTAGCACAGGCCCCCCTCTAAGTACTTG
>JBAUYE010000075.1:0-2491 GCA_049584615.1 Candidatus Sulfotelmatobacter sp.
AGGTTGGTCATGCCGATCACATCCATGCCCCAGCTGCGATACACGTTCGACTCTGCCCTGGTTGAAAACTGCGGGCCTTCCATGCACAAATACGTTCCGCCGCGCTTGCTGGTCACGCCGATCTTATTGCAAGCACCCTCGACCACGCTCGCCAGTTCACCGCACACCGGATCGGCGAAAGCAACGTGCGCCACTACTCCGCCACCGAAAAACGTATCCACGCGATGCCTCGTCCGATCGAAGAACTGCTCGGGGATCACGAAATCCAGCGGCTTGTGCTCTTCCTTCAGCGATCCCACCGCCGAAACCGAAACAATCCTCTCGACTCCAAGTTGTTTGAAGCCGTGAATATTGGCCCGGAAATTCAGCTCGCTCGGCAAGATGCGGTGTCCGCGACCGTGCCGCGCCAGAAACGCCACATTTCGTCCCTCGAGCGTACCGCACACGTAGGCGTCGGAAGGCGCGCCAAACGGCGTCTTCACACGGACTTCCTTCGCCTTCATCAGCCCCGGCATGGCATAAAGCCCGCTTCCGCCGATAATCCCAATTTCCGCCTGTGCCACCGACCCTCCGAAGTGTGCGCCCTGCAGGAATCTTTGCGCGTGCAAGTCAAACTCGTGATTATACAAGACCTCTGCTCGGGTCCCGTGTCCCCTGTGGTGCAATCCTTCCAACCCGCTACAATCTTCTTATGCGATTCCCCGCGGCCTTCCCCCTCCTGATTCTCTATTCCGCAGCAATCGCGCAAAGCACGCCCAAACTCGCGCCCCGGCCGGAGCCCAGTTCCGTCACTGTTCCCTTCAAACTCAGCCACAACCGCCTCATCGTAGATGTCGACCTTCGGCTCTCGGATGGAACAACCCAGCGTGTTCTCGCCTGGGTCGACAATGGGAATCCCGACTTTTACATGTCGCGGCGGTTGGCCGTCGGAGCTTTTTCATGTGACGGACAACGGTGCTCTGCCACTCCCTCGGTGGAGATGAACATCGGCGGCATGACGATCCCTCTCGGCGGAAGAATTCCAGGAACTGGAATCAAAGAGGCTTGGGTATCGCCAATCGACAAGGCTCCTCTCGCTCCCGGACTCGAGGCCGAGATCAATGTCCCTTCCACCATCCTGCGCAACTATGACGTGCTCATCGATTTTCCCGGCCACCAATTCACCATCGCTGAACCCGGCAGCCTGAAATTCAACGGTGTGAATACGAAGGTAATCGTGAACCCGCTGAATGGCTTGATCCAGGTACCCACCCAGATCGAGAGGAAGAAGTACAATCTCGGACTCGATGTGGGTGAGCCGATCAGCTTTCTTTCAGAAGAATTATTCGAAAAACTGTCGGCGACTCACTCTGACTGGCCCCAACTTACGGGTGCGATCGGTCCGGCCAATATTTCGGGATCGGCTGATGACCCGAAGCGGAAGCTGATGCGTGTCGATCGCTTGCAATACGGTCCCCTATTCCTGACCGACGTGGCTGTGGCGGAGTTTTCCGGCGACCAGATGACGCGTTTCGAAAATCGCTTCGGCGGCCCGACTGCCGGCCTGCTCGGTTCCGAGGCTCTGCTCAATTACCGCGTGGGTTTCGACTATGCGCGCTCGACGGTTTATTTCGATATTGGCCGCTTGTTTGATGTTCCTGATTTCGACGTGGTCGGCCTGATCCTGCGGCCCGAGAACGACGGACGATTCGCTATTCTCGGCATCGCCGACTACGAGGGCAAACCTTCCGTGCCGGAAGGCGATGATGGAGTTCAGGTGGGCGACTCCCTTATCGGGGTCGACGGCATCCCGGTGCGCGGGTCGACTTTGGGGCAGGTCTGGTCCATGCTCGGGGGCTCGCCCGGCACGGAACGTACGCTGACGGTTGAGCGCGGGGGCCGGCAATTCACGATCGCCGCTCAAGTGCAGCACTTTCTGGGTGATGCGCCTCAGGAAAATCACACGAACAAGCGGTCGAAGAAGAAAAATTGAGATCGGAGATTGTCGGGTTTACTTCGCGAAAACTTCTTTCTCCAGGGCCTCCGTCGTGGCCGGATCGAGGCTCTCGCTCACGAAAACGGTGTTGCCCTGCTCGTCAATCACTACCGGACCCTCTTCGGTAACCCAGACATGACGCCCTTTCAGAGCTTCGGCTTTATTCTTCGGGTGCGTCGAGTCGGGTGTTGCTGATGATCGATCGTTTACCTCATCCGTCTTCTTATACCGTTGCCCGAGTGACCGGGCATAAATTCCGGCAAACTCTGCGGCTCGCTCCGCACTCGACCAGCGCGACACGTAGAGCAGGCCGAGCGGCGCCGCCAGATCGTTCTTGGGACGGGCGGCGTAGTAGTAACCGCCGCGCCATTCGGGACACATCAGCTTGGACAATTCCTTTCCCGCATATTGCTCGATGAGCACCGCGACATCGAACTCGCCCATGGCGCCAATATCAAACTTAATGTAATCCTTGAAGTCTCGCTTGAACTCCGGCAGGGGCATGGGCTCTATCTT
>JBAUYE010000076.1:0-4135 GCA_049584615.1 Candidatus Sulfotelmatobacter sp.
GGGCCGCTTTTCGCGGTTGTTCTGCTTTTCGGGTTGAGCTGCGGTCTTTGCGCTCAGGCACAGGATCAGACTCCGCAGCCTTCCGCCCAGACAACCCAGGATCAGAGTCAGCAACCGAATCAAGATCAAAGTCAAAAGCAGGCGGACAAAGGTGTCCAAGCCACGCAAGCGCCCCCCACACAAGCATCTGCTGCTCCCGCGCCCGAAGACAAAGAAGTCAAAATCACGCCCGAGGAAGCAGAGGAACTGTTCCACTCCGTCGACGAGATTCTTGCCTTCGACAGCAAGCAGACAGGATTGCCCATCAAGAAGGAAGTCAAGCGCCGTCTCACCAGCCGTGACGAGGTCGTTGCCTATCTCACGAAACACATGAAGGATGAAGATGTAAAGCGGTTGCAGCGCTCGGAGCTGGTCCTAAAAAAGTTCGGGCTGCTGCCGCGCGATTTTGATATGGAGAAGCTACTGGTCGACCTGCTGCGCGAAGAAGTGGCGGGTTACTACGATCCCAAAACCAAAACCGTGAACCTTCTGGATTGGGTTCCCCTCGAGGAGCAGGAGCCCGTGCTGGCGCATGAACTCACGCACGCCCTGCAGGATCAAGCGATCGGCCTCGACAAATGGATGAAGAAGGGCGACAAGGACCTAGGCGAAATCAAGAAAGATCCCACGCCCGAAGATATCGAGAACGACGAGATTGACGACGCGCGGGAGGCCGTGATCGAAGGCCAGGCGCAGGCCATGATGTTTCAATATGCCCTGTCCCCAACGGGACGCTCGATTGCCGATTCACCGGACCTGGTGGAAAGCATGGAATCGGAAACCTTGACGGGGACGCCGAGCACCAAGGTCTTCAACGACGCTCCCATTTTCATGAAAGAGTCGCTGACCTTTCCCTACAGCTACGGCATGGAGTTTGTGGTGAAGCTGATGGCGGCCGGTGGCAAGGAGAAGGCTTTCGCCGGCGTCCTGGCGAATCCTCCGCACACCACGCGGCAGATCATGCAGCCGGAAACCTATCTTTCTGGCGAGAAGATAGAGCCCATGCCCCTGCCGGAGTTCAAGCGAGACTTCAAGGATTACATTAAGTTTGATATCGGCGCCATGGGCGAATTCGATGTTGCGGTGCTGATCGAGCAATATGCGGGAAAGGAATTGTCCAAGCTGATGTGTCCCGAATGGCGCGGCGGTTACTACTATGCTGCGCGTCCCAAGAACGATCTGACGGCGCCGCTCGGCCTCCTCTACGTGTCGCGCTGGTCGAGTGCGGAGCGAGCCGCAGAGTTTGCCGGAATTTATGCCCGGTCCCTCGGGCAACGGTATAAGAAGACGGATGAGGTGAACGACCGATCATCCGCAGGCCCGGATTCGACCCATCCAAAGAATAAAGC
Source organism: Candidatus Sulfotelmatobacter sp. (assembly GCA_049584615.1). Lineage (GTDB taxonomy): Bacteria > Acidobacteriota > Terriglobia > Terriglobales > Acidobacteriaceae > Sulfotelmatobacter. The sequence goes on from JBAUYE010000076.1 coordinate 1,389, forward strand.
CGAGGCTCTGAAAGGGCGTCATGTCTGGGTTACCGAAGAAGGTCCGGTAGTGATTGATGAGCAGGGCGACACCGTGCTGGTGAGCGAGAGCTTGGATCCGGCCACGACGGAGACGCTGGAGAAAGAAGTTTTCGCGAAGTAAACCCGACAATCTCCGATCTCAATTTTTCTTCTTCGACCGCTTCCTCGCCTGATTTTCCTGAGGCGCATCACCCAGAAAGTGCTGCACTTGAGCGGCGATCGTGAATTGCCGGCCCGCGCGCTCAACCGTCAGCGTGCGTTCCGTGCCGGGCGAACCTCCGAGCATGGACCAGACCTGCCCAGCGTGGACCAGCGCACGGCGATGCCGTCGACTGCGGTAAGAGAATCGCCCACCTGAACTCCATCGTTGCCTTCCGGCACGGAAGGTTTGCCGCCGTAGTCGGCGATGCCGAGGATGGTGAATCGTCCGTCGTTCTCGGGGCGCAGGATCAGGCCAACCACGTCGAAATTAGGGACATCAAACAAGCGGCCAATGTCGAAATAGACCATGGAGTGCGCATAGTCGAGGCCGACACGGTAATTGAGTAGAGCCTCGGAACCGAGCAGGCCGGCGGTCGGGCCGCCGGCGCGACTTGCAAAGAGCGTCATCTGATCCCCGGGAAAATCGACCACAACCACGTCGGTCAGAAACAGGGGACCGTATTGCAAGCGGTCCACGCGCATCATTTTCCGCTTCGGCTCATCAGCTGATCCCGAAATATTGGCCGGACCGATCGCGCCCGTCATGCTTGGCCAGTCAGAGTGAGTTGCTGATATCTTGTCGAATAATTCTTCTGAAAGAGAGCTGATCGGCTCGCCCACGTCGAGTCCGAGATTGTACTTCTTCCTCTCGATCTGACTGGGTACCTGGATCAGCCCATTCTGCGGGTTCACGATCGCCTTCGTATTCACCCCGTTGAATTTCAAACTGCCAGGTTGAGCGATGGTGAGTCGGTGGTCGGGGAAATCGATGAGCACTTCGTAGTTACGCAGAATGGTGGAAGGGATGTTGATCTCGGCCTCGAGCCCAGGAGCGAGAGGGGCCTTATCGATCGGCGACACCCGAGCCTCTTTGATTCCAGTTCCTGGAATTCTTCCGCCGAGGGGGATCGTCATGCCGCCGATGTTCATCTCCACGGGAGGAGTGGTCGAACACAGTTGTCCGTCACATGAAAAAGTTCCGACAGCTAACCGCCGCGACATGTAAAGATCGGGACTCCCGTTGTCGACCCAGGCAAGAACACGCTGGGTTGTTCCATCCGAAAGTCGAAGGTCGACATCGATGATGACGCGGTTGTGGCTGAGTTTCAGGGGAACGGTGACAGACTTGGGCTCGGGCTGGGACGCGAGCTTGGGTATGGTTTGCGCGGAGGCGGCCGTGCATAGAACAACGATGGGGAGAGCCGCTACGAGGCGCATGAGAAGATTGTAGCGGGTTGGAAGGATCGCGCGCAGGGCACAGGTCCGCGCAGACGGTCTTGTATAATCACGAGTTTGACTCGCACGCGCAAAGATTCCTGCAGGGCGCACACTTCGGAGGGTTGGTGGCACAAGCGGAGATTGGGATTATCGGCGGCAGCGGGCTCTATTCCATGCCGGGCCTGATGAAGGCGAAAGAAGTCCGTGTGAAGACGCCGTTTGGCGCACCTTCCGACGCGTACGTGTGTGGGACGCTCGAGGGACGAAAAGTCGCGTTTCTTGCGCGGCACGGCCGCGGACACCGCATTCTGCCGACCGAGCTGAATTTCCGCGCCAATATTCACGGCTTCAAACAACTTGGAGTCGAGAGGATTGTTTCGGTCTCCGCGGTGGGATCGTTGAAGGAAGAGCACAAACCGCTGGATTTCGTGATCCCTGACCAGTTCTTCGATCGGACGAGGCATCGCGTCGATACGTTTTTCGGTGGCGGCGTGGTAGCGCACGTTGCTCTTGCCGATCCCGTCTGCGGAGAACTGGCGGGCGTGGTCGAGGATGCTTGCAAAAAGATCGGCGTGACCGGCAAGCGCGGCGGAACGTATTTGTGCATGGAAGGCCCACAGTTTTCAACCAGGGCAGAGTCGAACGTGTATCGCAGCTGGGGCATGGATGTGATCGGCATGACCAACCTGCAGGAGGCGAAGCTGGCGCGGGAAGCGGAGCTTTGCTACGTCACGGTAGCCATGGTGACGGATTATGACTGCTGGCATCCCCATCACGATTCGGTGACGGTAGATCAAATTGTCGCGGTGCTGCTGAAGAATGCCGAGAACGCGACGAGAGTAATTCGAGAAACCGTAGCGGGAATGCCGCGCGGCCGGTCGTGCAAATGTGGCGCGGCTCTGGCGCATGCGATCTTGACCGATCCTAAAACAATTCCGGCAGCGACGCGGAAAAAGCTGAAGCTGATCATTGGAAAGTATTTGAAAGGCAGCGGCCACTGACCACTAGCCACTGATCACTGAGGTTACGATGAGCATTGTTGTTGTAGGTTCGGTTGCGTTTGATGACGTCGCGTCGCCTTCGGGCAGCGTAAAGGGCATTCTGGGTGGCGCGGCGACATACTTTTCGCTGGCCGCCAGCTATTTCACCCAGGTCCGGATGGTCGCGGTGGTGGGTGATGACTTTGGCCCCGAACACGAAAACGTCCTGAAGAAGCGCGGCGTCGATACGCGCGGCATCGAGCGTGCCGCAGGCAAGACCTTCCGCTGGGGCGGCACTTATGCCGAGAACCTCAACGAGGCCAAGAC
>JBAUYE010000077.1:0-8245 GCA_049584615.1 Candidatus Sulfotelmatobacter sp.
CGCATGGCCCCCATGCCCGTAGGCGCTAAGGGCAAGAGGAAGGCGCCTCCATCGAAGCAATTCACTGAACTGGGCGGCACGCCAATTCTCATCCACACGCTGCGCAAGTTTGCCGCCGTCGATGCGGTAAGCGAGATTTGGATTGCTCTGCGAGAAAGCGAGATTGCAGGATTCCGCGCCCGGCTCGCGAGCGAAAAAGACGTCCTGAAGAAGAAGGTAGAGTTCGTCGTCGGCGGCGAGCATCGCCAGCAGTCGGTGGAGAACGCGCTGAACGCGGTTGCAGCAACGGCGCATGACGATGATATCGTTCTCGTGCATGACGCAGTGCGCCCGTTCGTGACCCAAGAGATTATTCAGGAAGTGATCGATGCGGCGGAGAAATACGGTGCGGCGATTGCCGCTCTGCCCGCCGTCGATACCGTGAAGCAGGTCGAACGCACAGCCGATGGCGCGCTGATCAAGGCAACGATTCCGCGCGCCGGCATAGTGTTGGCGCAGACCCCGCAAGGCTTTCGTTACAGCGTGATCAAGAAGGCATTCGATGAAGCGTCAGCGGACGGCTTCCTCGGCACCGACGAAGCGTCGCTGGTGGAACGCTCAGGGCACGAAGTGGCCGTAGTGATGGGTTCGCCGAGGAATATCAAGATCACAGCTCCCGCAGACATGGAACTGGCGGAGTTTTACTTGAAGAAGTGAAAGATTTTCGTCGCGTGAATCTTCGGAGACGCAGGGGTTGATCTTGAGAATTGGCTACGGGTTTGATTCGCATGAATTTCGCGCTGGGATTCCGCTGAAGATTGGCGGCATCGCCTTGGCCCACGACAAGGGGCTGGGTGGGCACTCCGATGGCGACGTGTTGCTGCATGCGATCACTGACGCGCTGCTTGGCGCGGTAGCTGCGCCTGATATTGGGGCGCTCTTTCCTCCGTCCGATCCGAAATGGAAGGGCGCAGACTCAATTGTTTTTCTGCGCGAGGCGCTGAAACGCGTGCACGATGCGGGATACGGCGTGGCCAACGTCGATGCCAGCCTGATCCTGGCTGCCCCCAAGATTGGACCTCATGCCGCTGCAATTCGGGTGCGCGTGGCGGGCTTGCTGGGAGTGCACGCCGATTGCGTCGGGTTGAAAGCGAAGACTCCGGAGGGGCTGAATTTGGATCATGCCGCGGTCGCGCATGTTGTCGTGTTGCTGGAGAAGAATCCGAAGAAGGCACGGACCAAGAAAGCGCGGAAAAAGATTACGAAGAACAAGCGGCGATGAGCTATTTGAGCCGTGTCTGCGCTGCTTTGATCAGGGCGCGGAAGATGGCGCGGGAAGGCTCGTCTAGATCGATCGAGCGCTCGGGATGCCATTGCACCGCCAGCACGAAATGATCGAGGGCGGTTCCTTCCAGGGCTTCGATAATGCCGTCGTCGGGGCAACGGGCGGCGATGCGCAGGCCGTTGCCAATCACGTCGGCCGATTGGTGATGCGAAGAGTTTACGGGAATCATGCGCTTGTCGCCTCTGCCTAAAATCTCCTCCAGCTTTGAATCGCTCTCAATCCCGACCGTATGTGCAACCGCAACCTTCTTGCCCGCTTCGTGGTTGACCTTCTCGCGCAAATCCTCCGGAAGAAAATCCGGGATGTGCTGAACTAGCGATCCGGCGCGGTAGACGTTCAGGCTTTGCAGGCCATAGCAGATGCCGAGTACGGGCTTGCGCCGGCTGTAGGCATCTTGCAGAAGAAGCTCATCGACTGCGTCCCGGCGCGGGTCGGCAGCGGCGGTGTGGGGTGAGCGCTGCGCGCCAAACTTTACCGGATCGACATCGGCTTTGCTCCCGGGCAGGAGGACTCCGTCGCAGCTCTCTATGATTTCCAGGACCGCGCTCTTCATGATTTCGTCTGAGGTCTGGTTGAGCGCGATGCGCACGGGCTCGCCTCCTGCCTGCGCGATGGCGCGCTCGTATTGCGGGATGGCGCGCTCGGCGTACTCGCGATCCATCGAATGCGGCATGGGGATGGCGATGCGGGGCCGTGGGTTAGTTGGCAATCAGCTCATCCTCTCGTATCAATTAAGCCCTCAAGCGCGGCCAGGGTTTTCGACTGGCGGTAGTGGCGGATTTCCATGATGAGCGCTAGCACGAAGATCATGCTGCCTGCGACTGCGGCTGCGGGGAGCGCGATTTGGCGGTAGGCCACGGTCATGTTGGGATGGACGTGGCGCATGGCCGCCATGGCCACAGTGCCGATGATTCCCAAGAGCAGGCAGACGGCGAACGAGATCAGAGTGCCGATGAAGGTCAACAGCAGGACTCGCACTGGAACTCCATACCAGCGGGGCGGGCGCGCGGTCAGCGGCATGCTTTAGGCTACCACCATCCGGTCGTCCGGAGGGTGGGGGGGCCTGATCTGGATTCCAAAAAATACAGATCGATCTTAGGTAAATTATCTGGAATCAGTTAGTTACGAGTTTTCGGTCTGGCTTGAATCTGGCTAAAATATTGGAAGTAAAGGGCTTAGTTGCAAAATCCTCCATTTAAAGGACTTAGGTGGGCTTGCCTTGGGTAGATGCCTTGGAATCAGCGGGCCGGGATCGCGAAATATTGGACTTGCACGAGTTAGCTTATTGCTATTCAGTTATCAAAGAACCAATGCGTGTAGAGATAGGATTACTCTTTTCGGAATCCAAGTCAAGGGAATTAATCGAGGTTGGCGACGGGCGTGTCGACCCGTTGGCGACGAGGATTCATTTCTGGCTCAGGAGATAGAGGTCGGCGTGACCGCCGGGACGGGCGTAGACGATGGTGGAAAGGTCCCGGGAGAAATCGTAGGCGTTACCGCCTGCGTAATCCAGGGGGAACGCAAAAGGGACCTTCAGTGCGACCTGGGATGCGCCGATGAGTTTGCCATCTTTCCAGGGCTGGCGGTAAATCGTGACTTCACCGCGAGTGGCAACGGCATACAGGAACGATTTGCCATCGCGAGCAAAAGATGCATTGAACGTTACCACGGCGGGAAGCAATGAAATGCACTTCCTGCTGGACGTGGAAACTTCATAGATTCCGGTCTTTTCTCCAAATAGGACGACGGCAAGCAGATACTGCGCGCTGGGGTCTATGTCCGAACCTATGCCACAGTTGTCAACGAACATCTCCGCAGTCGAACCCTCCACACTCCATTTCCAGATGGCTGGCAGCGGACGCACCCTATCGGCACCCGTCACATAAAGGGATTTCTGGTCAGGGCTCCATACGGAAGCCCAGACGGTGTTTGTCGTCGGCGGTATCTGACGAAGACCGCTGCCATCAGCCCCGACGATGTAGGCCTTGCCGCCTCCGCCGGGAATTTGTTCATGAAAGGAGAGGTGAAAATTGTCAGGCGCCCAAGTCCCTGTCGACAGATGTTCTCCGGTGGCGAGTTTCACCTCGTTGCCCCCGTCGATATCCGACGCCCAAAGTTCGTTCTTATCGGGTGCTGGGAACCGGATGTACATCACGTGCTTTCCATCGGGCGAGATAGAGGGCTGAGTTGCATTCTCCGACACAACGTCGGTTGATTCCTTGGAATGTACGTGGTAAGCCGTCAGGAATCCGGAGGATTTGCCATTCACATAATAAATCCCTTTCCCCCCTGGATCCGGCATCGGCGAGTAGTCCGGTCCGGCTCCGAAAGTAACCTGCGTCAGACTTCGGTCCTTCAAGCTGTAGCTCCAGATGTTGGTCAGGCCGTTTACCGTGCGGCTGAACAGCACCGTTTTTCCCGGTTCAGCCCACGCGGCATCATAGGCGTTGCCGGATACTTCTCCGAAGTCAACCACCTGATGGCTGGTAACGTTTATGCTGCAAAAATGGAATTTGGGGTCAAACATATACGGGAGACGAGCCGCGAGCAAGTCGTTGCCATCAGGAAATAACAGGAGAGGTATGAACCGGTCAGTACGCGCGAAGCTATACACTAATTCTTCGTTTAGCCCGGATTTTCCCGCACGAAAAATTCCACCGCTGTCAAGTTTCACATAATAGATGTAGTTACCATCCGGAGAGGGGACCAAGTCCCGTGCAGCCGCTACCCGACGAGGACTGCCTCCGAGCGCAGGTACTGCCCATACCTCTTCGTCACCGAGCGGCCTCGAGTAATAAACATCTTTGCCATCGGGGGAAAAACTATTGATATATTTCTCGCCTTCGTCACTGGTGAGTTGAAGCGGCTCGCCACCAGAAGTGAGCATCAGAAATACTTGTGCGATGCCTCCGACCGGGGAGACAAACGCCACAGCGTGGCCATCGGGAGAAAGGACTGCGCCTCTCATCGGTTTGTTCCACTGGCTTATTTGCATAGTTTTTGCGGGTCCGCTCGGGTTCGACCGGGACCAAAGATGATATGCCGCGAAGGCTGCCGCCAGTACTACACAGCAAACGGCCAGGACAAAATAGCGGTTGCGTGTAAGCCCGGCTGACGGCTGAGGTGCGTTTGCCGAGGTAGGTCTCTCTATAAGAATCTCCTGTACCGCTCCGCTTCTCGATGACGAGATTCGGCCCGAATCCGTGTCCCGCTTGACGCGCTTCAGGTCGGCGCGCATTTCCGCGGCCGTCTGATAGCGCAGTTCGCGATCTTTTTCCAGTGCCTTGTTAATGATGTCTTCCAGCTTGGGCGGAATGTCAGGATTCAAGCGGATGGCGGGAACCGGAGCGCGATCGAGAATTTCACGGAAAATGACTCCCGAACTTTCGCCGCGAAAGGGCAATGCGCCGGTCGCCATCTCATACAGCACCGCGCCGAAGGAGAACAGGTCGGTGCGAGCGTCGAGTTCTTTGCCGCGAACCTGCTCGGGCGACATGTAGGCCACGGTGCCCAGCGCGCTGCCGGGACTGGTCAGATGTTCCTGTGACTCAATGGTCGGGGCGCTCACGTCAATGCTCTCGGGCCTGAGGGTGACTTTGGCGAGCCCGAAATCGAGAACCTTTGCCTGGCCTCGACTGGTGATGAAGATATTCGCGGGCTTGATGTCCCGGTGAACGATTCCTTTCGAGTGCGCCGCGTCGAGAGCGTCGGCGATCTGGATTCCGAGATCGAGGACCGTTTCGCTCTCCAGTGGCTTGCCAGCGATCCGGTGCCGGAGGGTCTGCCCTTCCAGTAGTTCCATGGCGATGAAGGTTCGACCATCCGCCTCGTCGATTTCGTAAATGGTGCAAATGTTCGGGTGGTTCAAGGAGGATGCGGCCTTGGCCTCCCGCTGGAAACGGGTGAGGGCCTGTACGTCGTGAGAGAGTTCGTCGGGAAGGAACTTCAGAGCAACGTGGCGGCCGAGCTTCAGGTCTTCGGCCTCATAGACGACGCCCATGCCTCCGCCGCCGATTTTGTTGAGGATGCGGTAATGGGAGATCGTCTGTCCCACGGGTTGGGAGGGCGTGGACACTGGCTAGACATGTTAGGTTCGTGCGGCGGCGAGGGCAAGAGCAAAGTCAAAGGCAGCGGGCGAGGGCGCCCGCTCCACGCAAGCCGTAGTGTATAAAAGAGTAATTATGTCGCAGGCAGCGACGGCTATTACGCGGAGCCCCGCGGATGTGGTGCGGATGACGCCGGTTTCACAGGCGGCGAATGGGGTGTGCTATGCCGTGGCGGGCGAGGTCTCGATCAGCTCGTTTGACCTGGAACGAATGATCGCCGCGGTGCCTGCGAAGATTGCTGGGGCGCTTAAGCGCAAGGCTTATTACTTTGTGCCGCTGACGATTAGCCAGGGCGAAGAGACCCTGATTGCGGACCGATACGATGTGGCCCTGAGCGACAACGCGGTTTGCCATCGCAACCTGAATCTGGGCGATTCGCAGTGCGTATTTATCTCGACCCGGCTGATGGACGACAAGTTTTCCGTGGCGTTCGAGTTCTACATCAATGTGGGGCACGCGCTGGTGGAGATTGCCGGAGTTTCCGCGGAATTCTGCGAGCTGGCGTGGAAGCAGGTGGAGGCTGGGACGCGCGGCGAGACCTCGCTGGACGCTTTTGAAGCGCGGAAGCTGGCTACGGCGGGTGGGCCGGATGCGGAGCGCTTCAAGAACGAATACTTCGAGGCCGCGTTTTCTGATTCGATCTCGATTTACCTGCTTTCGCTTTATCTGGATGTGGATTATCGCGATCTGCGGGAGCGGGACTATCCGCTGCTGGCGCCTTCGGCGATGGCGGAGCGATTGCGGAAAGTGGCGGAACTGTTTCCGGCGAATGCGGGGTTTGAGTTTGCTGTGTTGTACAAGCGGCGGGGATGAACTTCTTTTGCCAGGGATTTGCGCGGATTCACACGGATTTGAATTTCTGCTTGAACTCCTAGGGGACTGAAACCGGAGTGAGACCTCCGGTTTTCTTCGCTGGCAGGCGTTGGCGGCGAGGGCGCCCGCCCCACCCACATGGTCAAAAGCTAAATCCTACTTGTTACCGATCGCGAAATTCACCGTGCTGGATCCGTTGGCATCCACCGTGACTGATTTTTCCCAGGTTTTTGGTTCGGTGAAGATGGGGCGTTGTACAGCGCGTTCGGTCAGAACGTCGTAGGCCTGCTCCTTGCCCGCCAGCGCCCAGCCTTCATGCCAGGCAACGATCCGATACGTGCCGGGGGGGACGCTGGAGAATTCGAAGCGGCCGCTCTCGTCGGTGACGGCGTAATAGGGATGGATCACGACCATCATTTCCGCGTTCATCCAGACGTGGCCGCCGTTGCAGTGAAGATTGATCAGGCCGGGCGTGGACATGGTGCGGGAGACGGGCTGATTGGTGAAAGGGAAGGGCAGGTTGAAGGTGGCCGCGCCGTCCATGTGGATGGTGTGCAGGGTGGCGTCAGAGCTTTGCATCTGGAGCGCCGCGTTCAGGGGCACGAGAAGAATGTGTGGAATATAGTGACACTGCTTCTGATCAAGGTGACGCCTTTGCTCGGGTAGTTCCAGCGCTTTGCCGGCAGAGATGTCCTTGAGATAAACGATGGTGTTGGCTACGCCGCCCTCGGGCCCGATGATCAGACGTTCGAGGCTGACGGTTTTCTTTCCCTCGGGGTCGCAGATCTGGGGATCTTTGGTAACGGGGAAATCCAGTTGGTGAGGGACCGGTCCCGACCATTTGACGGTGCCGGAGATAGTTCCTCCGTCAGTGACGGAGATGACTCTATAGTCGCCCTGCGCCGCGGCAAAGGCTGCGGCCGCAAGAAGGAGCGCCAGCAATGAAAGACGGGCAATGAGACTGCGCATATTTGAAACCCCTGTTTACCCGCCCTTACACGCGGCCTATCTGCAGTCGTCGTGGAGCGCGGGCTGAAATTAAGTCGAACCGCTTGCTTTTCCGCAGGCAACGGCTTACACCCGACTTGCGGGCCAGCGCTCACAGGGGGCCCCACAGACGGGCCAGCGCTTCGTGTTTGCGGTCGTACTTATCCCAAACGGGAGGGCCGTGGGGAGGCAGTTGGTGTGATCGAAATCACGTACCTTTAGAGTGCGCTCATGGAGTCGAGGAGTCGAGATTACCAAGGTGGTATGTCGGGTGGGGGAGAGGCTTTTTCGCTCTCCCGTAGAAATGCTGACGATTGTATCGCAGCGTATTTGCGGTGTGATTAAATGCGGCCATGACGATATCCGTCCGAGCGTTCGCGAAAATTAATCTTGGGTTGCGCATTGGGGCGCTTCGAGGGGATGGATTTCATGAGTTACTGACGGTGTATCAGACGATTGGGTTGCATGATGTCATTCGGGTGAGCTTGGGGCGGGGCAGTGGGATTGAGATTCGGTGCGAGGACCCCAGAGTTCCGAAGGATGAGTCGAATACCTGTTATCGCATCGTCGAGAAGGCCATGCAGGCGCTGAAAGCGAAGGGGCGTGTCGTCATCGAGATTGAGAAGCGGTTGCCGGTGCAGGGCGGGCTGGGCGGGGCTTCGGCGAATGCCGTGGCTGCGCTGCTGGGGCTGGAGCGGGTGGTGAAGAAGGCTTTGCCGGCGGAGGAACGTCTGCGGATTGCGGCGGAGGTGGGGTCGGATCTGCCGCTGTTTCTGGTGGGTGGAACGGTGCTCGGGGTGGGGCGCGGGGAAGAGGTGTATCCGCTGGAGGATTTGCCGGGGACGGCTTGCGTGGTGGTGACTCCGGAGGTGGGAGTTTCGACTCCGAAGGCGTTTGCGGAGTGGGATCGATTGCGGGCTGAAGAGCTGCAGGGGCTAAAGCCCGCACTCTCTCAGGAGGTTGACGCGGCGCTGAAGCGCCGCTCTTCCACGGTATTACAGGCGTCCGTGGTGGC
>JBAUYE010000078.1:0-3657 GCA_049584615.1 Candidatus Sulfotelmatobacter sp.
TGGCTGACTTTCTGGAACGCTACAACAACACCCCCAGAAAGTGCCTCGGCTTCAAAACCCCCAATGAGGTATTCTTTGCACGCGCTGTTGCACTTCAAACGTGAATTCATCCCCCCGACTTCGGTCAGCGCGCCAGTGGACGGATTAATTGAATATGCGGCGATTGTGCCGGCTCCGCCAACGGCAACATAGAGGACCGTGCCCGAGGAGTTCATCGTAAGCTGCATGGGATAAGGTACGGAAATCAGCGAACCGCTGGAGATCTGCGTGAGAGAGCCTGTGGACTGGTCAATCGTGAAAGCATGAATACCGTCATTCTCTGTAAAGTACAGAAAGTCGCCGCTGGGATGAACGGCGACGTCGAAATATTCGCTCCGATATCCCGGGTACGTGAATGATCCGCCGCTGATAGCGGTAAGGCTGCCCGTGGTGCGGTTCACGCTATAGCCGGAAACGCCGGCGATGCCGGTGTCGGAGCCGCCATCCACCACGTAGAGGAAGCTGTCTGATGGCGTGAAGGCAGCGTGGTTCGTGTAAGAGTTGTTGGGAAAAGGCGAGCCAGGAACCGCGCTGAGTGCGCCGGATGAACCATCGATGGCAAAACCCGCAAGGCTCGAGTGATACGTGTCGGAAACGTAAAGGAACTTGCTGGTGGGATCGACCGTCACGGCCAGGGGATTGAGAAAGTTCGCAGGAAATGGGGAATCAGCCAGCTGCGCCAAGGCGCCCGCAGGACCGATAGAATAGCCATAGATTTCGCCGTCCTCGGCCGCGTAATAGAACTGGCCCGAGTGGGTGATGGCCATGGCGCCAAAGTCGACATTGCTCTGAGTGGCAGGCGAGCCGAGAGTTCCGGTCGCGGAGTTGACGGGAAAAATCTGAAACTGGAGCCCAGTGGAGTTGGTGCCGCCCGCCGAGTAGAGAACCTCACTGAACTCAGCGGGACATGCAGAAGTGCCCGGGCCTCCGCACGAGCAGCTTCCTCCGCTGCTGGCGTTGCAGACCACCGAAGGTTTGGCCGAGCCGCATCCGGCCATAGCGAGTAAGGCAAGTATGAGAGGAAACAACGAAAAGTGCGGGCTGCGAGCGACCCAAGAGTTACGGAGCTGCATGGCGCCTCCTCGCGGTAGGCCAGCAGTTGTATAGGACGCGACTTTCAGTGCATTTAGTTGCTCACCGGAAACTCTTAGCATGCAGCGAATGTCTGCCTACTCCTGGAGAGATCCCAACTGAGGCGGGTAGCCCGGCCTTCAAACTGCAGAAGTCGCCACAGCCGCCGGTGCCCCGTCCTTCGCGTACTTTGCGAAGGGCGGGTACGACGACGGCATACACTACGGGTAGTGTAGAACGGACAAGAGTTGCGCCGGCAGCATCGCCGCCCACCCCTTCGGCAAGCTCAGGGCAGGCTCTTGCAAAAAGCACAACGATGGGCACCCTCCGTGGGAGTGGTGCAATGCAAAGATGGTCCACCCGCCAAGCCGACTTATTCGTACCTACCGTGGTTCACGAGACGATAGCTTCGAGTTGCACAGTCAATCGTCGTTCAACACTGGCAGTGCGGATGCCGGTCAGTGTCAAAGCAGGCCGCGGTGACCAGCGTAGTTTTTGTCGACGTCGACCACGCTCCTTGATAACCTCGGCAGCAGCAGCCAGTGCTGTTGCGATGGCAGGATAGCCAACATATGGCAGCGCCTGGATGAGAACTTCCTCGATTTCTTTCAACGTGAGGCCGTTATTGAGCCCGGCCCCCATGTGGATGGCGAATTCGTGGGGCTGACGCATGGCAATCATGACGGACATCGAAACTAGGCTGCGGGAGCGCCTGTCCAGACCGGGACGAGTCCAGATATCCGCAAAGACCTGGTCGACCGCGTAGGCAGCGATCGCGGCACCGAAGGTGTTTGAGTCAGCGGAAGAGCTGAGGTTTGCGGCCGCCTGGTCACCCATCATTTCGCGGACCACATTGATTCCGGCTTCTCTATTTGTCATGAGTGATTCCTCTTGTAAAGCTCAAGTGACTTCTCCACCCCAAGACTACCCGAACGGCTCGAGGACACATAAGACCATAAAACTCGCTTATCAGTACTGATCTCCGAAGCATACCTTCGTCGACGCTGGGTCGAGATGATGGATAGGATCGCTAAGGGACAGGAAGATGTGAAAAAATCAGTCAGGCCGCAGATGAACTCCCATAAAGCGGAGAACCTACGTGTTTTTTGTCGGCGTTCATCCGCGTTCATTGGTGCACCCACTGGATTCGCCCTGGAAAGACTGCGAGATGCGAAAAGGGTTTACGAGAAAACCAAAACCGGACGAGCCCGCGACGCCAGGCAAGAACTACATAACGCGGAGCGGGCTGGAGCGCCTCAAAGATGAGCACCGGTTTCTGCTCACCAGGGAGCGCCCGGCCGTGACGGAGGTGGTGGCATGGGCTGCCAGTAACGGCGATCGCAGTGAAAACGCCGACTATCAGTACGGCAAGCGGCGGCTGCGGCAGATCGATGGGCGGATTCGCTTTCTCACGAAGCGAATCGAAGCCGCGGAAGTGGTGGATCCGGAAGCTCCGAGAGCGGGGCAGGCCAAGGAAAAGGAAAAGACGAGGGCATTCTTCGGAGCGACCGTCCGCTATGCCAATGCCGCGGGAGTATCGCGAGTGGTGAGCATCGTGGGCACAGACGAGATCGATCTCAACCGCAACCACATTAGTTGGGTGTCACCTCTGGGGCGCGCGTTGATGAAGTCGGTAGCGGGTGACAGCGTAGTCCTTCAATTGCCGGACGGCGCAGAATACCTGACCGTGCTGGAAGTGTGTTACGAGCGCATTTCTGTGGAACCGTTCCGTGAACCAGCTGGATCCGAGGCCTCGGCAAAGAGACTCCCTCGCGGAGCCAATCCCCCTGACGAAGTTTAGCGAAGCGGCACATGAACATTCCAGGCCGTCACTGGGCAAAGAGATGCCGTCAGTGCCCGACCGCCACCGAGAATATCCACAGCCCACCCCTGTGACATCCAACCTTGCGCCGCACCAAAACCTCACTCATAATTGCCCAAGCAAAGGCAATAAATTCAGAGGCCGTTACGATCCAAAAATCGTCCCGTAACTCCTTTGTTTTATAGATTTTGACCCCACGATTATAGACTTGACAAAAGCGGCACCGGGGGTGAAAGTTGACCCCTAAGCCGCCTCCGAAACCAAAAAAGCGGCCAGAGCAGGCCAAACGAGTGACCCTGATAGCCGCATTCCGCTGCAACGATGGCATCCTGATAGCCGCAGACCGCGAAGAGGCGACAGGAACTGCAAAACGACCAGTGTTCAAAATTGCGACCGTCGCTGTCGGACACCTTAATGTAGTCGTCGCGACTGCCGGGAACGCCGCGACATCGGATTTGGCAGTCTCCGATATAGCAAGAGTGATGGACGACAAAGAACCGACGACCGCACAAGAATGTGAACAAATCATACGAGATAGCATAGCCAAGGTTTACCGTGAAAACATTTGGAAGAATCCAGATCGAGATCGTAACGAGATGGACTTCTCGCTAGTCGTCGCAGTCAGCGATACCGAAAAGGGAGAGCAGTTCTTATATAGGACAGAGGGCATTGTTCCTCAGCCAATTAGTAATTACGTGTGCGTAGGATGCGGGGAAGATTTTGCT
>JBAUYE010000079.1:0-3354 GCA_049584615.1 Candidatus Sulfotelmatobacter sp.
GCGTACAGCCGTGGTTGGTCAGCCGATCGGGTGGCACAATACTTCGGCTGGCCACCCGAGGATGTGGAGCGATGGATCGAGATGGGAAAGTTTCACCAGGCGTTGAGCCCTGAAAAAAATGAGGAGGATTCATGAGGTCCCAAGCATTCGCCGAGGAACGCGACTGCCGGCATCAGGCCGGCAGTGCCAACGTTAGGAATGGAAGGGCAACCGCAACGCAGGAAGCGGACCCGAAGAAGTCTGAGTTAATCGAAAGCTATCGGGCCTTTGGTCTGTCGCCAAAAGAATCTGCGATGGCGGCCGACATTGAGAATGCGATTGTCTCTACGCGGCGATCGCACGACACGTAGTCATCACGCCACCGCCCTATGGCTTCTCGCCGGAGCCTCGGGAATCTGGGAAGCCCGGCACTTTCGGCAATCACACCTCACTCTCGGTACGTCGGCGCGGTGGCCACAGCTCCAGCAGTAGAGTTTTCTCCCAGCGAGATCCGCATCGTTCTCTTCGTAGCACCAGCTACACGTCAGAGTCGTTTTCATGGAACAACTCCCCAATTCCGTGGCGATCTTTCGCTTAGATTTATCCATGGCATCGAGAAGATCTTTGAGCTTAGGGGCTCCCCACAATCACGCGGACTTCTTTGCCGCGGAGACCCGCATACTTGATCGCCATCCCGAGCAACATGTACTCGTTATCTTGGTAGTCTGCGGCAAAGGCATCTTGGTGAAGCAATATCGCTTCCGCATCGCCGGCGCAGGCTTTTACAAACTCGGGAAGGTCTTTTCTGATAGCAGCGACAAGGTTGGACTCCCTCTGCATGCGTTCTTCATCGGTGCTCATGCTGCCCCCGAATTGTTCTGTCTTCAACTCTGCGAACGCGAATTCCTGAAAAGCGCCGGCGCACGCAGCCGTGCGCGGCTAACTCGCTTCCTGAAGCGCTGGGGCTTTCAGGACCGGAATCTCAAGAGTTCGATCCGCCACTGACCCGGCCAATCGTCGCGTCAGCGCCCGAGGGTCAACCAGGTACTCGTAGGCCGCGGCCACAAGCGACGGATCCTGGGCAACGATATCGCGCAGCATCTCATAAATCTCGGATGCGAACGCTCCGCTCTCAGGACGAGGCCCGAGCGCGATCGACACTCCGCACGCAACGCAAAAGACATTCCGGCGCTTTTTCGATCGCAATCTTGGCCGAAGACCAACGGTCACCACCTCTTGGTAAACTGCGATGGCGCGATCACCGGTGACTGTGATTCCCCCAGGCGCCTTTAGCCCGCGGCCACAGCGAATACAAGGCTGAGTTTCTCGATCTTTCATTTTTATCTCCTTAGCCGTTCACGGCTAAGTGTAGGTTGCCACGTCGCGGGTAGGCGGCCGCCCGACCCGCGACGTGCAATTCAAGCCGAGGAAATTGATGAGGCAACTCTCCCGGCGAGCCTGAAGAATCTGGCTCCAACTTGGCACCAAAACCGGGGTCTTCGAGGGCGTTTTTGCGGACTTCGACGCGGGAAGCATCAATGAAATCACTACCACTTAGCCTTGCCCTGTTGGGCTCATAACCCAAAGGTCGGTGGTTCAAATCCACCCCCCGCAACCAACCTCAGGCACTTTCCTCTCAATCACTTGAAGCTGTTTGCCGCAACTGTTGAAAACCGCATTCCGCTCCCGTTCGACGGGCCACCGCGATGAGTACGCAAAGAAGTGATCGGACAAATTCAGGTTTGCGATGCCAACTGCTGACGAGAAAAGCGCAAGAAGAGCCCAAGTCCCTCTTTCTAATAGTAGTTGGCGCTTTGCGTTAAGGCGTGCCAATGAGGCTCGGAATAGGCTAGTCGCGGAACTTTTGATTTCTACCGTCGCGACTACTGTGGAATTCGATTGACCGAGAAATGCTGACCGTCCTAAGATGGCTTGTTATGACGTCGTCGAACTACCGCCGTCACCATCATCATCATGCGATAAGCGTGTCGGCGAAGGACTACGGATAACCCTAAGAGCACTGATAGGAAATCCAAGCCCGCTGACGCAAACGCGCAGCGGGCTTTTTGTTTCTGCCGCAGGCATCCAAGTGCCGGGACGGACGGAAAGGACACTCTAATGGAAATCAACTTCGAGAAAATGCAGGGCTTGGCGCCGGCGGTGATTCAGGATGCAGGCACCGGAGAGTTGCTCATGGTGGGCTTCATGAATCGCGAAGCGTTGGAGACAACTTTGCGGACGGGCTTCGTCACGTTTTATAGCCGCACGCGACAGAGGCTGTGGACAAAGGGAGAAACTTCCGGCAATCGCCTGGAGGTCACAGCGGCTTTGACCGACTGCGACCGCGACACAGTGCTGCTCCGCGTCCGTGTGTTGGGCGAGGGCAAGGTTTGCCACACCGGGTCGAGATCATGCTTCACGGAAGAGCTGCAACTGGGTGCGGCGGCCATGGCTGCCGCAGAGGAGACGCGGCGATGAAACTTCGTCTGGGCATCCCCAAGGGGAGTTTGCAGGAGGCAACGCTCAGCCTGTTCACGCGCGCCGGGCTGCGCGTCTACACCAGCGCACGCTCCTACTTCGCCGCTACCGACGATCCAGAAATTGAATGCCTGCTGATTCGCGCGCAGGAGATGGCCCGGTATGTCGAACACGGTGCGCTGGATGCCGGCCTGACTGGTCTTGACTGGGTGGCCGAAAGCGGCCTTGAGGTGGTCCGGGTTACCGACCTGATCTATGCGAAGCAGAGCATGGGCAAAGTGAAGTGGGTGCTGGCTGTGCCGGAGGACTCAGACTTTCACAAACCTCAGGACCTTGAAGGCCGGATCGTTGCCACCGAGCTGGTGAATTTCACGCGCGATTACTTTGCCAGGCTAAACGTTCCTGTGCGGGTTGAATTCTCCTGGGGCGCGACGGAAGTGAAGCCTCCATTGCTGGCCGATGCCATCGTCGAAGTGACAGAGACTGGGAGTTCGCTGCGCGCCAACCACCTGAGAATTATCGAAACCGTGCTCGAGTCGAATACGCAACTGATCGCGAGCAAGGCGGCGTGGTCCGATCCGATGCGGCGGCGGAAGATCGAAAACCTCGCGGTGATGCTAT
Organism: Candidatus Sulfotelmatobacter sp.; assembly: GCA_049584615.1. Taxonomy (GTDB): domain Bacteria; phylum Acidobacteriota; class Terriglobia; order Terriglobales; family Acidobacteriaceae; genus Sulfotelmatobacter. The sequence continues at coordinate 3,079 of JBAUYE010000079.1, forward strand.
CTGGAGCCATGGCAGCGCAGGGTCGCGTGGGCCTGATGCTCAATGTCCGCAAACCAGATCTGGCCGCTGTTCTTGGCCTGCTTCCCGCTCTGAAGAATCCGACCGTCGCGCCCTTAGCCGATAGCGAATGGGTCGCAGTCAATACCATTATCGAAGAGCAGACTGCCTGGAATTTGATTCCGAAGCTCAAGGAAGCGAATGCACAGGGAATCGTCGAGTATCCCCTGAACAAGGTGGTGATGTGATGGGCGCCGCGCTGGGCAATGTGATGCGCAT
>JBAUYE010000080.1:0-12634 GCA_049584615.1 Candidatus Sulfotelmatobacter sp.
TCGGGGGAACACGAATGCGGGTCGGGGGAACGCCGCCGCCGCTAATCGCGGCAGCGCGCGCCAGCCGGCAGGCACCAGGAACGTGAGCCTAAAGGGTGGAGGGCACGCTAGCGTTCGGGCGAACGGATCGATCCGTTCCGTCGACCGCAACGGCATGCACATTGACCACGGCCTCCGCGGCGGGCGTACGGTTGTGAGTGAACGCAATGGAGCGCGCATTGTAACCCGAGGGCATGGCGGTTATGTGCAGCGCGCCTACGTGACGCGCGGCGGGCGCGCCTATTACTCGCGAACCTTCTATGACCACGGCCACTACCGGGTCGGGCTCTATCGCGGCTATGGCTGGGGCGGACATATGTATTACGGGTATTACCCAGGCGTCTGGTACCATCCGGGATTTTATGGATGGGGCTGGCATCCCTGGGGAGCACCGGTTTACTGGGGCATTGGAGCCTGGGGTTGGGGAGGAGCGCCATGGTGGGGATTCTATGGTGGATGGTGGAATCCTTATCCGGTTTATGCGGCTCCGTACTATTGGCTGACGGATTATCTGATCGCGCAGCAGTTGCAAGCGGCGTATGCGGCCCGGGCTGAAGCCAACGCGGACGCGGTGGCTGCGGATGCGGCGGCCAGCGGCGGCGACGGGGGCGGAGCAGATGCTGCTCCTGCTCCGGCAGCGGCTGCGGGTCCGGTGGCATTGACTCCTGAAGTGAAGGAGGCGATTGCCCAGGAAGTAAAGGCGCAATTGGCCGCGCAGCAAGCCCAGGCGGCACAGCAAGGTGGAGGCGGGCAAACCGCGTCGGCAGCTCCGGCACCTTCCAACGACACCCCGCCGCCGGCATTGGATCCTTCGCAGCGCACGTTTGTGGTGGATTCCGATGTCACAGTCGTAGCGAACGGTCAGGAATGTGCTTTGTCGTCGGGTGATGTGATTACGCGGCTGACGGACACTCCGGATGCGGACCAGAACGTGAATGCCAGCGTCTCGGCGACCAAGAAAGGTGACTGTGCGTCGGGAGCAATGGTAGCCGTGAAGGTGGACGACCTGCAAGAGATGTACAACCACTTCCAGGAGAACATCACCAACGGCATGGGGGAAATGGCGAAGAAGCAAGGGACGGGCGGTATGCCGGCGGCGCCGGATACCGGCACCGAGCCTGGGGCCGTGCAGCCTCCGCCACCGGATACCAGCGTGGCGAAGACTCTGCAAGACCAGCAGGCCGCGGCCGACCAGACGGAGCAGGAGGTTAAGCAGGATGCTGCGGGAGGCGGCGGGCAGTAGACATAGACAGCAAGCGGAACGCTGTGCAACGATCGATCGCTGATTGACTGATCTTTAGATTGCGCGATCGCTAGTCAATCAATCCAGGGAGCGTCGGGTGACGACGCTCCCTTCTCCAATGGGAGTGGCAATTTTTTCTCGCCGCCGCCGTCGCGGCTGCGACCGAATTTTTTGTCGAGACCTGAACGGAGGGTTTTACGATGTTGAGGAAATTCCGCAACCTGAAGCCAGGGATTGTTCTCCTGGCTGCCACGATCTTCGCTGCGACGATCCTTCCCATTGCACTGGCTAATGCCCAGGCGGTTTCTTTGCAGGAGCAACTGGCTGCGCAGTACAAGCTGGCCAAAATGGGGTCGGACTCGAGCGGATGGTCGATTGTCGAAGAGGGTACGCTTCTGAGCATCCAGAAAGGGGGAATCAAAGGGAGTCCCTACAAGACTTCGTTCACGCGCTCTGCGACCTTTCAGGACGGGACGGTTCATGCGGCAGCCGACCCAGCCTCTGGAAAAGCCGGTGACATAAAGAACAAATTTTGTGGCGTCTTCAAGAAATGTCCCACTACGCCAGATACCGTCAACGACGAATCGACGACCAAGTTGTTTGCGAAGAATGACAAGGTCTACCCGACCAAGATCGAAGTAAATTTGGAGAAGGATCAGGTGACCATGGGCATCGTCGCGTGCGACACCTGCAACAAGACCGATCCGCCGACTTACAACAAGGCCAACGTGGTCTTCGTGTTTCCCAAAGGATCTTTGGCGACGGCGAGCGCGGGGCAGGTCGAAGATACCATCGGGACGTTGCTCTCGATCAGCACTGACGATGCCAAGCAGGGGGATAGCGGACAGCAGGGCGGAGATCAGCAGCAGGGTGGAGATCAGCAGCAGCAGGACGCCCAGCAACCGGCAGCTCAGCAGCAGCCAGCTGCGGAGGCGCCGCCGCCAGCGGAGCCGGCGAGTATCGAGAAGAATATGACTCCGGATCAAGTCGAGGCTGCGATGGGCAAGCCGGACAAGAAAGTAACGATCGGCGCCAAGATGATCTACTACTACAAAGACATGAAGGTGATATTCCTCAGCGGGAAAGTTTCCGACGTGCAGTGACGTCGCAGCCGATGTGCGATTTTTGTGTAGCAGAGACTCTGAGACTTCGTGGTTGTGCCTCGCCGTCAGCGGCAAACAAGGTTCGTTCGTCTTACCGCCGCTGCGAGGTTCGTAGATCTTCAAGTAACTGAACTGCCATGCATTCGGGCACGAGTTAAAGCCAGCCGAAGCAGCGACTTGAGCCTTCGACATAGTACTTCCGTACCGTCTGTAGTACTTCAGTTACCGGTCCGCGAGTGACCGGGTATGCCCCTTCCTAAAACTACTTCTAATTGGGTGTAGAACGATACCAACCACAACATATAGATATACCCCTAAATCGTCCTTTCCGCGAATTCCAAAAAACGGCCATAAAACCCAATAAAACACGGAGATTCGCTCTGAGGCGGGGCTTTTCAGGGCTGATATATGCTCTGGACACCGAGAGCCCCCGGACAGGCATTGGAGGGCAGCAATTTCAAGGTAAGCCCCGCGTGCCGGAGACACTGGAGCGGGATGGTTCTGGTGGAGAGGCAAAGGAACTGGGGCAAGGAAACATGGCCGACTCGCGAGAAGTGATGAATATACGCCAGGCGTCGCAGTACCTGGGAGTGAGTCCGGACACGCTTTACAAGTACGTAGGCGAACAGAAGATTCCTGCTTTCAAGCTGGGCAACCGCTGGCGCTTCAAGAAGTCGAAGCTGGACCAGTGGATGGAAGAGAAGTCGAGCCAGATGGAGTTGGGAACGAAACACAAGGCGAAGGCGGCAACGAAAGCTGCTGCCGGGTCGCAGTAGTTAAGAGTGCCGGCGGGACGCCGGCGCTACAAACAAAAGCCGGCGGGACGCTGGCGCTACGAAAAGGCGGGCACACATGTTTGGAATGGGATCGAAGACGATTGTAGGTCTGGACGTGGGCTCTTCCAGCATCAAGGCGGTGGAGTTGAAGAAAAAGGGTGGACAGATCGAAGTGTCGCACCTGGGGCTGGAACCGCTGTCCTCTGACATTGTGGTCGATTCGATGATCGTGGACTCGGGAACGGTATCGAGCGCGATTTCGAAGTTGTTTGCCGACTGCCTGATCAAAACCAAAGCGGTGGCTACCGCGGTAAGCGGCCACTCGGTGATCGTCAAGAAGATCTCGCTGCCTTCGATGAGCGACCAGGAACTGGCCGAAACCATCGAGAAGGAAGCGGCTCAGCACATTCCCTTCGACCTGGCGGACGTGAGCCTGGACTACCAGATTCTGTCTGAAGAAGCGGGCAGCCCGCAGATGGACGTTCTGCTGGTGGCCGTGAAGAAGGACAAGATTTTGAACTACACTAACGTACTCTCGATGGCAGGCCGCACCCCAGCTATTGTCGACATTGATGCGCTGGCTCTGCAGAACTGCTACGAGTACAACTACCAGCCGGCGCCGGGCCAGGTGGTGGCGCTTTTGAACCTGGGCGCCAGCGTGATGAACATCAACATCGTGAAAGGCACGACGCCGCTGTTCCCGCGCGACGTCAGCGTGGGCGGGCACCAGTACACGGACTCTCTGCAGAAGGAGCTGGACCTGAACTTCGAAGATGCCGAGAAGCTGAAGCTGGGTGAGAAGGTTGGAACGGTGAGCGAGGACGCGAAAGCGCCGATCCTGCAACAGGTGACCGAAATCATCGTGCTGGAAATCCAGAAGACGTTCGACTTCTTCCGGGCCAGCGCGGCGGGTGAGCACATCGAGAAGATTTACCTGGCAGGCGGTTCGGCAAAAGTGCCGGGTTTGATGGAAGCTTTGCGGCAGGAATTTTCGATGCCGGTTGAGTTGTTGAATCCATTCCAGCGCGTAATACCGCCGACGGAGGGTCCGGGAGCGGAGCTGGTGGAGCAGAATCCGGGTCAGCTCGCAGTTGCTGTGGGTTTGGCTTTGAGGAGCTTTGAATCCCTATGATCAGAATCAACCTGCTCGAAACAACGAAAGGGAAAGGCAAGCGCGGCTCCAGCGGACCGGCAATGCCGGCCATGGAAATGGGCGATATGGGTTCGCCCATGCTGAAGGTGCTGGTCGTAATCCTGATAGCCGGCACGTTGAACTTTGGCTACTGGTACCGGCTGGACCAGCAATCGAAGTCGATCGCCAAACAAATGGCGGCGGCGGAGCAAAAAAACCGCGAACTCAGCGATGTGAAGGCGCGCTACCTGGAGCGGCAGAGGCAGGCCGACAATTACAAGCGGCGCGTGGACGTAATTGATTCGCTGCGCGCCGGTCAGGCCGGCCCCGTCAACCTGCTGGCGATGCTGGGCGAAACCGTGAACGGAACGGAAGCGGTCTGGTTGAGAAGCATGGATGACACGGGCGCGAGTGTAAACCTGGAAGGCACGGCTCTGAGCACGGATGCAGTGGCCAACCTGATCGCGAACCTGCAGAAGACGGGCTTTTTCAAGACGGTGGAAATCAAGGAAACCTTCCAGGACGACACGATTAAGGACATGCAGGCGTTCCAGTTCACGCTGACCTGCGAGAAGGGAAAGTCCTAAGAGGCGGAACTTCAATAGGCGAAACTATGGCGAATTTTAGCGAACTGTCGGGCATCAAGCAGTGGGGAGCGGTGCTGGCTGGAGGAGCGCTGGTAACCGCAGCGCTGTACTTCACGGTGTTCAAGAGCCAGAGCGACAGCAATGTGAAGGCGGAGCATGCCATGCAGGACAAGGTTCGGGAAAACAACGAACTGGAGTCTTACCGTCCCAAACTGAAAGACATTGAGCGTCAGCTGGCGAACTTGAAACAGCAATTGGACATCGAACGGCGGATTGTGCCGGACGAGAAGTCGGTGGACGGCTTCATCGAGATGATGGATACCGAAGCCACGAAAGCGGGCGTGGAACTGCGCCGCTATACCGCCAAGCCGGTTGCTGCCAAAGAATACTACTCGGAAGTCCCATTCGATATGGAACTGGACGGGCCGTACTACTCGATGCTGAATTTCTTTGACCGGGTGGGCAAGCTGGAGCGGATCGTGAACATCAGCGGACTGCTGGTGTCAAACACGAAAAACCCGCAAGGGGCAAAAGCCAAGCATACCTACCTGTATGCGCCGAACGAAAGCGTGATCGCCACGTTCACAGCGACCACGTTCTTCAGTCACGATTTGACTCCGCCCGTATCAGGGCCGGGAGCCAAGCCCGCAACTGCAGGCGTGAGCAAATAGGAATCGCTTATGAAGCTGACGACAGGCATTCTGGCAGTGGTGATGATAACGGGGGCGGCCTGGGGACAAAACCCAGCTTCCATCGACAACCCGCGCAGCGACGCGAAATCGCTGCCACAAACCAAGACCAACAACCCGCAACCCGTGCTGGTGGCGCAAGCGGCCAAGCCAGCACCGGGCGCTCCGGCCCCGGCCGTGAAGCCGGCGACGATTCCGGGGGCAGCGGCAGCTCCGGCTCCGGCCAAGGCGGCAGCAATGCCGGCATCGGTGCAGAGCAATACGCTGCAGCGGGTGAACGTCGTGCGCAACGCGGACGATATTCAGATCGAGATCAGCCCCCGCGAGGCCGTGACTCCGAAGGTGAGCAAATTGAGTTCACCGGCGCGCGTGGTGGTCGAACTACCTGGTACCGCGATGGCAACCGCGCAGAGCAAGATTCCGGTGGGTAGCGCCGGGGTCAAAGGCGTACGCATCGGTATGGATGGCAAAACGCCTCCGAACACCAGCGTGGTCGTGGATCTGGAGCAGGTGCTCACTTACGAGCTGACGCCGGGCCCAGGCAACAGTTTTGTGCTGACCCTGCATACGCAGGCAGCGGCGAAGAACACTCCAGCGCCCAAAGCGCAAACCGTGGCGGTAGCCAAGCCGGTAGCAGTGCCTGCGGCAGCGGCAGCGCCGGCGGGCAAGAGCAAGAGCGCTCCGGCGACTGCAGCGGTGCAACCGCATGATGCTTTCGTACCCAAGAAACCGGCAGCATCGACTCCGGTCGCGGTAGCCAAGGTTGAGGCTCCCAAGCCCGCAGCGACTCATGCGGCTCCTGCTACGGCCAAAGCAACGGCTGATGAAAAGGCAGCTGCCGCGAGCGTAATTGGGGAGGGCCCCAAGCCTCCGCAACCGGACGATAAGAAATGGGCGATGAACGGCAAGCGCGATCCCTTCTTTAGTCCGGTGGTGCAGCAGCCCACAGGCTCGGGTTGCTCAACTGGCAAGAAATGCCTGGAGATCGGGCAGATCAATTTGCGGGGCGTGGTGAAGTCGGAAAGCGGCTTTATCGCGGTGGTAACGAACACCTTGAACAAGGCTTATTTCCTGCACGAAAACGATCCGGTGTTCAACGGTTACGTGATGAGAATCACGGGAGATTCGGTAGTTTTCGAGGAGACGGTGCAGGACAAACTGGGCAAGCCGTTCACTCGGGAAGTGGTTAAGAAGATCAACACGCCGGCTGTTTAGCAGTGGGCGGCGGCGACATCCGGAAAGCCCGGAGCGCCGACAAAATCGAGTTTAGAAGAAGGACACGCGGGCCCGGCCCGCGGTTTTGGGGAGAAGCGAAATGCGAAAGCAATTGCTGAGTGTGTTCCTACCGATGCTGCTCCTGGGGCTGGTCGCTTCAGCCACCGAGATGCCGGCGTCACAACCGGCGAGCCAGCACAACGAACTGCAACGAGTGAACGTGGTTCGCGGCACGGATGAAATCCGGGTCGTGATCAGCGCTCGTGGCGCAGTCACGCCAAAGCTGAGCACCGCGGACTCGCCTGCGCGTCTTGTGGTGGACCTGCCTGGGACCGTTATGGCGACAGGGCAGACCCACATCACGGTGGGCACCGCCGGGGTGAAAGGCGTGCGCATCGGCATGGACGGCCAGACGCCTCCCACGACTCGTGTGGTAGTCGATCTGGAGCATGCCTTGCGTTATGAACTCACTCCGTCGACGGATGGGAAGCTGGTGCTGACGCTGCATACGCAGCAGGCGGCAGCAGCGGCGAGTGCAAGCGCCCCACAAACCGTGGCGGCTACCTTGCCGACGCCCAGCAAGATGATGTCTCCGTTCGCGCCGCGAGTGATGGAAGCACCAGCACCGAAGGCGCAACCCGTGGCGGCCAGCGCCCCTGCGGCTCCCAAAGCAGCGACGGAGAATGTTCTGCCGGCTACGACCCCGAAGTCGGAGACGGCTGCGTCCACCTCGAGTGATTTTGTGTTCGTCGAGCCCGCTTTCCAGGCCAAGAAGACGGTTGCTGACGCCACCACGCCTGCTGATGCGACCGACGAGCCGGGTGAGCGCGCCCAGGAAGCGGCGGCGAAGTTCGCGGACAAGACTGCCGCGGAACTACTGCCGGTGAGCGCAAACGCCGCGCAGGCTTCGCAGAGCACTGGTTCCAACACCGGTGTGCAGCCTGCGGTTAATCTTGCGGCGGAGCAGAGAGCACAGGCAGGACAAGCGCCGGCCGCGGTTGGTCCGAAGTACACGGGCGAGCCGATCTCGGTGAATCTCAAGGACGTCGATCTGAAGGACTTTTTCCGGTTGATCCACGAGATCAGTGGGTTGAACGTGGTGCTCGATCCCAATGTGCACGGCACCCTGACCGTGGTGCTGGATGATGTGCCGTGGGACCAGGCTCTGGACATCGTCCTCAAGAATAACGACCTGGCGCGGGAACTGGAAGGCAACGTTCTGCGCATCGCCACCGTCGATACGCTGAAGAAAGAAGCGGATGGACGGCGCGCCCAGGTGGAAGCTGAAGCGCTGGCCGTGGAGAAGGTTTCGGTCACCCGATTCCTGAGCTACGCACACGCCAAGGACGTGATCGTCACCGTTAAGAAGTTCCTCTCGGTGCGCGGCGACGTGGTTGCAGACGAGCGCACCAACGCCGTAATCGTCAACGATATTCCGAAAGTGCTTCCTGTTATCGACCGACTGCTGACGCAGCTCGACCGCAAGACGCAGGAAGTCGAGATTGAAGCGCGGGTGGTGGCGGCGACACGGCAGTTCGCTCGGGACATCGGCACGCAGCTTGGCTTCGGCTGGGGCAATGGCCACAGCGCGATCGGCGGCGCTTCCGCAGTAGGTAGCTCGCCAACGACTGTCGGTGGGTTGACTCCAGGCTACGTCACAGTGCCAGGCGCGACGGGCCAGACGGGAAATTCGATTCCCTTGTTCTCGAACCTGGGATCGACCTCACCCACCAGCGGCTTTAGCTTCCTGAACGCCAGCAACACGGTGCGCATCGATGCCGTTCTTACCATGGCGGAGTCGCGCGGATTGCTGAAGGTTCTGTCGCGGCCGCGAGTGGTAACCCAGAACAACATTCAAGCCTTCGTGAAGCAGGGCGTGCGGGTGCCGATCGTGACCCAGGCGCAGTTGGGCGGTCCCCCGACCGTAACTTACGTCGACGCCTTCCTGCGCTTGACCGTGACTCCGCAGATCACTTCGGAGAACACGATCTTCCTGAACGTAGACGTCGAGAACACGACGCCGAACTTCGGCCAGGAAGTACAGGGCAACCCGGAATTGATCACGCAGCAAGCCACTACGCAGGTACTGGTAACCGACGGCGGCACGGTGGTGATCGGCGGCGTTATCCAGACGCAGAACTCGATCAACATCACGCAGGTGCCGGTGCTGGGAAACCTCCCGGTCCTGGGCAACCTGTTCAAGCACACGGTGGTGAATACCTCGAACCAGGAATTGATCTTCTTCATCACGCCGCGAATCATTCAGACGTAACAACGTCAGACCTAGCAGCGCAGTTGAAGATTTAAAGCCGCCGGCGCCTGAAGAACCTGTCAGGGCCGGCGGTTTTGTGTTTTAGGGGAGCGCTTCAAGCCCTCGGGAAAGCGAAGGATCAGCGGGCCGCGCCAACGACACGGGAGTCGTCCTCTCTTCTAATCTGATACTGAAAATGGGTCTCAAATCGGGCTACCGCTCCTTTCGGACCTACTCCCCAGCCGTTCGTACTCTCAAAGGCGATCGCATTCAAGTTCAGCTTCTCCGTGTGCCGCCAATGAATGCACAGCCGACCGGTAGCCGCCCGGCTGTGCCTCAGCGAGGTGCCATGTGGCTCCGGCGTCATCGGAGTAGATCGCGACGCGCTTGTCGTTATTCGCGTTCTTATAGTCTCCACCCACGGCCACAAGGTCGTCCGGGCCTTCGCAAGCAATGCTGAAAATACCGCTGGAGGCCGTGCCGCTGACAATCGGCGTGTCGGAGACCGTCCATGACCGGCCTTGATCGAGCGAACGAAAGACTCGAGCTGCTGGGCCACCGGTCCCGAAATAGATTCCGCCACGATCGCACAACACAATTGCAGTCCCACTCGCCGCAAACGCACCTTCTTTGGCAAGGGCCGGAGGCATTTTGTCCCGGGGCAGTTCCGACCAGTGCTCTCCATCGTTTGTACTCAAGACGACGAACTTGCCATCTACTGGATCGCTTAGCGCGACGCAATGTATCTCTGAATCGCAGGCCATAGAGTCCAGAAAGAATTCGGGTGCCGTTCCTGAATATTGCAGCTTCCAGGTTTTCCCGCCGTCGGTTGTCTTGTAAACTCTCGACTTCTTGCCCTCGCCGCTCGACATCACGTAGGCTTCATCCGCGCTGAAGGCTTCAACGTCACGAAAATCCAGGCCGCCGGTGTTTGGAACGGAGATCTGCTTCCACGTATTGCCTTCATCGACTGAGCGCAAAATGACCCCGTCCGATCCTGAGGCCCAGATAACGTATTGCAGCCGGTTGTTCTTGCCCGCATCAAGGACCACACTCACACTGCGGAGATTTGCGTCGGTTCCAGACGCTTGCACGGACCACCATGGTGCACTGTCCTTGAGGTTCATGAACAAGATTGCAATGAAGAGCAACATGGCGGACATTCTACCTCCGTGCGGGCGCCACGATCGCAAACTGCCTCTTATGAATCTACGGAGATGTCTCGCTTCCACAGGCTGGTACACTTGGCCTTGAAAATGGATTACAAGCTGCGCCAGAACGAGCTTCGCAGGCGCCTCGCTTCAAGCAGGCATGACGGGTTGCTGGTCAGCCATCTTCCCAACATTCGATATCTTTGCGGCTTTACCGGGAGTGCGGGGCTGCTCTTGGTAGAGGATGCCGGGAGCACGTTCTTCACCGACGTTCGCTATGACACGCAGGGGCGCGAAGAGGTGAAAGGCGCCAAGGTCGTCATCGCGCGCAAGGCGCTGCTGAACGCACTCGGAGAGCGGATTGGAACGCGGCGCAAGAAGTCCAAAGCCAGGGGATGGACGATCGGGATTGAAGCCGAACACCTTACTGTGGCTGAAAGAAAGCGGCTGGCCGATCTGCTGCCTTCCGGCGTGCGGTTACGGAACGCGCCCGCTCTGGTGGAGAAAGCGCGCATGGTTAAGGACGAGGAGGAACTTGGGTTAATCCGTGAGGCTGTGAAATTGGGAGCGACTTTGTTTGACCGGGCGCTCGAAGTATTGCGACCTGGGGTCAGAGAGTGCGAGTTGGCGGCGGAGATGGAATACGCGGCGCGGCGATCCGGAGCGGAGGAGATGGCGTTTCCTACCATCATCGCTTCAGGAGCGAGGTCGGCGCTGCCTCACGGCAGAGCTTCGGAGCAAGCCATCGCGCCGGGGGGATTCGTGGTCTGCGATTTCGGTGTTATACTCGATGGTTATTGCTCGGACCAGACCCGCAGTGTATGGGTGGGCATGGGCGCAGCCCCGGAAGAAGCGCGCCACGCATACGAGTCGGTGCGAAAGGCGCAGGAGGCCGCGATTGCGGCTGTGCGGCCGGGTATCAGCACTGGGGACGTGGATGCGGCTGCGCGGAAGGTATTACGCAAGGCCGGGTTGGGACGTTATTTCACCCACTCCACCGGCCACGGAGTAGGTTTAGAGATCCACGAAGCGCCCAGGATTGCAGCCGGGCAAACGGAAGTGCTCAAGCCCGGCATGGTCATCACCATTGAGCCGGGAGTATACTTCCCCGGCAAATGGGGTGTGAGGATCGAGGACATGGTGGCCGTCAGTGAGGACGGCTGCGAGGTGCTGACTCCGACCAGCAAGGATTTTCTGGCAGTCTAGGTCTTCTAAGGCCGTCTGCGCGTCCGTTGCGGCGCGGGATGGCAAGCGGTCCCACCGTACACGAATGAATCAAAAAGAGCTGAAAGAACTCATCGAGTTCTTAATCGAGAAAGACATTGCCGAGTTCGAGTTGGAACGCGGCGATGTCAAGGTGAAGATCAAGCGGGCTGGCGAGCACACCGTGGTGTATGCGCACGGGGAAGCGCCCAGGCCGTCTGGCGGAGCTGTCCCCGAAGCGGGACAGACATCGGGTGCAGTTGCTCCGCCGCCGACTGCACCGGAGCCGGCAGAAGACCTGCACATTGTGAAGTCTCCGATCGTAGGAACGCTTTACGAAGCGCCGTCGCCGGGCGCTCCGCCGTTTGTCAAAGTCGGGGACATGGTGGAAGTGGGGCAGGTGCTGTGCATTGTTGAGGCCATGAAACTGCTGAATGAGATTGAGTCGGACGTGGCCGGCGAAATTGTAAAGAAGATGGGGAGCAACGGCCAGCCGATTGAGTACGGGCAGGAGTTGTTTGCCATCCGGGCGAAGAAGTGAGGGGGATTGGGTAATTTGGTAATTTTGTAATTGAAAAGCCTTCGGGTTTCAAATTACCCGATTACAAAATTACCAAATTACAAAATGCCCGCCTCAGTCCCCACATTTAATCTGAATGTTTAAAAAGATCCTGATTGCGAACCGCGGAGAAATTGCGCTGCGCGTCATTTGCGCATGCAAGGAACTCGGCATCCACACAGTTGCCATTTACAGCGAGGCGGACCGGCATTCCCTGCCGGTGCGCTTCGCGGATGAAGCCATCTGCATCGGGCCATCACAACTGGGGCTGAGCTACCTGAACATTCCGGCGGTGATCAGCGCGGCCGAGATCGCCAACGTGGACGCGATTCATCCTGGATACGGATTGCTGGCGGAGAACGCCAACTTCGCCGAGGTGTGCGAGACCAGCGGGATCAAGTTCATTGGACCGCAGCCCGGGGTAATGCGGCTGATGGGGGACAAGGAAAAAGCGCGGGACGCGATGAAACAGGCGGGTGTGCCCATTCTGCCGGGTTCGGATGGAATCATTGCGTCGGAAGGCGAGGCAGTGGAGTGGGCGCGCCAGGTGGGCTTTCCCGTGATCCTGAAGGCCTCGGCGGGCGGCGGCGGACGCGGCATGCGCATTGTGCGCAACGAGGAGGAGTTGCCGGGGTTGTTCAAGGCGGCGCAGTCGGAGGCGGCGGGTGCATTCGGCAATGGCGACT
>JBAUYE010000081.1:0-8552 GCA_049584615.1 Candidatus Sulfotelmatobacter sp.
GGCGCGGTCCACCTTCGATTCCTGCCGCAGCCCGGATTTGACCTGGAAAACCTGGTCATCTATGAAGACCCGGCGTTTGGCGCAGAGCCCATGCTGCGCGCTCCTGAAGTGACGGCTGTGGTGCGGCTGACCTCGCTGCTGCGTGGACGTTTGGACATCTCCCGGCTGGAACTAACGGAGCCTAGCCTGAATCTGGTGCGCTTGGTGGACGGCCGTTGGAATTGGCAAACGCTGCTGGAACGCACGGAGCGCACGCCGCTGGCGCCGACGGCAAAATCGAAGATGGAAGCGCGCCCCGGCTTTCCCTACATTGAAGCGAGTTCGGGGCGCATCAATTTCAAGGCAGGGCAGGAAAAGAAGCCATACGCGCTGCTCAATGCGGACTTTGCCTTATGGCAGGAATCAGAGGATACCTGGGGAGCGCGGCTGAAAGCAGAACCGCTCCGCACCGATATGAGTTTGAATGACGCCGGCCTGTTGCGGATGAGCGGAACATGGCGGCGGGCCGGAAGCCTGCGTGAAACTCCCCTGCAGTTCAGCCTGGAGTGGGACCGCGCGCAGTTGGGGCAGCTCACAAAGCTGGTGTCAGGAAAGGATAAGGGCTGGCGGGGAGAAGTCAGGTTAGATGCGACTTTGAGCGGCATCCCGGCGGCGATGCGGGTTGTACTTGATGGGTCAATACAAGATTTCCGCCGCTACGACATTTCTAGCAGCGAGGGACTGCGTGTGGCGGCGCACTGCGACGGCCGCTACAGCTCAGTGGAAGCGATGCTGCATGACATTTCCTGCAACGCGCCGGTGGGCGATCGCACGATCACGCTGCACGGGGACGCCGGGATGCCGGGAGTGCATCGCGTCGATGTGGCCATGAAGCTCGAAAGTGTTCCCATGAGCGCGGTGGCGCAACTCGCTCGCCGCGCAAAAAAGAACTTGCCGCCGGATCTGGTGTCTGCAGGAAATGTAGAGGGCAATTTCACGGTGAAGGAAGAAGGAGGATCGCCAAAGGGACCAGAGTTTCAGGGCCGGGGCGAGATTACCAACCTTCGTTTACGATCAGCGATCACCAAAGTGGAATTCGCTGCGGCGAGCATACCGTTTGTGCTGAGCTCGGAGCAGGCGATGGCTCATGCCGCTACGCCGGGTAAGCCAGCTCGCCTGTTGGAGGTTGATGGTTTGCCGGCTCCCGATGAGTTGCACGTTGCGTTCGGGCCTTTCCCGGTCGCGCTGGGACGTCCCTTGCCAGCGCAAGCAGTTGGCTGGGTGGCGCGATCGGGTTATGGTTTGGTGATCCGCGGAGATGGAGACGTATCGCGCACTTTACGCCTCGCCAGCCTGTTGGGTTTGCCGGCGGTGAACGCCAGCCTGGAGGGCGCGGCTGAGATGAAGCTGCAGATTGCCGGATCGTGGGCGGAAAACATTTCTGGGAGTTCCTCCGGCTTTTCGTTGCCGCTGGTGACCGGGACGGCGCAACTGCACAACGTGCGCGCCGCGGTGCGAGGACTAAATGGACCAGTTGAAATCTCATCGGCAAACCTGCAGCTTTTGCCCGATGAAACGCGCGTGGATAAGTTGATCGCGCAGGCTGGAGATACGCACTGGACGGGGTCTGTAGCTTTGCCGCGCGGTTGCGGAATGCCCGGCGCGTGCCTGGTCCGCTTCAATTTGAATAGCGAAGAGACTGGGCTGAGCGAACTGTCGAAGTGGTTTGGTTCGCAACCAAACCAGCGCCGGTGGTACCAGATGCTCACGCCAGAGGAACCCAAGACACCGACGTTTCTAGAAAACCTGCGGGCATCGGGGAAGGTAAGCGTCGGGCATTTACGGATTCACAACCTGGTTGCCGGCCGGGTTTCCGCTTCCCTCAGCTTGGAACACGGGAGGCTAAAGGTTTCGGACTTGCGCGCCGACCTGCTGGGAGGCAAGCATCGTGGCGATTGGCAAGTGGATTTTACGGCTGGGTCTCCGGTCTACACCGGCAGCGGAACTCTCTCCGGGATTTCGCTGGGGAAGATGTCGGATGCGATGCATGACCCGTGGATTTCGGGAACTGCCGGGGGGACTTATCAGCTGACGGCGTCGGGGAGAGATTCGGCTGCATTCTGGGAGTCGGCCGAGGGCGGGCTGCAGTTCGATGTGCAGGACGGCGTTTTGTCGCACATCTCTCTGGCGACTGACGACGGGCCTCTGCGTGTGACGCGCTGGCAGGGGCGTGCACGGCTGCGGGACGGACAAATCGAGATCGAGAAGGGCAAGTTGGTTTCTGCTCCTGGCGTTTATGAGCTGGGTGGCACCGCTTCATTGGGGCAAATGTTGGACCTGAAGCTGGCGCGAGACCCTGATTCGAAACCAGCAAGTTCGCTCGTTTATAGCATCTCGGGCACTGTAGCGGAACCGAAGGTCGCACTGACCAGCCCCGTGACACAGGCGCGGCTGAAACCGTAAGCAGCCCCACGTCGTACCTCAGGGACCGCAGTCCCAATCCAAGGTTGGCTGTCTTTAGCGCAGGCCCGGAAGGCCTTGCTCCGCCGGGGTTATGGCACGTACCCTGCGCCGCGCAGAACTTTCCCCGGCAACGCTCCTGTCATTTTCCCCTGGTCAATGACGGGCACGCCGTTCACGAGAACATACTCCATCCCTTCGGAAAGCTGGTTTGGATTGTCGAACGTAGCGAGATCGCGCACGGTCGCCGGATCGAAGATGACAACGTCGGCCCACATGCCAGCTTTGAGGACACCGCGATCGGTAAGGCGCATGCGCTGAGCCGGCAAGGCGGAGAATTTGCGGATGGCGTCTTCGAGCGTCAAGGCTTTTTCTTCGCGAACGTACTTGCGCAAAATGCGCGGAAACGTTCCGTAGGCGCGAGGATGTGGATGCTCCTGGCCCAGAATGCCTTCCGGCGAAGTTCCGGATGAATCGTTGTCGATGGCGACCCAGGGCTGCTGCAGCGCGAGCGTGACGTCGGGCTGCGACATGCCGAAGACGGCTACGTCGGAATCGGGATCTTCGATGAGGAAATCGAACAGGGCATCCATCGGATCCTTGTTCCAGAGTTTCGCAATCTCGGAGAGGCGCTTGCCTTGAAGAGGAAGAAGCTTGGGGTTCTGGACTACGCCGATCATGATGGCATCGGGTCCGGGAATTTCCTGCCATTCGTTATCCCAGTCTTTGGAAGATGTGAGCATGTCTTTGCGGATGCGTTCGCGAGTGGCGGACTCCTTCAGGCGCTCGACCATTTTTGCGTCACCGCCGTCATGCGCCCACGCGGGAATGAACGCCGAAAACGAGTTGAACCAGGCGGTGTATGCGTAAGTGTCCGCTGTAACGTCAGCGCCGGCGGCGCGAGCGGCGTTGATCTTGGCGACAACTTCTGGCATGCGTCCCCAATTGTTTTTGCCGGCGACTTTTATGTGCCAGATCTCCACGGGCACATGCGCTTCGCGGCCAATGCGCAGGGCTTCGTCGATGGATTCGAGCACCGAATCGCTTTCGTTGCGCATGTGCGTGGAGTAGATCCCGCCGAATTTGCGGCCTTCGGCGGCGAGCGCGATCAGTTCCTCAGTCTTCGCATAAGGGGCGGGAGCGTATTCGAGCGCGGTGGAAACGCCGACCGCGCCGTCTTTCATGGCTTGGCGCACCAGCGCCTTCATTTGCTCGAGTTGTTCGGGCGTGGGTTGTTTGTCATCGTCGCCGAGCACCATGCGGCGAACCTGCGTGGCGCCAACGTAGCTTGCCAAATTGATTCCCATGCCCTGTTTTTCGAGACGCGCGAAATAATGGCGGAAGGTTCGCCAGTCGGGAGTGATTTTGTAATGCTCGTAGCCGGCTCGATCGAGTTGAATGATGGCGTCGTTAAGCGGAGCGATGGAGCCGCCTTCGCCTGTAATTTCCGTCGTGATGCCTTGATAGATTTTCGAAGGCAGGCGCGGTTCAACGAGAATGGAGAGTTCGGACTGGCCGAGCATGTCGATAAAACCGGGAGCGACAACTTTGCCGGCAGCATCGATGGTGCGCTTGCTGGGCGCGGTTGCGAGGTTGCCGATGGCGGCGACTTTTCCGTCGCGGATGCCGACGTCACCGGAATACCACGGTGAACCGGTGCCGTCGATAATGTGGCCGTTGGTGATGACCAGGTCGAAAGCGGTTGGCGATTGCGCGGGCAACGAGTGCGATGCGGCGAGCGATAGAGCGATCACGGCTATGAGATTCGCGATATGAAGCTTCATCGGTTTTCCTTTTCTACGAACCGGTTCTACGAAGCTGAGTGCGCGCGACGCCTTGCGATCGCACCGAGAAGAATCCAGATTCCCAGCGCCAGCCATTCGTACACGGTGAAATGGCCGGGGATGGCCGGAACGATCTTCATCAGCATCATCGCGATGGCTACGAGTAATCCAAAACCGGCGACCGCCCATTCGACCGGCGAGTGGCCGGGCAGTTTTCCTGAGCGCCCCATGGAGAGATAGGCAGCACAAGTGGCGGCCCATCCGATGGCGCATGCGACTGAGCCGACCTCGGTGATAGGCACAAGAATTGCATCTCCCAGGAGCATACATGCGGCGGTGACGACCCCGATGCAGAGAACCGCGATTGACGGTGTTTGATGTTCGGGATGGATCTGGCCGGCTCGGGGATCGACGAGGCCACGGCGTCCTAGCGCAAACAACAGGCGGCTGGCGGCTATGAAATTTCCATTGAAGCACTTGAACAGGGAGAGGAGCGCTGCTGCCAGGATTATGTTGACGATCCAGCGTGAGCCCACGGCGCGTTGGAAAGCTACGGCGGTCATGAACTTGTCGTAGGTCAGTTCGTGCCATGGAGCGACGAACGCTACTGCGGCAATGATGACTGTGTAGAAAAGAATGCCGACAAGAATTGCCATCCAGATGGCCTGGAGAAATCCCTGCTCGCGAAATTCGGGAGTGGATTCTTCTGCGGCCTTGCTCACGGATTCGAATCCGGTCATGAAATACGGCACGATCTGCAACACCAGCAGGACGGAAACCAGCGGCGTGTGAGTGAAGAGTGGAGGCAGGTGGTGCAGCGAACCCTGGCTTGCGCCGATCGCGACAAAAACGATAAACAAGGCGAGGGTGCCGAAGGAGGTCCAGTTCTGGAAGGTCGCACTGAGGCGGATGCCGCGATAGTTCAGCGTGGTGAGCAGCGCCGTGAGGCCGAGACCGACGACTAGGTGCGGGAGATAAACCGGACGTCCGGCGACGCGGTAGATCTCGATCGAATCGAGGGACGGAATAATGTAGCCGGCGATGCGGCCGACCGCCACGGCTTCCCACGGGCAGACGATGAAGTAGGCGAGCATCATCATCCATCCGGTGGAGAAGCTGACAGGGCGGGAAAAAGCTGCCGCGGTGTAGGCGATTTCGCCTGCGGCATCGGGCATGGCGGCCACCAGCCGGCCATAAACCCAGCCGATGGGGAACAGCAGCGCGCCGCCGATGGCGAAGCCCAGCACTGCGCCGAGCGAGCCGCCGCGCAGAAGCCAGTCGTCCATAATCACCAGCCAGCCGACACCGACCATCGTGCCCCAGGCCAGTGTGAAGTAGTCGGTGAGGCGGAGTTTGCGGGCTAGATTTGACATTCCGACGAATTCGATTCCGGCGACTCGGAGTAGAGCGCGAATTATAAAGCATCGCGAGAGCGGGAGTTCTGCTTTCACTCCGAAATCCGCGGGCTGCGTGATAGTATCGATGTACCCTCGCATGATGCTGCAAGCTGTGAATTTCGCCGTTGTGGCGCCGTTGTGCCTCTTTATTTCTACTTCTGCGACTCGTTGAAAAACTGATGACACCTTCGACCAACTTGCGGAAGCGCGTGCTCAGCGGCATGCGCCCGACGGGCAAACTGCACCTAGGAAATTATGTGGGGGCGCTTGAGAACTGGGTACGCATGCAGGACCAGTATCAATGCTTTTTCTGCGTGGTCGACTGGCACGCGCTTACGACCGACTACGCTGACACCTCCCGCGTAAAGGAAAATTCGCTGGAAGTGGCGCTGGACTGGCTGGCGGCTGGACTCGACCCGGAAAAGTCCGTGCTGTTCATTCAGTCGCACGTGCCGGCGCACGCTGAGCTGCACTTGCTGCTTTCGATGATTACCCCGTTGGGCTGGCTAGAGCGGGTTCCCACTTACAAAGAGCAGCGGGAAAACATTCGGGACAAAGACCTGGGGACGTATGGGTTTCTGGGCTATCCCGTGCTGCAGGCGGCGGATATTTTGATGTACAAGGCGGATGTTGTTCCCGTCGGCGAAGATCAAGTTGCGCATGTGGAACTCACGCGGGGGATTGCGCGGCGTTTTAACGGATTTTACGGACAGTGCGGAGCTGTTTTCCCCGAGCCGCAGTCTTTGCTCACGCCCGCGCCCAAGCTGCCGGGCACTGACGGACGCAAGATGTCGAAGTCGTATGGCAACACCATCCTGCTCACCGACCCTGAGCCCGTGGTGAGGCAGAAACTGAAGACCATGGTGACCGATCCGGCGCGCGTTAGACGCTCCGATCCGGGAAATCCCGATGTGTGCCCGGTGGGCGATCTGCACAAGATTTTCAGCGACCGTGCAACCATGGACAAGGTGTACGCCGGCTGCCGTTCCGCGGGCATTGGTTGCATCGAATGCAAGAGCTGGGCAGCGGATGGGCTGGTGCGACTGCTGAATCCCATGCAGGAGCGGCGCAAGAAATTTGAGGAGAATCCGCGGCTGGCTTGGGATATTCTGGAGGCAGGCAGCGAACGGGCGCGCAAGGTCGCGGCTGAGACCATGGATGGGGTGCGCGGCGCCATGGGAATGTCACTTGCGTATGAGCCGCCGGCGGCGGATGATGCCAAGTAGGATTTAGGCGGGTAAAGATGGAAAGCAGAGTGGAGCACGGAATTATTACGTCCGGGGACAACGCGCCGGATTCCGTCTCGCATGTGCTCGTTGCTGATCCGCGCTCGGCCTCGATCAAACAATCAGATTCGCGAGCGGCGAATAAAGAAGAAAGCGATTCTCCGTTTGCGGTCTCGGTGAGCGATGTTTACGAAGGACCGCTGGATTTGCTGCTCGATCTGATTCGCAAGCAAGATATCGACATCTACGACATTCCCATTGCCCGCATTACGGCGCAGTACCTGGCTTACGTGGAAAAGATTCGCGAGCTGGACGTGAATGTGGCGGCCGATTTTATTTATATGGCAGCGGTGCTGATTCACATCAAGTCGAAGATGCTGTTGCCGCGGGATCCATCGGCAAAGGCGGAAGAGCTGGAAGATCCGCGCACCGAACTGGTGAACCGGCTGCTGGAGCACGAAAAGTTCAAATCTGCGGCGCAGATGCTTTTGCAGAAACAGCAGATTGAAGATGCTGTGCTCAGCAATCCGTCGCTGAAAGAGTTCGTCGACGCAGAAGGCACGGAGCCCGAGATGGCTGCGGACGTGATCGATCTGGTCAAGACCTTCCAGCAGATCCTCGAGCGGGTGCGCACCCGGCCGGTGATCAACGTGGACGAGGAAACCGTTACCGTAGGGCAGATGATTGACTGTCTGCGGAGGCGGCTGGAGCTGGAATCGCGGCCGATCCGGCTGAAGCAACTTTTGATGCGCGTGCCTTCCCGGCAGGCGCTGGTGTGCATGTTTCTGGCGTTGCTGGAGATGGTGCGGCTGCAGGCGATTCAGGTACGGCAGGATCAGATGTTCGGCGAGATCGCAGTGCGCAAACATGTTGGGTTTGAGGCGATAATGAACGAGCAAGCCGCGGTGCGCGATGATTGGAGATGAACTGACAACTGACTTATGGTTTTGAAACCTCAACTCGAAGCCATTATTTATGCGGCGGAGACGCCGATCACGGTCGAGCAGATAGTCCAGCTCGTCAAAGAATCGGCGATCGCCGAAGGCGCGGCGGACGATGCCGAAGTGAAGTCACGCGTGCGGGCGGCTCTGGAAGAACTGGTTGCCGACTACGGCGGTCCCGGCCACGGCATCGAGATTCGCCAGGTGGCGGGCGGCTATCGCATGTCGACCAAGCCCGAGCAGCACGAGATGGTGCGCAGCTTCGCCAAGAGCTTGAAGCCTCCGGTGCGGCTGTCGCTGCCGGCGCTGGAAACGCTGGCTGTGATCGCTTATAAGCAGCCGGCCACGGTTCCGGAGATTAACGAAATTCGCGGCGTGGATTCGGGCGGAGTGATTGCTACCCTGCTCGACCGCAAACTGATCACGACTGCGGGCCGCAAGCAAGTGATTGGGCGTCCCATTCTCTACAAGACGACCAAAGAGTTCCTGATGCGCTTTGGATTGAAGGACGTCAACGAACTGCCGAGCATGGAAGAGTTCGAGAAGCTCGTCGCGGAATCATTTCAGGGAGAGCTGATTCCGGCGGAAGACGCGACGGAAGCGCAAGAGACGGATTCTCCTCCGGCGGAAGAGATTGCAGAGTCCGCCGCTCAGAAAGAATAGTTCCTCATACATGCCTGCTGAACGACTGCAAAAAATTATTGCTGCTGCCGGCATTGCGTCCCGGCGCAAGGCCGAGGAGCTGATCAGCGCCGGCCACGTGAA
>JBAUYE010000082.1:0-4245 GCA_049584615.1 Candidatus Sulfotelmatobacter sp.
GGTTCGCCTAAGCCGGTTTGGTTTTTTACGTCGTGGGCCAGGTGAGATAGGGTGTAGCGCTGGGCTTGGCGGCGGTCGTCGGTTACGGCTTCGTCGCGGCCGGTGAAGCTTACTGGTTGGAAGCTTAGGAAGCTGATTGTCTTTGGATTGTCTAACGCGAACTTGATTATTCTTCCCACCTGTTCGTTGTTGATGCCGTTTACGATTGTTACTACCGGGACGATTTCTACTCCGGCTTTGTGGAGGTTTTCGATCGCCTTCAACTTCACGTCGAAGAGGTTGCCTACCATGCGGTGAGCGTTGGCGGCGTTGCCGATTCCGTCGAATTGCAGGTAGGCGTAGCGCATTCCTGCTTCTACTGCCTGCTGGGCGAATTCAAAACTTTTTGCGAATTCGATTCCGTTGGTTGCTGCTTGCACGGAGTTGTATCCGACTTTTCTGGCGTAGCGCACTGCGTCGAGGAAGTACGGGCTCAACGTGGGCTCGCCGCCGGAGAACTGCACGCTCATCTGCCGGCGGGGCTTGATGGTGATGGCGTTGTCGAGCATGGTCTTGATTTCTTCCCACGTGAGTTCGTGGACGAAGCCTACCTGGTTCGCGTCCATGAAGCAGGGATCGCACATCATGTTGCAGCGGTTGGTCAGATCGATGGTCAGCACCGAGCCGCGTCCATACTTCACGGTCGACGACCCGTGATGGTGGAGTTTTTCGTCGTTGTGCGCAGCGATGTCGCGGCCGGGGAAAACATCTTCGAGGTGCTTGGAGAATTCGGTGTCGATCGACATCACGTCTTCGAAGTGGCCGTGCTTCGGGCAATCCTTCACCATCAGGATCTTGCCATCGCGTTCGATGATGGTGGCTTTGATCTCGCCGACTTTTTCGTTCATCAGAACTTCGTGTGGCAGTTTGCCGTCGAGAATCTGCTGGCGGATTTCCGGGACACACTTCGGGCACAGCGAATCGGTGGAGCGGGGCCAGCCGAGGGGCGGCTTCGACTTCTCGTAGGACTTGAGCAGAGGCTTGTCGGACCATTTCGGGGTGGGCGATGGGTTGGGCTTGATGCGATTCATCCGGTCGAAGACTACCCAAGCGCCTTTGGCGGCGACGGTTACTGCTTTTTCTACGTACTTGATCGGCTTGCGCATGTTAGCTTCTAGCTCCTAAGCTTTTAGCTTCTAGCTTTTTTTGGTTTTGGGTTCGGTCTTGGGAAAACTCGGGCAGACACTTGCCTTGGCTTCGCCTTTAATCCTTACCCACAAAACCGGTACACCAAAACCTGTACTGCAGACCTGACTGCTTATGGTTCTCCCCGGGAATTGAACCTGGTTCTTACACTTTTCCCTGGGTATTGGTCTGGTGTGATGCTATTGGAGGGGAAGGAGTTACGCATCTTTATCTCAACGAACGGGGGAAAAATGGGGTTTAGCGGTTGATTGGGGGATTGGGCGGGGGGTAAGTTGTTGAAAGGAAACGGGGCTTGCCAACGAATCGCAGGTAAGCAACGAAGCGCGGCACACATTTTCGATTGAATGGATATTCCTTCTGAGTTATATTCTATAGGTGGAATGGCTTGTCGAATTCACCGATGAATTCGGAGTCTGGTGGGAGTCGATGAGCTTAGAGGAACAGGAAGATGTTCGAGCCAGCGTCAACATTTTGCGGCAGCGCGGGCCGAGTCTAGGGCGTCCGCATGTGGATTCTGTAGCGGGGTCGCGACATTCGAATATGAAGGAATTGCGAACGCAACATGCGGGACGGCCTTATCGTACGTTGTTTGCGTTCGATCCGAGGCGGGTGGCCATTTTGCTGATCGGCGGCGACAAGACTGGAAACAGTCGCTGGTATGAGGAATTTGTACCGCTGGCTGACAGGATTTATGCCGAGCACTTGAAAGGGATTGCGGAAGAAAATCGATAGGGGGAACAAGAATGGCCAGGAATTTTCGTGAACTGGAAGCAAAGATGTCACCGGAATCGCGAGCCAGGTCCGATGCCAAAACCCAAAAGATGATTGCGGAGATGGCGCTGGACGAACTTCGCGAGGCGCGGGAGATGACGCAGGTGCATCTGGCAAAAATCCTGGGAGTGAATCAGGCCGCGGTGTCGAAGCTCGAACGCCGCACGGACATGTACGTGAGCACGCTGCAGAGCTTTGTGAAAGCAATGGGTGGAGAACTGAAGATCACGGCGCGGTTCCCAGAAGGGACGATAGAGATTAATCAGTTTGAGGATGTGAAGAAAGCGGTTGGAGAGTAGGTTGGGTGTGGTGGTTCCTTCACCGCTTCCCGCAAAGAGCGCGAGAAATAGGGTGCCCAGATCTGGGCACGGGATTTGTGCGCTGGGCCGGTCCTTGGCCTCAACCTGCCTCATTTTCCTCAACCCTGAAGGTCTGGGAGTGAAAATCGAAGAACCCGGCGAAAGGAGCCGCATGAGGCTGGCCGAACACGTCTTCATAGGTCACCCCGGCGGAGAAGCGAAGTACGCTTTCACCTCTCAGGAACTTGTCGAACGTTTCTTGCGCGAGCCACTCCCTAAATCTCTCGCATCCGATAACTTGCGTATCGCTGGCGCCGATGACTATGGCTACGTTTATGGGGACGACGTCATTGTGCGGGACTTCTGGAAGAATCAACGAGATCGAGAACTTAGTATTGTTCGCGCGCGTGCGCCCGAAATTCTTAAATGTAAATACTACATTGGAGTTACCGTCCAATCGTTGACTGGTGGCGAACTTTATACTGACGCCGAGCAGCAAGACGTCAGCGCACTCGGATACCTTCACAGCCAGTTCTGCAAATTCAGCGCTCCTCTTTGCTGCAGTAGCGGAGGTGTTAAGCTCCGCTAGCTGAGCGGCGGCGTGGCGGATAAGTTCATCGGTCTGTGCTCCAGCGCTTTTCATGGCTTCGAGCTGGCCTTGCATCGTTGTCAGTTGCCTCTCCATCGTTCCGGCTTGGCGTTCAATTTGCCCCCATGTGCGATAGAGGATTCCGGCCTGTATCGCCCCAACCACCACGAGGAGGAAACTGAACAGCCACATCCCCCAATCGGGCTCCACCGACACGGTGGGAAGTTTGGTGACGCTTACGGAATGCTGATCACTGCTTGTGCCTTGTTGATTTCCGGCGGCGTCACGAGTTACGGCTGGGCTTGCATTGACCGGGGCTTGCGGTTCGGCGGTTGCTGTCCTATCGGGGCTGGTTCGTTGCTTGGCGCTGCCGCTTGCGGCAGTGGAGCTATCGGCTGCTTTTCGGGGCGTCGGCGGGCTTGCCTGCATGGCGACGAAGAGCACAGCGAGCGCCAAGTATTTCATGGCGGAAACTATACACTCGCCGCATTCCCCGTCCAAAACACAGGGTCGTATTTGCAGAGTCGCCCGGCGTTGGGGGAGTGGGTGTTTCGCGGCGCTCGAAGCGGTGCTCCACGCCGGGGCTTTACGCGGCGCTTAGTCGCCACTCTTCCGCGGTTGTGCTTGCGGCGGTGGAGGGCTCCTCAGTTCAAGGTCAAAGGCAAGATCAAAACCACCGTCAAAGGCGACGGACGGGAGTGTTCGTCCCACACGGGCCGGTGGTGGAGATTCCTTGCGGGGCTGGTGATGCTTGCAGCGGGTATGGGGTCCTTCGACTGCGCATGACGTTCACTTCGTGGGCGTCATGCTTCGCTCAGGATGACAGGGATTGTTGGGTTCGGGAAGAGGGTCAACAGCAGGTTTCCTTCGGGTTCGCTCAGGGCAGGCTCTTCGTCGGGAGTCGCGCGCTTCGCGTGCGAGTCCGCTTCCTCAAGATGACAAAGCAAAGTCAAAGGCGACGGGCAGGAGTGACCGTCCCACATGGACAACACCAACACCAACGGCACCGGGCTTTGCCCGGTGGACAGCCGAGGACGGCTGTCCCCACATCCGCCCCAGGGGCTGAAGCCCCCAGTTCCCTGCTCCTAGAGCTTTTGCGGCACGACTGGAAGTTTGCCCTTCCCGGTCTCTTTTTTTCGGGCCGACGTGAGCAATTTTGGACAGCTTTGCCATTTCGGGAACGGTATTATCAGGCTACTTCAAAGGGGCTAGATCCAGTGTGAGGGGGACGGCCTCTTTTTGGGCAGGCATGGGTTAGCGCTCGCCGTTGGCTGCATTTGACCCTTACGCCTGCCCCTTTTTTTCTGCCGTGGTTCGTTCTCGCGCTCCCGCTTTTGCGACTAGAGGTCGTGCCGTTCCCGGTCTTGGTTTCAGGCGTGCCTACGGCGCGCGGTTGTCCTC
>JBAUYE010000083.1:0-9654 GCA_049584615.1 Candidatus Sulfotelmatobacter sp.
GCTATGGAATGGTTGTTGGCATCATCTGGACCCCGGAACACCTGCAGCGCTTCCTCTCGCCCGTCGCTCTGGTGTTCACTATGTAGGTAGTGCTTGCACGCCGCCAAATTCGTGATGACCTCGGACAGGGACGCCGCGGCCTCATCCCGTCACTCTGGATCCTGCCCGCCGCTATAGCACTTGCCGCCCTGAGTACGTCCGTCGCCGCCAGAGTCGGCACGCTCCATCCGCTCTACAAATCCGATTTCGACCACGTCTCCGGCTACGTGCTCTGGACCATTTATCAGCAGTTTCTTTTGCAGGACTATTTCATGGACCGCCTGCTCCGTCTTCTCTCGAATGAAGCCGCTGCTGTGACTCTCGCCGGCACGCTCTTCGCCGCGGCGCACCTGCCCAACCTCGTGCTCACCGCAGCCACACTGGTGTGGGGCATCCTCTCGTGCGCGCTGTTCCGCCGCTACCACAACCTCTGGGCCCTCGGCCTGGCCCAGGGACTGCTCGGCCTGTGCTTCGCCATCTGCGTACCAGACGCCCTTCATCACCACCTGCGCGTCGGATCAGGTTACCTGCGGTACGGCGACGGGCGGCCGACTCCGTAAATTTGGGGGCACGTTAGTCACCTTGCTGCTCAACCTCGTCTGAGTCATGCTCTGAAAGATGGGAGAACTCGAACAGCACGCGGGCTGGGAGTCGGAGGATCGCACCCCGGAGGCGATCTGTGCCGGCATCGCCAAAACCTTCCGTGTACGAGAAACGGAAGTCGCGCTGCTGGAACTTGCCGGAGGCCTGCTGAACTTCATATACCCGGCTGAGCTGAAAACGGCGGGGGCGATCCCTATTTCAAGTTCGGCGGTAGCGGCCCGCACGGCGCGCACTCGCCAGGCGGAGCTTTTCAATGGCTTTGCGCAAGTGAAACACTTCAGTGTTTTTGAACTGGTCAAATTGGGTGCCAGTGGACTTGACGAGCAAGTCATCCAGAAACTCATGTCTGCTCCTGTCCTCGACAGGGGCGGAGAAGTAATCGGCGTGATTCAGATCTCGCGCAAGGCCCCACGCCTGGAAGCCGCAGGACCGGACTTCACCCCCGAAGATCTGGGAAAACTCGAAGCTGTGGCTCGGTTTGTGGGCACACTGATGGTCAAGAGCACCGCGATTGCCCAGGCAAGCTCGGGTTAACTGGACTAGGGCAGTCAATGTCCCCGCCCTAACGACCGCTTGGCTCGTACACACTTGAGAAGCGCACCAGGTTGCCCCTAAAACCACAGCCCCCACAACCAATCCACGCTGGCATGGGTAATCGTCGACGCCGGCACCCGCCGATTCTCCCGCCACGCGCGCCCGTAGAAAATTCCTGCGATCGTCGCCAGCAACACATAGCGCCAATTGAAATGGGCGGATCGTTTATTGAAATGTGAGAGCCCGAACAGCACCGACGCAATCACCAGAGCGGACCGCCGTCCCACGCGCCGTTCCAGCAGGTTCTGCACCCAGGCGCGAAAGAAGAGTTCTTCCGGCACCGCAGTAAAGAAAAATATCGCAACCCAGCGCAGCAGGGCGCTGCCAACTCCTGGCAGGTTTCGATGCGGATGGATAAACCCGAGCGCCAATCCCAGCGCCAGCACGAAGGGAGTGAAGAAGACTAATTCCCGAAGGCCAGTTTTCCAGTCACTCCATTTCAGATGGAAGTCGAAGCCGGTTCCGTTGAGCTGCCGGATCGCGAGGAATCCGTACAAACCCGCATCCACCAGAAACAATTCGTTCAAAGCTCGCAGTCCGCTCGGCCAGGCACGGTCAAACCAGCGCAAGTCGACGGCCAGCCCCAGGACGAGCAAGATAAGCGCGTCTCGCCAGTTACCACGCTGCTCTCTATCGGCGGTTGCGGGGTCCGCCGCCGCGGCCCGCAGCAGCAACCACGCAATCACCACGGGTAGCGCCGCATAGAGCGCAAACCAGCCCCACCGGAACATGTGCCCGAAAATCGAAACCATCGCATAGGGTGCGACCAGCAACGCCGGAAAAACTAGCCGGACAGCGACAGGCCAGCGTCCGACGGCACGCGCCACGCGTTCCCCGGCACACCCGAACAAAACCGCCGGAGCTAACTCGAGAGCCAGCGCGGCGACTGCGACCGGCGTAACATTCTGCATGGCTTAATCTTAAACGCGCCCTCGCTTGTCTCCCAGCCTGCTCCCGGATAGAATTCCTTGGCATTCAGCAGGAGGCTAGACCATGGCTGCTGCCCCGCTCCCACCTGTACCCACACCCACGCCTGCGCCTGAATCCGCTTCACTTTCCGAAGCCGCGCGCATCCTCAACACCTTCATCGCACCCTCGAAAACTTTTACCGACCTGAAGCGCAACGCATCGTGGTGGGGTCCGTGGCTACTGATCTCCATCTTTGCCCTGCTTTTTGTCTACTCGATGGACCGTCAGATCGGCTTTGACCAGATCAACAGGAATGAAATTGCGCATTCCTCGCGCGCCGACCAGTTCGACAAGCTCTCGCCCGAGGACCAGGCAAAACAACTTAGCTTTACCGACGCTTTGGTTCGCTACGTGTCCTATGGAATCCCCGTGACCATCCTTTTAATTCTTGCGATCACCACGGGGGTGCTGTGGGCAACTTTCAAGTTCGGCGCGGGCGCCGATATTTCTTTCAAGACCGCATACGCGATCATTTTCTACGCCAGCCTGCCCGGCATCATCGGCTCGATTTTGGGTACGATCTCGATGTTTGCCGGAGTCGATCCCGAAGGCTTCAACGTGAACAACCCCGTGGCCACCAACCCGGCGTATTTCATGGATCGTTCGGGCAGCAAATTCCTCTATGGCATGGCTTCCGGCCTTGATGTCATTGTCCTCTGGAGTATTGTGCTGATGGGGATCGGATTTTCCTGCAATAGCAAAGTGAAACGCTCCACCGCAATTGCAATCGTCGCAGGATGGTATTTGTTCTGGAAGCTCGGCGTCTCGGCCTTTGCAGCCCGCTAGTCGCGTGGGGTGACATCGATGGTGCTCGAACGTCTAACAGAACGTTAAGGAGACATTGAAATGAAACTGGTTCTGGTCACGCTCTTCGCATGTGCCTGTCTCGGTTCTCTACAAGCTCAAACCATGGCGCCGTCGCCCTCCACGGCTCCACAAGCTTCCGCACCGGTGAAGGATCCGGTGACAACTGGTCTGCGCCTGCTGCTGACACGCTCGCGGAACAATACCCTCGGCGCCATTACCGCCATGCCCGCCGATAAATTCAGCTACAAGCCCACACCCGATCAGATGAGTTTCGCACACCTGGTCGTTCACATCGTGGGCTTCAACAACGGCCTTTGCGCCAAAGCAGCCGACGTCGCTGCACCCAAAGTCGAGGAAGCCAAGGAAAGCGATTCCAAGGACAAGCTGCTCGCCGCAGCCACAGCTTCGTACGACTTTTGCGCCGATGCGCTCGGCAAAATGGACGACTCCAAGCTGGGCGACAACATTGAACTCTTTCCCGGACGACAAGGTCCGCGCGCCCTGGCCGACCTGATCCTGGCCGGCGGATGGGCCGACCATTACGCCGCTGCAGCCATGTATTTGCGTTTGAACAATATCTTGCCGCCGAGTGCGCAGCCAAAGAAATAGAACTTGCAGGAAGTAAAAGTTGTGGGACGCGCTACTGCCCGATCTGGACGAGTCCCGTGTCTGGTGAAGACACGTTCTGCGCCGGATGCTGAGGCGCGCGCCAGCCGTCGAAGATCGACACCTGATGCACGCACGAAACCGTGCAATGCGGAGCGCAGCCTTTTTCTGTGAGATATTCGCGGCGCATGTCGTCGCGCGTGTAGGTTGCGAGCGGCACGCCGGGATAGCCGCGCTGCTGCGAGCAGTAGTGCACCAGCCCATCTTCGCAAATGTAGAGATAGCGCGCGCCCGCGCGGCAGCGCCACTCGTTCGGCAGGCCTTGCGCAATGTTATCCTGGAAAGCGTTGATGCGGGTGAAGCTGCGCTTCTCCCACGACTTCATTTCGTCGTAGATGCCGCGCTCTTCTTCATTGAGAGGCTGCACTTGTCCACTCCCATCGTGAATGATACCGATGGTCGAACTGAAACCGAGTGCGACGGCGCGCTTACCGATGGTGAGCGCGTCCTGCGGATTCGAAATGCCGCCGCCGACGACTGAATTGATGTTCACGTGAAACTCTGCATGTTCGGCCAGCACTTGCAGCTTCTTGTCGAGCACCTTGAGACTTTTCTTCGAAACTTCGTCGGGGTTCACGTTGTCGATGGAGATCTGCAGCCACTCGAGTCCGGCGCGGTTCAGCCGCTGAATGCGATCCGCCACCAGAAAATATCCGTTGGTGATCAATCCGGCAATCATGCCGTTCGCGCGAATGCGGCGAATGACGTCGTCGAGTTCCGGATGCAGCAGCGGCTCGCCGCCGGAAATCGTGACCACCGCCGTGCCCAGCGCTCCCAGCTTGTCGATGCGGCGGAACATTTCGTCCGTCGGAACGGGTTTCGAAAAGTCGTCGAACTCGTTACAGTAGGTACACGCCAGATTGCAGCGCCGCACGGGAATGATGTGCGCCAGCAGAGGATGGTCGGTCGAAGCCAGAGCGCGTGCAGCCATGGCGGCTCCACGCAAATTGCGGTGCAGCGCCTTGGCTTGGCGTCGCAGGGTTGTTAGGGCAGACGGCATAGGTTGATCTAGTTTTCTTATTACTTCTCTTCTTATTACATCATGGATGTGTGATAAGCGCAGGCCTGGCAACAGCGTTTGGCGAAATTAGTGGGGCGAACGGCGCCCAACGTACATAGAACGATCAACACGTAGAAAGATCAGCCCTCCACAGCTTTGCGCAGCGCGGCTCTCGCCAGCAGGCGCGTCGAGTCCAACATGGGTAACGGAGACTGTTCCGGCGTCATCAACAATGGAATTTCCGTGCAGCCAAGGACTACCGCGTCGCAACCTTCGTCTTTAAGACCGCGGATCACTTCAGTCAGATAAACCTGCGTTCGCGGCAAGAATACGCCGCTCACCAATTCGTCGAAGATGATGCGATGAATGCGCTCGCGTTGCTCCGGGCCAGGAACGCGATGCTCGATGCCCGCAGCTTTCAACTTTTCGCTGTAGACCGGGCCTTCCATCAGCGCGCGGGTTCCCAGAATCACCAGGCGCTTATGACCGTGACGTTTGGCTTCGTTCGCGACCTCGACCGCAATGTGCAGCCAGGGCCGCGGCGAACGGTGCTCGACCAGATCGAAAGCCTGATGCACGGTGTTGACCGGAGCAATTAGAAAATCCGCCCCAGTTTTTGCCAGCTTTTCCGCTGACGAAAGCATCAGTTCCGCCACGCCGGCCCAGTCGTTGGCGTCAATGCACTTCACATAGTCAGCGAAGTTGTGGCCGTGCATCGAGATTTCTGGATGGCCGTAGGGGCCAAGCAAGCTTGCTCCCTCGACGCAGATAGTGCGGTAACACAGTGCGGCGCCTTCCGCGCTGCAAGCGACAATGCCGATGTGGAGAGGCATTCAGTTGCAGTTCTCAGCTGCGAATCATTCAGCTCTCGATTGTAGCTGGAGCAACCGCGTACGGGCTGCTCTGGCGATATCGTTTTTCGAATTCTTCGCGGCTGCAAAGCGTCTTGATGTCGACGATGCGGTCGACGGCCAGAATGCCATCCAGGTGGTCGATTTCGTGCTGCAGCAGTTCGGAAAGATTACGGTCGTCCCCGGCGCGGAATTCGCGGTATTCGCCGTTCATATCCTGATAACGGACCGTGATTTCGCGATGGCGTTCGACCTGCATGAAGATCGGGAGGAAGCTGAGGCAGGCGTCCCAGATGACTATTTTCTCCTCGCTGCGTTCAAGGATTTCCGGGTTGATGAGAGGCCAGGGCTTCTCGCCGGGCAATTGCAGAAAGATGACGCGCAGAGAAACTCCGAGTTGAGGCGCGGCAATTCCTCGGCCGTATCCGGTAGTGGCGCGCCAGTATGCAAGCGTGTCGACGAGGTCGTCGACCAGCGCAGCGACTGCGGGAGCAGAGGGATCCTCAACCGGCAATGCGATTTCCCGCAGCCGCGGGTCGCCGAGTTGGAGGATGGTCTTGACCGCCATGGTCACCTCGCGGCAGCGGCGTCGAACAGATTCAGGAACTCCAGCTTCTTTTCCGCGGGCAGGAACGACGCTTCAAACGAATTGCGCGCCAACTCGCGCAGATGCTCGTCGGTGAATCCGAAAGTTTGCTGCGCGACTTGGTATTCGCGAGCCAGCGTCGTGCCAAACATGGCCGGGTCATCGCTGTTGAGCGTGATCATCACGCCGTGGTCGAAATAATTCTTCACCGGATGATCAGCCAGATTGGGGCAAAGACCCGTGCGAAAGTTGCTGGTGAGGCAAATCTCGACCGGAACCTGCCGCTGGGCAAGCTCTTCGACGAGATCGGGATCATGGAAGGCAGTAAGCCCATGCCCGACGCGTTCGACCCGCAGGTTGAGCGCACCCCAAATGGATTCCGGCGGCCCAGTTTCGCCCGCGTGCGCGGTTAGGCGCAAGCCGTGGTCAGCGGACCAGGCGTAGGCGTCGCGGAAAAGCTCCGGCGGAGCTTTCTGCTCGTCGCCCCCAATGCCGATGCCGACGACGTCGCGGTCGTGGTAGCGCACGGCAAGCTCAAAGACTTTCTGCGCCGCCTCCGCACCGAACTGCCGGACCGCGTCGAAGATCCAGAGCAGCGAGACGCCGAAGTCGCGCGCACCCCGGGCACGGCCGCGGTCCAGACCTTCGAAGATGGCGGCGAAATCCTGCTTGCGCCAGAGGCAGACTCCGACCGAAACGTAAACTTCGGCGTGCAACACGTTTTCTTCTTTCAGCCGCTGCATCAGCCGGTAAGTGATCAGTTCGTAATCGTCTGCAGTTCGCAGGTGCTCGGTGATGTTCTTGAATGAAAGGAGGAAACCCGGGAAATCTTCGTAACGGTAGAGCGCATCGATCTCGGCCCGTGTGGGGCGTTCCCCGTGACGCTGCCGCAGCTCGAACAGAGTAGCCGGCTCGATCGCGCCCTCGAGATGCAGATGCAACTCAGCCTTGGGCAGAAGTCGCAAAAAACTATTCGGCGGCCGGTCGAGTGCGGAAGAAGTCACTTCTTAATTGTAGAGTCTTGTTTAAATATTTGCGAGACCCGGAAGAGTTCACTACTTCCTCGCGAACTCACTCCGGTGCCGGCTATAGAAGCAGTAGATGAGCAACCCAAGGCCCAGCCAGATCACGAAGCGCAGCCACGTGATCACGGTGAGCCCCATCATCAGGCCCCCGCAAAGAACAATCGAGATCAGCGGGAACCACGGCACAAACGGCACTCGGAACGCGCGCTTGCGATCGGGCTGCCGGCGGCGCAGGATGATCACTCCCAGCGAAACCAGAACGAACGCAAACAGCGTCCCGATGTTGGCGAGGTCGGCGGCATCTCCAATGTCCACGAGGCCTGCTGGAATCCCTACGGCGAAACAGGCGATCCAGGTGGAAATGTGCGGCGTCTTAAATCTCGGGTGCACCGCAGAGAACAGCTTCGGCAGCAAGCCGTCGCGCGACATGGCGTACCAGATGCGCGCCTGCCCGTACTGAAACACGAGCAACGAAGAGATCATCCCCGTCAGCGCCCCGATCACGATGACCGAGCGGAAGAGCGGGTGCACACCCAGATACTTCATCGCGTAGGCCACGGGAGCTTCGGCGGCTTCACCCGACACGAAAGTTGTGTACTTCATCATGCCGAGCAGGACGACGGCCACACCGACATAGAGCACGGTGCAGACCACCAGTGACATGATGATGCCGAAAGGCAAATCTTTTTGCGGATTGCGCGATTCTTCGGCGGCCGTCGAGACCGAATCGAATCCGATGTAGGTAAAGAAAACGATGGCCCCTCCGGTAACAATTCCGGCGAAGCCAGAAGGCGCGAAGGGATGCCAGTTCGCGGGCTTCACCAGCATTCCACCGACTACCAGGAAGGTCACGATGGCACCGATCTTGACCAGCACCATGACGTTATTGGTCTCCGCCGACTCCTTCACTCCGCGCACCAGCAGCAGTGTGAGAAGGAAAACGATGAGGAAGCCGGGGAGATTGAAATAGGAGCCCGTCCACTGCCCGCCGGCCCAGACCGGACTGGCAAATTTTTCCGGCAAGTTGAGGCCGAACACCGCCAGTTGCGCTTTTGTATAACCGGCAAAGCCAACCGCGACGGCGACGTTCGAGACAGCGTATTCGAGGATGAGGTCCCAGCCAATGATCCAGGCAAAAATTTCGCCGAGCGTGGCGTAGGAGTAGGTGTAGGCGCTGCCCGCGATAGGAATCATCGAGGCCAGTTCGGCGTAGCACAATCCGGCAAAACTGCAGGCGATCGCGACCAGGAAAAACGAAATCGCAATCGATGGGCCGGCCGGCGGACGGCCATGCATGAGCGCTCCTGCCGTGCTGCCGGTGCGCAGTAGATTGATGATTACGTCGAGCGCCTGCGCATGCAGAATGGATGGGGCTTGAAAATATTCGCCGGCAGCCGCGGTTCCGGTAAGGATGAAAATTCCGGAGCCGATAATCGCGCCAATGCCTAGCGCAGTCAGCGACCAGGGCCCAAGGGTTTTTTGCAGCCGTTGCCCCGGGGCTTCGGATTCTTCGATCAGCTTGTCGATCGACTTGCAGCACAAAAGCTGGTTGTCGCTGGTTCGAACGGTCGCAGTGGGCACGGTGCCGGTTGGTTCCGAAGATGACGGTGACAAGAGGTGGTTGTCTCCTCACAGCGGGAGTCGGGCATGGGCGCAGGCCCATGCCCGTAATTGCGAGCGTGCGGCCTACCGCTTCGACTGGCCGCGCGCCAACTTCTTCACCTTGCGCTTCTTCGATCCGCGTGCGTAATCGCGAGGCTTCTTCGGCTTTTCCGCCTTCGTCTTCTTGCGCGCGGCGCGTTTTGCTTTTTTGCGTTCGTCTTTGGTCAGCGTTGCTGTATTTGCCATGATTGCTATTGAGTTTCTCCTTAAGAAGTGTGATGGAACCGATTCAACCTCAAGCGTGTTTCTTATTTCACTTCAAGGCCTTACGGATTAGTACTGCCTCTGTCTCCATTTTATTCAGCGCGGCCTTGAGGCGCTTCGTTAGAGCGTGCCGTTGTTTGGCCGGCAGTTTGCCGGTTTGCCTGTTCCCCTCGGGACGAGCAATCTGGAGGATAACTGTCTCCATGTCCTTGAGGTAATTCACCCTCCTAATCTTGAAAATCTTAAACGTGTCCCACCTTCGAGAATGCTTATCCTTGAGGTGCTGCTTAATTCTGGACTTGAGGTTGTTGCTCAGTCCGACGTAGTAAAGATCCTCGCCTTTGTAAAGAGCGTAAATCCCAGGGGATTTGCTGAGCAGAGTCTGGAGCACAGGCGTGAAGAAACTATTCTCGAATAGGCTGGCGGGCAGTTTTGCAATTCCCTTGATAAGCCTCCCGCGCGTCCCTCTCTTCTTTCTCGCCTTAGGCATCGCACTCCTCTGCAACTGGATAAACCAGCTCATGCGCGCTCCAACTGCGCGTACTTCTCCACCAGTTTCTTCAATCCGAAGCGAGGGAATTGTACCGTAATCTTGGCTTCTTCGCCTTCTCCTTCTCGCTGGTAGACCGTTCCCTCGCCATATTTGGG
>JBAUYE010000084.1:0-11286 GCA_049584615.1 Candidatus Sulfotelmatobacter sp.
GTATGCAGCCTCTGTAAATGGCGTTTTCTTTGTGAGAAGGCGGTAGGAAGCCTTGATATGGTCAATGCTTGCTCCAGCGGGAATGCACAGGATCTCGTAATAGGTTTGTTTCCTAATAGTGCTCGACGACTCCCAGTCTTTGCGGAAACGCTTCATCCGAGTTAACCGCCGGCCGAGGTGCCTCCACTTCCAGCTTCATTTGCTAGAACCTGGACTGCAGTCCGTTCTACACGGCGTCGCTTCGCTCCGCTGACAGCCGAGGCGGCTGTCTCTACATGAGCCGTATCGCTTCAGTTCAGGAAGTACTGTCGATAGAGCGTATCGCGCTGCGCAGGGCGGAAGCCGGCGTCGCGGATGATGCGGCGCAGTTCTTCCTCAGTCGTGCAGTTGGTCACGCCAGCGGCTCTCACTACATTTTCTTCGAGCATCACCGAGCCTACGTCGTTGCCGCCGAAGCGGAGGCCCATCTGGCAGACTTTCAGGCCTTGCGTTACCCAGCTCGATTGCACGTTCAGGAAATTTGAGAGATACAGGCGCGAGATGGCCAGTGTCTTCAGATACTCGACGGCGGTGGCTTCGTCCCAGTGGCGGCCGCCTAGGGCGGTGTTGTGGGGCTGAAAGCTCCACGGGATGAAGGCGGTGAAGCCGCCGGTTTCTTCCTGCAAATCGTAGAGGTGCTGGAAGTGGTTGACGCGGTTTTCGTAGTTCTCGCCGACGCCGAACATCATGGTTGCGGTGGTGCGCATGCCGATCTGGTGGGCGGTGCGGTGAACGTTGATCCAGTCGTTGGTCAGGCACTTCAGGCGGGCGATTTTGTAGCGTACTTCGTCGTCGAGAATTTCGGCGCCGCCGCCCGGGATGGAATCGAGTCCGGCATCGCGCAGGCAGAGAATCGTGTCGCGAATGCTGAGGTTGCTGTACTCGGCGATGGCGATGATCTCTGACGCGGAGTAGCAATGCAGATGAACTTGCGGAAAACGGTCTTTGATTCCGCGCAGCATCTTCTCGTGCCAGTCGATCTTGAGGTCGGGATGCAGACCGCCCTGCATCAGCACGCCGGTGCCGCCGAGTTCGACGGTCTCGCGAATCTTTTCGTAGATGGTGTCGAACTCGAGGATGTAACCTTCCTTCGCCGCGGGCCCTTTCAGCGGGCGATAAAAGGCGCAGAAGGTGCAGTATTCGGTGCAGAAGTTGGTGTAATTAATGTTGCGGTCGATGATGTAGGTGACAGTGCCCTCGGGATGAAGCCTGCGGCGCACCGCGTCGGCTTCCATGCCGATGCCGATCAGGTCATCGGATTCGAACATCTCCAGAGCTTGTTGCTTGGTCAGAGACATTTGCAGTTCAATTCTAAAGGAGGTCGGGGCGTTGGGCCAAATGGTGTGATGCCGCAGGGGCTAAAGCCCGATCCAGAAGCCGATCTTTTGCCCTATCCAGAAGCCGGCGCGGGCCTGGAAGGCCTGCTCCACCCGCGGCTCCGCTGACTACTTCTTCTTCATCCGAAGGTACTGGATCACTGATAACACCGTGCCGATTAAGGCCAGGCCGATCAGAACGGCGAGCGCTGGTTTGTAGTACTGCGAGAAGAAACGCAGGATATGTCTGCCGTAGCGGAATCCGAAATAAGCCTCGAGGAAATAGCGAATCCCGCGGCCCAGCACCAAGGCCGCGAGGAATTTCTTTCGCGAGTACTGCATGGCGCCCGCTGCCAATAGAAATGGGAGAAACGGAAACGGAGGCGGCAGCAACGCGGGAATCACGATCGAGGCGAATCCCCAGCGTGCAAATGTTTTGGAAAACTGAGCGGCTTTTTTCTTCGAGAGCTTGCGCTCCATCATTTCTTTGCCGCCCTTGCGGGCGAGGCCATAAGTAATGTAGCCGCCGATCACAGCGCCGAGCGTCGCCATCAGGCCGTAGTAGAGCCACGGTTCGCGATGACGGGCGGCCAGCCAGATGGTGAGAACATCCATGCTGCCGGTCACCGGGATCACGGAATTGTCTATGAGTCCCAGCAGGACTAGGCCGATACCGCCTAGATGACGGAGTCGGTGCCAGAGAGGAACTGCAAGCAGCGGATGTAGATGGAGGAGCATTCGCGTTTGAAGGAGTTTACAGGGCGGGCGATGGGATTGCGCTAAGCGATTGTGGCATTTGCGGTCGTGTTCTCGGGAAGCAGGAAGCGCATCTCCGGCGCGGCGGGCAGTGCTCCGATCTCGGTCGCATAGCGATAGAAGAGTTGCAGGCCCTCCAGGCAGGCAGCGTCGAAGTGGTAATAAATATTTTCGGTGAGGTAGGAGCGTATGGCGGCCTCTTCGAGACCGAGACGTGGAGCCCACTCGCTGGCGCTGTGATCGAGGCTGGCAGGTTCGAGTCCGTGGTCGCGGGATTGTTGGAATATTGCTGCCAGGTCTTGCGATGGCGCGACTTCACGCAATGCGTTCTGACGAACTGCCCAGAAGGCGAAGACGAAGGGCTTGCCGGTGTGGCGAATCCACTCCTCGGCTAGGTCGAGTGTGTGATAGCGGGAGCGGTCGATTTGGAGAGCGGGATCTCCAATCAGTAATCCGGCGTCGTGTTGGGCTAACATTTTTTCGATGTCCGGTTCCATCGAGATGAATGTCCTGCCGCCGCCTAGCCATTTTTCAAACAGGACTTTTGTCAGAGCGACCGAGGTCATGGAAGATGTGTCGAGAGCCACGGTGCGAATCTTTTCGAGCGGCACTCGGCTGACCAGCAGTATGGAACGCACTGGGCGGCGCGACGCAATCGCCACGCCGGGCAGGACCATCAGCCCGGGGACCCGGGCGTAGGCGGCGGCGGGGATGATGCCGATGTCGGCGGTTCCGGCTTCCAGAGCGCGGGCACAGGCCGACGGCAGAGTGTAGGAAATTTCGAACT
The DNA here is from genome assembly GCA_049584615.1 of Candidatus Sulfotelmatobacter sp. Lineage (GTDB taxonomy): Bacteria > Acidobacteriota > Terriglobia > Terriglobales > Acidobacteriaceae > Sulfotelmatobacter. The sequence goes on from JBAUYE010000084.1 coordinate 2,899, forward strand.
CGCTTCCAGACTCGCCGTGTTCGAAATCCCACATCAGGGGGGCGGTGTTGAGGTAGGAAATCGCAGAGATGCGCAGACGTCTCATTCCTGTTTTGATTTTAGCAGACATTTTTCCACGGGCTTTTGTGACGGGTTCCCTTGACACTGCTTTCGGCGAGTCGTTACAGTCCGCCCAGTCTCCATCTGGAGGCTGAGAGATTAGGAGTAGATGTGCCCAACGCAGTTGCCCCATCGCCATCGGTTACCCACATTCTGGAGTGGCTGGCCATCTCGCTTACGCCGGGTCTGGGGCCGACGAAGGCGCGGAAGCTAGTGGAACATTTCGGCAGCGCCGAGGCAGTTTTCCATGCATCGCTGACGGAGCTGGAGAGTACGGGAATGCAGGCGGTCTCGGCGCAGTCGATCGCTACGGGAAAGTCGGCGGAACTGGCGCGGGAGGAGATCGCTCGGGCTGCCGCTGCTGGAGTGACGGTGGTGTCGCTTGAAGATCCTTGTTACCCCTCGCGGCTGAAGGAAATTTACGATCCGCCGCTGGTGCTTTATGTTCGCGGCAATCCTGAAGTGTTGACGCAGCCCGGCATCGCAATGGTGGGCACGCGACACCCTACGCCTTACGGTTCGGGGATGGCGGAGCGGCTGGCGTGCGACCTGGCGGCGCAGGGACTCGTGATTATCAGCGGCATGGCGCGCGGGGTCGACACGGCCAGCCATCGCGGGGCGATCTCGGCTAAGGGGAAGACGGTTGCGGTCTTTGGAACGGGCGTGGACGTGATTTATCCCAAGGAAAATTCGCGATTGTCGGAACAGATTCTTGCGCTTGGCGGTGCGCTTATTTCCGAGTTTCGATTGGGAACTTTTGCGGCCCCGCAGAATTTTCCCATCCGCAACCGGATTTTGAGTGGCATGTCGGTGGGGGTGCTCGTCGTGGAGGCTGCGGAATATTCGGGAACGCGCATTACGGCGCGGTGCGCGCTGGAGCAGAACCGCGACGTTTTCGCCGTGCCGGGCAATGTTACGAACAAGAATTCGTGGGGACCGAACACGCTGATCAAGCAGGGCGCGAAGTTGGTTGCGACTTGGGAAGACGTTTGGGAAGATCTGCCGGCGGAAGTTAAACTTGCGCTCACTCCGGCGACCTCGCTTGAATCCGGGAGAGGCTCGTCGGCATCTCTATTCCCGGACGAAGGGCTGCCGCCGCATGAGAAGAAAATCTTAAGCCTGTTGAAAGCAGATGAGGCGACGCAGATCGATGAAATCGTAGAACGCCTTGAAGCGGAGATGTCCTCCTCGGAAATCTTCGCGGCGCTGTTTGAACTGGAGCTGACGGGCAAAGTCAGACAGATGCCCGGGAAGAATTTTGTGAAGAGTTTCTAAGCTGACCAGCCGACGGTTTCGCCCGGTAACTTGTTGCTTTCGTCCCATTCGTGCTAGGTTCAAAGCGAAAACTCAAGAACTGAGGGTGCATTGATAAAGAGTTTAGTTATTGTCGAATCGCCGGCTAAGGCGAAGACCATCCAGAAATATCTGGGAAAGGGATTTACGGTCGAGGCCTCGCTTGGCCACGTGAAAGATCTGCCCAAGAGCACGCTGGGCGTGGATACGAGCAACGACTTCGAGACCGACTACGTTGTCATCCCTGGGAAAGAAAAGGTTCTGGCGAAGCTGAAGAAGCTAGCGGGGCCGATGGACGCGATCTTTCTGGCGCCTGACCCGGATCGCGAGGGCGAGGCGATTGCGGCTCATCTGGCGGGGGAACTGGCGCGCAACGGCCACGCGAAGAAAGCGAAAAAGAAGAAAGGCGAGGCCGATGCGCCGCCGCGCATTCAGCGCGTCACTTTTAACGAAATTACGAAGCGGGCGGTGCAGGCCGCGTTCGAGCATCCGCGCGCCATCGACCAGAATCTGGTGGACGCGCAGCAGGCACGGCGCGTGCTTGACCGGTTGGTCGGGTACCAGGTTTCGCCGCTGCTATGGGATAAAGTTCGCCGCGGGCTTTCTGCCGGACGTGTGCAGACTGTTGCGCTGCGGTTGATCGTGGAGCGCGAACGCGAGATCAAGGCGTTCGAGAAAAAAGAATATTGGACGATCGACGCGCACCTGGCGGCGAGTAAGCCTCCGGCATTCGATGCGCGGTTTCTCGGCAAGGGCGAAGAGAAGATTGAGGTCACGAACGGCGAGGATGCGGAGAAGATCCGCGCGGCGCTGGAGCAAGCCGACTGGGTTGTCCGGTCGGTTGATAAGAAGGAACGCCGCCGCAATGCTGCGCCTCCTTTTACCACCAGCAAGTTGCAGCAGGATTCCTCGCGCAAGCTGCGCTTTAGCGTGAAGCGCACGATGATGATTGCGCAGCGGCTGTATGAAGGCGTGGAACTGGGCGAAGAAGGCCTGGTTGGTTTGATCACCTACATGCGTACCGATTCCACGCGGGTTGCGCCTGAGGCGATTCAGGAAGTGCGGGAATATGTGGGCAAGGAATACGGCGCGGCCTACCTGCCCGAGACTCCGAATACATATAAGGAGAAGAAGGAAGCGCAGGCGGCGCACGAGGCGATCCGGCCGACTTCGGCGATGCGGCATCCTGATCAGGTTAAGCAGTATTTAAAGGAAGATGAGTTCAAGGTTTACAAGCTGATCTGGCAGCGGTTTGTGGCGTCGCAGATTATGCCCGCGGTTTTTGACCAGACCACCGTGGACATCGATGCCAAGGGTAAAAGCGAGACATTCTGGTTCCGGGTGACTGGATCGGTGCTGAAGTTTGACGGCTTCCTGCGAGTCTACGAAGAGTCGAAGGAAGGCAAGGACGAGGAAGATGAAGAGCTGAAGCACAAGCTGCCGGCGCTGGAAGCGGGGCAGAAGCTCACGCTCAAGGAGTTGAAGCCGGAGCAGCATTTCACCGAGCCGCCGCCACGCTACAACGAGGCTTCTTTGGTGAAGGAGCTGGAAGAGCGCGGGATCGGGCGTCCATCAACCTATTCGGCGATTCTGTCGACGATCCAGGAACGGCAGTACGTACAGAAGCTGGGTGGGAAGTTTACTCCTACCGAGATTGGGTTGGTAGTTACTGACCTGCTGGTTGAAAACTTCCGCGACATCTTCGATGTAGCGTACACCGCTGGCCTGGAAGAAAAGCTTGACGAGATCGAAGAGGGCAAAGAGAAGTGGACGGACACGCTCGCCGAGTTCTACAAGAAGTTTACGAAGGATCTCAAGTATGCCGAAAAGCATATGGAGAACATCAAGCGGATGGAGAAGCCCACAGACGAGAAGTGCGAGCGCTGTGGGGCGCCGCTGGTGATCAAGTGGGGCCGGCACGGGTCGTTCTACGCGTGCAGCACCTACGATAAAGAAGATCCGAACACTTGTACGTTTACCAAAGAAAATCCGATCAACCTGCCTGACCTTGATTCTGCTGACGTGCAGGAGACTACACAGGAAGAATACTGCGAAAACTGCGGGCGGGTGATGGTGCTGAAGCGTGGGCGCTTTGGGCAGTTCATGGCTTGCACGGGATATCCGGACTGCAAGACTACGCGGAGGCTGGATCAGGGCAAGAAAGTTCCGGACATCCCGCTCGATGAACCCTGCCCGAAGTGCGGGCGGAACATGATGATCAGGCATGGACGCTATGGGGAGTTCACGGCTTGCAGCGGGTATCCTGAGTGCAAGTACGTGAAGCAGAATTTTATTGGCGTGAAATGTCCGGAATGCAAAGAAGGCGATCTGGTTGAGAAGCGGGCGCGGAAGGGCAATACTTTCTACGGGTGCGGAAATTATCCCAAGTGCAAGTTCACTTCGGCGCACAAGCCGATTGCAGAGAAGTGTCCGAGTTGCGGCAGCGAGTATCTGGTGCAGAAATATTTGAAAGACGGGCCGGTGATTGCGTGCCCGAATAAAGAGTGCGAGTATGAACGGCCGGCACCTGAGCTGGCGGCGACTACGAGCGCGTAGCAAGCGGTCGAGCATCGCTCGACGGACGGCCGAGGGCGGCCGTCCCCACATAAGCCTAAGTCAACCGGTGTGAACAAATCATACGGAGGTAATTCATGTCGAAGAAAGCGAACGCTACGGATGCTCAACTGATCATGCAACTCTACGACCTGCGCCGCGAGGCGGAGATTCGCAAAGCGCGAAACTGGTGGATGACCGGCTTTTGGCCGGAGAGCGCCGACGATTTCATGAAAATTGCCGGGGCGATGGGTTCACAGGAAAATAACTGGCTGCGCCAGGTCAGTGGATACTGGAGCATGGCCGCTGCCTTCGTGGTGCAGGGCGCGCTGAGCGAGGAGTTGTTCATCCAGCCTGCGGTGAGTGGGGAGATGTTTTTTGTGTTCGGCAAGGTTCATCCCTTTCTCAAAGAGCTGCGCGAAAAGATGGGGGACCAGCACATGTTCGAGAACATCGAGAAGGTGATCACGGGGTCCAAGTTCGGGCGTGAACGGCTGAAGCTGACGCTTAAGCGGCTCGAATCGATGCGTGAGAAGAGGGCTCTGGGGAAGGCGAGCTAGACAGTTTGACGCAGGCGAAGAACCGGTCGAGTTGCGCTCGACGGACCCTTCGACTTCGCTCAGGGCAGGCAGCCGAGGGCGGCTGTCGCCAGATGAGCATTTTCACCTAGCATCTTCACTTTTGCATCTCCGCGCACTGAGACATCAGGTCATCTGCTATCCTAGACGGCTGTGCGGATGATCTGGTGGTTCCTGATCCTGGGTGTGAGTACGCTGGTTGTGGTGTGCGTTGCGATCGCGTTGTATGTACGCTTGCGGCGCCATTTGCAGGCCGCTCATGCTGCCCACGAAGGAAGTTCCGGTGAAGCAGAGCATGAGCGGGGCCGCGTTGAGTAGTGATGCTCCCGTTGAAGATTCGGAGACCTTCCATGGCGAAACCGGCAATTCAAACCTTAAGCGCATCGCAGGGACGGATTTTTGAAGGCGCGCGGCAGGTCGCTCTGGTGGTGGGCGGCAGCTTGCTGGTGGCCGTGTGCGCGCACATCACCATTCCGTTGCCGGGTACACCGGTGCCCCTGACGGTGCAAAACTTCGGCGTGCTGTTGGTCGGATTGTTGCTGGGCGGCCGGCGCGGATTTGCGGCGCTGGCGCTTTATCTGGCGGAAGGCGCGATGGGCATGCCGGTGTTTAGTCCGACCGGACCGGGAGGGATCGCGCAGTTGCTCGGACCGACCGGCGGATTTCTGTTGGCTTATCCGCTGGTGGCGTGGCTTGCGGGTTTTGTCATGGAGCAGGGACGGAAGAGTTTCGCGCGCGCCGCGCTGGGCGGGTTTCTTGGCGAGGTTGTACTTTTTGCTGGAGGTTTGGGCTGGCTCGCCGTGCTGACGCACTCCGTGGTGCAAGCGTTCCGTTGGGGACTTTACTGGTTTCTTTTTGCTGAAGTAATCAAGGTGATGATGGCTGCCGGAATTGCGGCGCGTTGGCAGCGCCGTTTGCCGGTGCAGCGGTAAAGAGTTAGGACAGCGAGCGGTTTGGAGTTTAATAATGACAGTGATTTCCGAACAAGAAGCGAAGCATTCCGCCGATGCGGCCTCTGGGGTACGCGAGATCAGCATCGCCCACAGTCCGGATTCTGACGATGCCTTCATGTTTTACGGACTGGCTACTAATAAGGTGCGTGTTGCGGGATTGCGATTCACGCACACGCTTTGCGATATCGAGACGCTGAACCAGAAGGCGCGCGAGGGCGTTTATGATGTGACGGCGATTTCGTTTCACGCCTATCCTTATATTCAGGACTTGTACGCGCTCATGTCTTGCGGCGGCAGCGTGGGCGAGGGTTATGGCCCGATGGTGGTTTCGCCGCGGCCGTTTACGCAGAGTGAGATCAAGGAGAAGCGCATTGCGGTTCCGGGGACGCTTACGACTGCCTATCTGGCTTTGCAGCTTTTTGCTCCGGGCGTAGAGACGGAAGTTGTGCCCTTCGACCAGATCATTCCGCAGGTGCTTGAGGGCAAGTATGAGGCTGGGTTGATCATCCATGAAGGCCAGTTGACCTATGACAAGGCCGGGTTGCACCGGGTTGTCGACCTTGGCCGGTGGTGGCAGAAAATGACGGGGCTGCCTCTGCCTTTGGGCGGCAACGCCATTCGCCGCGCGCTGGGCCCGGAGCTGGTTGCCGCGGTCAACGGCGCGTTGCGCGACAGCATTCAGTATGCGCTGGAACACCGCGAAGAAGCTTTGTCCTATGCCATGCAGTTCGCTCGCGATCTTGATCCGCAGACCGCGGACCGGTTTGTTGGGATGTATGTGAACGAGCGCACGCTGGATTACGGTCCGGATGGGCGCGAGGCCGTGGTGCGGCTGCTTGATATGGGGCATAAGGCGGGAATTATTGGGCCTGAGGCGCGGGTAGATTGGTTAGTTTAGAACGCTTTCAGCTCTCAGCTATCAGCCTTTGGTCATCGGTGCCGGAATGCTCAGGAAATTGTTCAGTGTTGTGATTTTGGAGACTTGCTGCGTGTTCTTGGCGGCTGCCTGTTTTACCCACCCACAGGATCAACCGAGTTCGAACCAAGAAGGCTCACTAGCGACCTTCCTTCGAGATTACGTGGGGAACTCCGAAGTGGGCAAAACGACTCGATATTCATCCGCTTTAGTTGACCTCAAGGACGATGGAGCACGAGAGGTCATTGTTTACCTCACAGGCGACGGCTGGTGCGGCACCGGTGGCTGCACGACCCTGGTGTTAGAGCCTGAAGGATCGTCATACAGAGTTGTTACAAAAATCACGATCACCCGGCCTCCAATTCGTGTTTTAAACAGCCGATCCAATGGCTGGCACGACATAAGCGTTGTGGCGCGGATAAATGGTGTTGAGCCTCTCTACGAGACGATACTCCCCTTTGATGGCAAAACGTATCCGGGGAGTCCTTCTGTGCCCCCGGCTCATCGGTTAGAGGGGAAGGTTGCTGGAAAGATAGTGATGCCTGCAACGACCGAAGGCACACCACTGTATCAGTGAGTCAGAGCCCTGCGAGGATCGACATTACTTCCGCCCACCAACGCCAGACCCTCCTCATCGACGCCGACGATACGCTTTGGGAGAACAACATTTATTTTGAGCGGGCCATCGTCCACTTTATTTCGTTTCTGAATCATCACGAGTTTTCTCCGGAGCAAGTGCGGGAAGTTCTGAACGATGTGGAGCGCGAATCCATTGTGACGCACGGTTACGGCCTGCACAGCTTTTCACACTCGTTGGTGGCGACGTTTGAGCGGCTCAGCGTGCAGCCGATTACGCCGGAGTTGCATGCTCAGATCACGGGTTTCGCGCATGCAATCTTTGCCCATCCGATTGAATTCCTGTCCGATGTTCCGCAAACTCTGCAATATCTCGCCACCCGGCATCGGCTGATTCTGGTGACCAAGGGCGCGCTCGAAGAGCAATCGGGAAAGATTGAGCGCTCGGGACTGAAGGAATATTTTGAAGCGACGGAGATTGTGGCAGAAAAAAATCCTGAGATTTATCACGCCCTGGTCGAAAAACATTCGCTGGTTCATGATTCCACGTGGATGATCGGCAACAGTCCCAAGTCGGACATCAACCCGGCGCTGGCTGCGGGCTTGCATGCGGTTTTCGTGCCTCACGGCGATACGTGGATCCTTGAGCATGAAGAGGTGAATGCAGCGCCTGAGGGGCAACGGCTGCTGATTGTGGGACGGTTTGCGGAGTTGCTGGAACACTTTTGAGCGGGCAAACTCACGGCTGAGGCTCTGGGTTGGCGTTCCAGGAAATCAAAATCTCAAGGTTATGCGACCCGTGGAATCCCACCCTTGCGCAAACAACGCGCAAGGATGGGGCACCCATCTGTGGTGGCAGTCCACTCCGCCACACGGCAGCACCAAACTAACCAACAACCTGCTCTCGCGGGGCGTTGTTGCCGCATGCTACGCTCATTCTGCTCTGCATTCTCGCACCACTCGTCTTGGCCGTGGAGACCAACCATTTCCGCAGGCTGTTGCGCACTGTTGAAGCTCTCTCCGAACTGGGGCCGGAGCTGACGGCGGAGCGCGAATTTTCAGACACTTCGCGCCGCATGCTTGCCGCTGTGATGGAAGCCGCGGGCGCGCGAGAAGGTGCGCTCTTTGTTTTCAGCGACAAGCCCACCATGCTGACGTCGGTGGCGGCGGACGGTTTCGCCATGCTGCCCGAGCCGGCGATTATTCCTCTTCTGCCGAAACACGCGCACGCGCTGGCTGCCGCGCGCGGACCGATTGTGCTGAACGCTTCGACCTACTCGATTTTTCTCAGCTCAAATGGCAATGTGGCTCCGGAACTTTTCAAGTGCCTGGCCCCGCTGAAAGCTTCGGGCAAATTGGCCGGCATTGTGGCGCTGGGCAGGCGTCCTGGAGATGCGCCTTACGAAGAAGCGGAACTGGA
>JBAUYE010000085.1:0-2072 GCA_049584615.1 Candidatus Sulfotelmatobacter sp.
GGCTTCGGCTCTCGAACCTTGGGTCTTAGATTTTGCCGAGGCCCGATAGCCGAAGCCCGAAGCCCGCCCTTATGCCTTTCCGTTCCGGTTTCGTCTGCATCCTTGGCCGGCCTAACGCCGGCAAGTCCACCTTGCTCAATGCTCTCGTCGGCGAAAAGCTGGCTATCATCTCGCCCAAACCGCAAACCACACGCAACCGGATTCAGGGTATCGTCAACCTTCCCAAAGCTAAGGGCCGCGACGCGGCGCAGATCGTTCTGATCGATACTCCAGGCGTCCACAAGCCCGACAGCTCCCTCGGCCGCAAGATGATGGTCGAGGTGCGCGAGGCGCTGGAAGGCTGCGATCTTGTTCTCCTGATCATGGATGCAACGCGCAAGCTCGACCAGCGTGACGAGTTCGCGATACAGATGCTGAAGCATTCGGCGACGAAGGTTTACCTCATCCTCAACAAGGTCGACCTGCTGCGAGGCGGCAAGGGCCAACTGCTGCCGTTGATCGAGGAGTACAAGAAGCTGCATTCGTTTCAGGAGATCATCCCAATCTCAGCGCTGAAACGCGATGGGCTCGAAATACTCCTGAAGCAAGTGACCTCCGCGCTACCGGCGGGCCCGCCTTATTTTCCACCCGACCGGGTCACCGACCAGCCGGCGCGCTTCATGGCTGCAGAAATAGTTCGCGAGCGCGTGCTGGTGGAGACCGAGGAAGAACTGCCTTACGCCACCACGGTGATCGTCGACTCCTTTGAAGAGGGCGCGAAGCTCACGCGCATTGCCGCCACCATCTACTGCGAGCGCGAAGGCCAGAAGGGCATTCTGATCGGCAAAAAGGGACAGATGCTCAAACGCATTGGCACTTCGGCGCGCCTGCAACTCGAGCGCATGCTGGGAACAAAAGTTTTTCTCGAGCTCTACGTAAAAGTGCAACCCAATTGGCGCGAATCGCGCGGCTTTGTGGAAGAACTCGACTGGAGAAGGCAGTTGGAACATCTGACCGACGGCCGTGTTGAGCCGCCGAGAGCGCCGCCGAAACAAGACAATCGACGCCAGAAACGAGGGACGACAATCGCGACGGCATAGCGGACGAGGGCTATCCGCGCCCGTTTCGCAGCATAGCGGCGGTCTTTTCCGTCGCGCCGGAGTTTGTCGGATTGACCTTTCACAGCTAGAATAGTGCTGAACACAGCATTAAGTCGCAGGACGAGCCAAAACATGCCCCAGGCGGATTCCACCGAGGAACCACTTCCCGAAAAAGATTTTGATCCAGACCAATTGCATTTGCTTTTGCGGGTAACGCTTTCCGCCGACCGCCGGGCAGTCGATCCCGTGGTGCAGGAAGTGATGGGCGTGGTCCGGCAGATGAAGGGCGTGGATGGCAAAGAAGACGCCATCGAGCTATCGGTGCAAGAGGCATTGGCCAACGCCGTGATTCACGGCGCCAAGGAAGATCCCAGCAAGACGGTCGAATGCCTGGTAAGCAGCGACGATGAGCGCGGCGTGCTGATCGTGGTGCGGGACCCAGGTCCTGGCTTTCGTCCGGACGCCATCCCCACGTGCACGGTTGGGGAAAACGTCTATTCCAATCACGGGCGCGGGATTTTTCTGATCAACCAGCTCATGGACAAAGTGGAATTCAGAAGGAACGGCACGGAAATTCGCATGGTGAAGCGGTAGCGCCTGCTTCCCCCTATTCCTTCACCGTGATGCCCAGGGTTTTCATCTTGCGATACAGGTGGCTGCGCTCCAAGCCCAGCACTTCCGCGGCGCGCGTTACGTTTCCGTGGTTCTCGTCGAGTTTCTTTAGAATGAAATCCCGTTCGTAGGCGTCGCGGGCCTGGTGCAGCGTGGAGAACTCGCTGCGCGCTGCGCGCCGGTGGCCGTCGCGGTAGACCAGCGTCGGCAGATGCTTGCAATCGAATTTTGTGGTCATGGGATTCATGATCACGATGCGCTCAATCACATTACGTAATTCGCGCACGTTGCCCGGCCACGAATAACGCATCAGGGCTTCGACGGCGTCATCGGTAATCTCTCGCGGGCGTCTTCCGTAAGTTGCAGCCAGGTCTTTTAGAA
>JBAUYE010000086.1:0-2831 GCA_049584615.1 Candidatus Sulfotelmatobacter sp.
GCGCATGGCATCGACTTGAACAAGCCGTTCGAGAAATTTCCTGAGCAGATTCAGGACCTGCTATTGAACGGGGAGTCGGGACGTGGCAAGACCGGGTTCCGCGGAATTTTCGGATATCTGAAACAGAATCTGGAAGAGTCGACTTCGGAGGGCTATCGCGATTGGCTGATGGATCACATGTCGGCGACGGAGTGTCCGGCGTGCCAGGGCAGGCGGTTGCGGCCGGAGAGCCTGGCGGTGAAAGTGAACGGGATGTCGATTGCCGAGTTCACGGCGCTGCCAATTTCGCGGGCGCTCGAAGTGGCGCGGGGCATCAAACTCGCGGGGCGCGAGGAAAAGATTGCAGGCCGCGTCATGCATGAAGTTGTCGAGCGGCTGCAATTTCTCAACGCCGTGGGACTGAATTACATTTCGCTTGACCGCTCGGCGGCAACTTTATCAGGCGGTGAGGGGCAGCGCATTCGTCTGGCGACGCAGATTGGTTCGAAGCTGCGCGGCGTGCTCTACGTGCTGGATGAGCCTTCGATCGGACTCCATCATCGCGACAACGGCCGGCTGCTGACGGCGCTCGAGAATCTGCGCGACCTGGGCAATACCGTGCTCGTGGTCGAGCACGACGAAGAGACCATTCGGCGCGCCGATTATGTGATCGATCTCGGTCCCGGCGCGGGGCGTCACGGCGGCGGACTGGTGGCGCGCGGTACTCCCGAAGAGATCATGCGCGAACCGAATTCGCTGACCGGGGCTTACATCTCCGGCAGAGTGCAGATCGAGATGCGCTCCGAGCGCCGGCAGAAGAACGGAGCGGCGCTGACCATCCTGGGTGCTAAGGAAAACAATCTCAAGAATCTCGATGTAACCTTTCCGCTCGGCGTGATGACGGTGGTGACCGGAGTTTCTGGCTCGGGCAAGTCCACGCTGGTGAATGACATTCTTTACCGATCCCTGGCCCGCCAGCTTTACCGTTCGCGCGAGAAGTCGGGCGAACACAAGGCGATCATGGGAGCGGAGAACATCGACAAAGTCATTCGCATCGATCAATCGCCGATCGGCCGCACGCCGCGCTCGAATCCCGCAACCTATACTGGCGTGTTCACTGCGATTCGCGATATCTATGCCATGCTGCCCGAAGCGCGCGAGCGCGGCTATAAGCCTGGGCGTTTCTCTTTCAACGTTTCCGGCGGACGGTGCGAGGCCTGTCAGGGCGAAGGCCAGCGCCGTATCGAGATGAATTTTCTGCCCGATGTTTATGTGCTGTGCGAGGTCTGCGGCGGACGCCGCTACAACCACGAAACGCTGGCCGTGAAATACAACGGCTATTCCATCGCTGATCTGCTTGAGATGCCGGTCTCCGACGCGCTGCCCATTCTCGAAAACATTCCGCAGGTCAAGCAGAAGCTGCAAACGCTGGTCGATGTGGGTCTCGGCTACATTCATCTCGGTCAATCTGCGGTAACACTCTCTGGCGGCGAAGCCCAGCGCATCAAACTGGCCCGCGAGTTGAGCAAACGGCAGACGGGCAAGACTCTTTATCTGCTCGACGAACCTACGACCGGCCTGCACTTCGACGACGTAAAGAAGTTGCTTGACGTGCTGCACCGGCTGACCGACCTGGGCAATTCGATCATCATCATCGAACACAATCTGGATGTGATCCGCAATGCCGACTGGATCATCGACCTCGGCCCCGAAGGCGGCGAAGAAGGCGGGCGTATCGTTGCCCAGGGCACGCCGGAGCAGGTGGCGCGGGTGAAAAAGTCATATACCGGCCAGGCGCTGGCGGGATATTTTACGGGGAACGGCAAGCGAAGCGCGTAGACCAGCGGCCCAGAAACCCGCCAGCAAAGCCGCAACCCGTCGACTTCTTAAAACATTTGTTCTTCACAGCGGGCCGAAACGGGTGTTTAATGGACGCCTGAGCCGCGCCAGTCTTCCCGGTTTCCACAACTCCGCGGCTTCCCGATCCCACGTCGGGATGAGGTTCGTCCCGAGTGAAACCTGAGTCAAGATCAAGATAAGGAGAGCCATATGAAAAAGTACGCAGTTTGTTTGACCCTCGCGCTGGCGTCTCTAACGGTCGTTGCGCAGCAAGGCGGCGCCAACTCGGATTGGCAGCAGAAATTCCAAGTGAGCAGTACGACGTTCATCAACGGTAGCGATCTGCCGCTCAGCATGATTCTCGCTTCGAACAACTGCACCTACGTTAGCGGCGGCGGAGATCAGTCGCCGGAGCTGTCGTGGAAGCATGCCCCGTTCGGCACGCAGAGTTTCGTCGTGACCCTTTACGACGTGACGGCCGCGTTCACGCACTGGGGCATGTACAACATCTCTCCCAAGACGACCGAACTCCCCGAGGACGCTGGTGTTGCCGGAAGCACTTACGGCCAGCAGGTCTTCAATGACTTCTACCTGGGCGCCGAATACGACGGACCGTGTCCGCCCAACAACTACACTCCGTACGTCCACGACTACGTCATCACCGTGTTCGCTCTCGACACTTGGATCAAGTTACCGTCGGCGCCGCCGAATTTCCCCGCCAATGGCGAGACGCTGTATCGCGCGATGTTCGACCACGTGCTGGCAAGAACCAGCATCCAAGGCTATTACTCAACCGCCGACTAGCTGCAGTTTCGCAAATTTCCGCGACCTCCAGGGTTTTGTTGCGCTTTGGAGGTCGCGGCGTCTGCTGAGTGAGAATCGTTTGAATGATGCGGACTGTCCTACGCAGCGGCGGTAAGTATCGTAGAATTCTGAATGCACGCAACAATTTCGAGTTAGCAGCATCAGATGGGTGCGGGCAGTACTCCTCCGTGCTCAGTTGTGGGAAAGGA
>JBAUYE010000087.1:0-5045 GCA_049584615.1 Candidatus Sulfotelmatobacter sp.
CGGTGATCTGTGCGAAAGGCTGGCGGTTCGTCGCGACCCGATAACGAAACACGGCGTAATCGACTGCGTAGGCAAACGCCGCTAAGCCCAGAGCGCACGAGAGCCCAATGACGATAACTCGCTTCAGCAAATGTTTGATCTGAGGGCTTAGCATTGAGGTTAAAACGGTCCAATTATACCGGCAGTACGCTGCCTAACCGCCCCAGGTCTCACGGATCACATTTGGAGTTTGGGGGGTTTGGTGGGATTATTGGATGCGCAGCAACAAAGGCGGCATGATGGGTGGTAAGGAGTTAGCAATCTGTTTCGCCGCGGCAGTGGTTCTTTTCGGAGGCCTCTTTGCGGCCCGCGAAATGTATTTTCACCGCAAGAGCCCTGATGAGAAACAGGCGGCGATTAAGAAGATGCAGGATCAGACGGATAAGGCACTAGAAGGGACCGACGACCCAAACGAGATGGCCCGGTGGGTTCCATAATTTCAAGGCGGTCCACCTCCTCGTCCACCTCTCGTTGACAACTCCCCGCTTCGACAGGCAAACTACCACGTCTGCTGATTACGGGCTGCGGAGAGCGCCTACGGGCAGGCAGTCCAGGCAATCCAGAGATAGGAGCGGGTTTCGACACGTATTCATCGGCCATGGAGCAGACAGTCTCCTATACGCTCGATTCCACTTTGGAAACCGTGGACCATGCGGAGGAAAAAGCCACCCGCATTGCCACGGAGTTGGGCTTTGGCGAAGACGAGGTGATGCAGATCTCAATGGCGGTGCGCGAAGGCGCGGTGAATGCGGTTTTGCACGGCAACGCGTACGCTCCAGACAAGAAGGTGATTCTGGCCTTCGAGCGCACTCCGGAGGATCTGGTCATTACGATTCGCGATCAGGGCAGGGGCATTGACTTGGGCTGCATTCCGAATCCTCTGGCGCCGGAAAATCTGCTCAAGACTTCAGGACGCGGCATTTTTCTTATGCGGTCGTTCATGGACGTGGTGGAAATCCGCCCGTCCCAGACAGGCACGGAAATTAAACTGATCAAACACGTCCACGGGCGATCCGCGGGCGTCAAGGAGGGGTCTCAGTGAGCATGAAACTTAGCACTCGGCAGGTGGACGGTGTCACCATTGTGGACGCCAGCGGCCGCATCACTCTCGGCGAAGGCAGCGTCCTGATGCGCGACACCGTTCGCGACCTGCTCGCCAAGGGCAATAAGAAGATCGTGTTGAACCTGGGCGACGTCAACTACATCGACAGTTCCGGCATTGGCGAACTGGTCAGCGCCTTCACCACCACCAAGAACCAGGGTGGCGAACTCAAGCTGCTCAACCTCACCAAGAAGGTGCACGACCTGCTGCAGATCACCAAGCTCTACACCGTCTTCGATGTGAAGGACGACGAAGCCGCCGCGGTCAAGGCCTTCAAGTAACTTTTCCACCGCTTGGAAAGGGCGCGGCCTCAAGCCGCGCCGCGGAGTTGGGTTCGGGAAGGGCACGACTTCAGTCGTGCTGCCTCTCTCCGCCCGTCAACCCCTTGTCATCCTGACGAAGTGGAGTCCTCGGCAAAGCCGAGGACTCCCAAGGAAGGATCTCTGCAGAAAAGATCTCTGCACTTTGCCGGCGCCGCTAAGAACCCTTCGGGCTTCTTCTGGACGTCGCCGGTCCGATCCCGCATCGCATTTGGCATCCAGAACGGTCAATGAGTGATAACGCCTGATTGCGTCAGTTGTCGCTGTCAGCAGCTGTACGCGCGTGCGTGGGGTAGGCCGCGTCAAATGACGTGGCAGTTCGACTACATCGAAAAATGGCAAACCTCGGGGGTCGCGGTCGATTGCTCACTTTGGAGGTGGTACTGGGGAATTGGGATTGACTTGCCTGTTGGAAAATATTCGACGATCTGCCGACCATTACCCGAGCGGATTTTCAGACGCACAGGTTTGCTGACATCGTCCCAATAAATCGAAGCTCCCGCGATCTCCTGCCCATCGCGGATGCCTGCTCTAAAAGCTGCACTATCAGGATTTACACCTGACACCTGGTTCTTCGAGAGCAGAGTCTCCTTGTCAAAACCAAGATCAAAGGTCGGAACTTGATCAACGGATCGGTGCACGCAGGCATTGAGAGGAAAGTTGGGAACTGGAACTGCGGTTCCTTTGTTGACCATGTCTCTGAGCACGTGACCATCTCGATGGCCGAGATATTCATCCGCCGTCGATAAAATGCGCTTTGTCGTCAGCAAAGGTTCGGGCTCTCCGGTTGCCTGGTCTTTCAAGCGCAGCATCAAATCATCAAGCGACCTGCTTCCTCCAGAATGCTTCCTAATCTGTGCATCGAGCCACAAAGCGGTAACAGCCCCGCGGATATATGTCAGTTGATCAACTGAATTCTCATGTTCGTGGCGAGCAACAATCTCATTATTGGAAAGACCCTTTACCGGAGAGAACCCGTAGTCGGCGATCCTGCGGTTCAATTTATTCAGATATTCAGAGGACGACAGCAATCCCGCTCGAAGGAGCAGCAAGTCAGAGTAATAGACTGTGAAACCCTCAGTGAACCAATGAACGCTCTCGGTAGGCTCGGGAATCGGTCCCATCTTGTGAGGATTCCATGCATGAAAAGACTCATGCGCGAGCATGTTCTGAATACCGTAAGAAAAGACGGAGCCACGCGAAAGATACAGCCAAAATGCATTTGTGAAAGCGCTGCCATCTGAACTGCCGGAGTTACTTTCGAACGGTTTCAACGTAACGAGATAATAAGGAAAATCCTTGTCATGCCAGAAGGTGCGTTCGGCTCCGATGATCTTCTGAATTTGATCTACAGCTTCCTCATCGCGGAAGGGCCACTCTCCGCGGATGGCCACTACAAGGTCTTCGTCGGCGACCTTGGCAGAATAGATGCGAAAATCTCCTCCAGCGAATAAAGCATTCTTCACTTTGTGCCAAGGCCCAGTGAATGTTTGGCAGGGCTGGTCCGTACCAAAACTCGTTACGACCTTCCAATTGCCGGGAATGTTCCGCCAAACAAAGTTTGCCCTCACAGCGTCATTTAGACCGAATTTCGGGTGAACAAGCGCGTTTTGCGTATTAAATTCGAAAAATTCTCGCTCCAAAACTGGGCGGAACTGTTTAGGGTATTCCAACGAGCCGTTCCAGTCCTTCACCAGATCGTAGGAAACAACCACCAGGGAGTCCGTCGGAAATCGGAGAGTCTTGACATTCGACTGGGGCGTATCGAGCAAGACTGTGTCTACGGATAATGTCTTAAGATTCCTGATCCCGGTTTCAAGGTGAGATTGTCCTGCCCAATCGGATGGCAGCTCTAACTCAGCGCTTCCTTTGTCCCCGACAGCAAAATCCAATCGAACATGGATTACGAGTGCGCCGCCGACATCCACCGCTGGCTCAAACGTATATTTGAGAACCTGATCACGGGAAGGCTGTGGGATATCGCACTCGGCTGATGACCGCAACCGGCAAAGAACCGGAAAAGAACTCAAGAGGCAGAATGCGGCAATCCACTTGTGGCTACGAAGAAAGCGCCTCATGTCTGTTTGGACGATACCGAATATCCGAGGTTAGAACAAACCCATCGACGATTCTTGCTCGTCAATTGACGAGAAATCCGGATTACACTCATTGACCGGGTTCTGGACTACACCCGCGTGCGACGCTCGCGGCTTCCCTTAATCCCGATTTCCGCCATATACTGCGGGCTGTTCGCCGGGACGCCGGAATCGCAGGTGGAGAGGCCGTTAGTTGCGAAGCAGCGAGAGCGGTCCACTCCAACAGGAGTTCGGCCGCATGCACAGCCTACCGAGAGGACGAATGGCAGAGACGTTCGAAGCATACCGAAACCGAGTCCTAAGCTATCTTGGCGATGAGGAGCCCATCGGCGTCCAACAAGCGGTTTGTCCGCTGCGGGGGCCGATCGCAAAAGTCGAAATCCCAAGAGTAGGGAAATAGTGGACTCCCACCCCTTCGACAGGCTCAGGGCAGGCTCTAGTCGCGAAGAGCGCGACTAGGATGGGCCACCCGTCCCACTTTTACTCGACCTCAATTCTCAGAATCTACTTTCGTCCTACGGGGTGACCGTGGCCGTCGCGCACTTCGTTGCCTTTGAAATGTTCAATGTGGTCGACGGGCCTGGCGGGGTGCTCGCCGCGGGCGGGATATGGGCCGTGGTATCCGTGGTCAGGATGGAAATGATTGTTGACGTGACCGTGAAAACCCTCAGGGCCGTGGAACCAGGGGCCGACGCCGATGAAGACGCCGCCGTTGAACCACTCCGGGCCGTAGTAGCCGTAGGGAGCGCAGTTGTAGGGCGGGACGTCGTAATAACCGTAGGGACATACCGGCTCTGGTCCAATTTCGACGGCCACCTGAGCCTGGGTTTGGGGAGCGGCTACGGTAAAGCCGATTGCAACGACGGCAGCTAACACTAGAAACGTAAGTTTGCCCATTTCACTTGTCCTCGAAAACAAGATTTGATCCAGTCAATTCATGCCGAGAAGTACGATTCAAGTATTCCACAAAGGGTTGGGTTGAAAAAAGAGCTAGGGAGCTGGTTGTTGCTGGGTCATGCAGTGCATGGTGCCGAGTCCCCAGACGAGGTCGCTGGAATAGATTGGGACGACTTCTCTTGTGGGAAATAACGCTGCCAGCGTGTTGAGGGCTGTGCGGTCGTTGGGGTCGTTGAAGACTGGCACCAACACGATGCCGTTGGCGATGTAGAAATTGGCGTAGCTGGCGGGCAGGCGTCGGTGCTCGAAGATTACCGGGGCGGGCATGGGCAGCTCGACTATGTTGAGCGGCTTGCCATTCTGGTCGGTCGCGGAGTGGAGGCGGCGGAGATTATCGCGGAGCGGTTTGTGATTTGCGTCCTTGGGATTGGGCTCGACCATGGTGACGACGGTGTCCGGAGCTACGAAGCGGGTTAGGTCGTCGACGTGGCCGTGAGTGTCGTCGCCGACGATGCCTTTGCCTAGCCAGATTACGTGCGGGGCTCCGAGGTAGTTGGCGAAGATGTTTTCGTAATCTTTGCGGGACATTCC
>JBAUYE010000088.1:0-27018 GCA_049584615.1 Candidatus Sulfotelmatobacter sp.
CGCCGATGGCAACTTTCTCGTCGGTGTGGTCGTCGTGTGCGAGATAAGTTTTCGCGGGCTGTGCCGCGGGCTTTACGAAGTCTTTCGCGGCGAGGCAGAGTGCGAACGCTGCAACGGCAGATGAGACAAGCAGCACCCGCGAGAACCAAGTGTTTAGCGACTGCATGCTTCTGATTATAGAGGTTAACGCAATCTCCTTCCGCGCCCGGAGTTTGTTTAGAATGGCTGAACTTGATCACATCTCTTTACAGCTTCCTCTACAGCGTCGCGCTGGCGGTGGCGATGTTGGTGAGCCTGCCCTACTGGCTCTTGCAGATGGCGCGCCATAATAAGTACAGCAAGGGCTTGGCAGAGAGGCTGGGCCGGCTGCCTTCGCGGCTTCAGTTGCCAAAAGAACAAGAGCCGGTGATCTGGGTTCACGCCGTTTCCGTCGGCGAAGTGCTGGCAGTCGCCGGCTTAGTGGAGGAACTGCAACGCCGCTTCCCTGAGCATCGCATCTTCATTTCAACCACCACTGATACGGGGCAGGCACTCGCGCGCAAACGCTTCGGAGAAGCGAGCGTATTTTACTTTCCCATGGATTTCGCATTCGCGATCCGACCTTACCTGCGGGCGCTGCGGCCGCGAATCGTGGTGATTGCGGAGACCGAGTTCTGGCCCAACTTCCTGCGGCTGGCGCATGCCAGCGGGGCGCGGATTGCGGTGGTGAATGCGCGCATCTCTGACCGGTCATGGCCGAGCTACCGGCGATTCCGCGGATTGCTGCGAAGACTGCTGGTCAACGTGGACCTGTTTTTGGCGCAGACGCCCGCGGACGCCGCCCGGCTGCGAGATATCGGAGCCGCGCCCGAACGGGTGCGGGTCACGGGAAATCTGAAGTTTGACGTTCCTGCGCCTGCTCCGCCTGCGATTGTCGAGAGCGCGCGGAAGTCGATTGTGGCAACTGGAGCAGGGCCCGTGCTGGTGTGCGGCAGCACTGTCGAGGGGGAAGAGACGCTGCTGCTGAAGGCCTTTGAGAATCTGCTGGTGCAGCATCCGGGGGCAGTAATGATTCTTGCGCCGCGGCATCCGGAGCGCTTCGCCGCCGTGGCCGCGCTGCTGGAACAGATGTCGATTCGTTTCCTGAGACGATCGCTGTGGAACGGAGAGCCCTTGACCAGCGGAGTTTTGCTTCTCGATACAATCGGCGAGCTGGCGCCGCTGTATGCGCTGGCCGATATTGCGTTTGTGGGAGGAAGCCTGGTGCCACGTGGCGGCCATAACATTATTGAACCGGCGCAGCACGGCGTGGCTACTGTGGTGGGCAATCACACGGAAAACTTTCGCGACATCGTGAGTTTGTTTGAGAGCCGGGATGCGGTGCGGATTGTTGGCCCGGCGGAGTTGCCGCTGGTGTTGCTGGAGCTTCTGGCCAACGAAGAGGAGCGAAGAGCTTTAGGAAGGCGCGCTGCCGACACCATGCGTTCGCAGATTGGAGCCACGGCGCGGACGGCCGGCGAGCTGCAGGAGCTGATGGCGCGGCCATGAACTGGAATCCGCTATCAACGATATATGGCGGCATCGTCGGGGCACGCAACGCGCTTTACGACCGTCGGTGGTTGCGCTCACGCGCGCTGCAGGGGCCTGTGATCAGCGTGGGGAATCTCTCAGTCGGAGGTTCAGGAAAGACTCCGTTCGTCATTTTGCTGGGCGAGCTTTTGAAGGCGCGCGGAGTGAATTTCGATGTCCTTTCGCGCGGTTATGGGCGCGCCACTCGCGGCGTGTTGTCGGTAGACCCGGGCGGGCTGCCGCGGGATTTCGGCGATGAGCCTTTGCTGATCGCTCGACGGCTGCAGGCGCCGGTGATCGTGGGGGAAGATCGCTATGAGGCTGGGCGCTTCGCCGAAGCGCGATTCGGTCCGCAGATTCATTTGCTGGATGATGGGCTTCAGCACCGCGGGTTAGGGCGCGATTTCGATATTGTGCTGGTGACGCCGGATGATGCGCGTGACCGTTTGCTTCCCGGCGGACGGCTGCGGGAGCCTTTGCGATCGCTGCAACGGGCCGACGCCATCGTGCTGACCAGCGGAGCCTCCGCGGAATTGTTTCCGGTCGCGGGGAAGATGGTCTGGCGGGTGCGGCGGGGAATTGCTCCTCAGAATGTTCCGCCGCGGCCGGTGGCGTTCTGCGGGATTGCGCGGCCGCAGAATTTTCTGCTGCAGTTGCGGGCTGCGGGCATCGATCCGGTTGCGGAGGCATTCTTCCGCGATCATCATGCGTACACTGAGAAGGACGTCAACGATTTGTTGCAACTGCAGCGCCAGAGCGAGGCTGGCGGCTTTGTGACCACCGAAAAAGATGCGGTGAACCTGGGCGGCTATCTGGCGGCGTTGGCTCCGTTGGCGGTGGTCCCAGTGAAGATGGAGCTTGCCGACGCGGCTAACGCTGTGGATACCATGCTGCGTGTGATTGAGGAGCGGCGGCGGCGCTCGTGAGAAAATGCCCGAGGGCAGTGGTCAGTGGTCAGTGAACAGTGATCAGCAAATCCCTCGGGGTTTACTGGCCACTGATCACTGGACACTGACCACTGCTTTCACAACGACATCTGATGACGAAACATCTGAAGGAAGTTGACCAGCTGCAGAAGATTATCGAAGCGTTCCCCAAGGTCACGATTACGGTGCTGGGGGATCTGGTGGCCGATGAATTCGTGTATGGGGAAATCTCACGGGTGTCGCGTGAGGCTCCGGTGCTGATTCTGAAGCACCGCGAACGCACGGTGGTGCCTGGTGGTGGCGCCAATGCGGTGAACAATCTGGCCGAGCTGGGAG
Source organism: Candidatus Sulfotelmatobacter sp. (assembly GCA_049584615.1). Classification (GTDB taxonomy): domain Bacteria; phylum Acidobacteriota; class Terriglobia; order Terriglobales; family Acidobacteriaceae; genus Sulfotelmatobacter. Next base: position 2,811 of record JBAUYE010000088.1, read on the forward strand.
TGAATGTGCTTCCGGTTGGCGCTGTCGGCGACGACGAGCCGGGACGGCTGCTCGTGAAGTTCTTTCGCCACAAGCGGATTCCAGTCAGCGGCGTGTTGAAGGATAAGAGTTACACGACGGTTACGAAGACGCGCATTCTAGCGGGCATGACGCACAATTCGCGGCAGCAGGTGGTGCGCGTCGATCGCGAGCCGGAGAACCCTCCTAACCAGCATTTAACCCGCGAGCTGTTTCTGGCGGCGCGGGAATATTTGCGGGCTTCGGATGCGCTGCTGGTTTCTGACTACGGCTATGGATCAGCGAGTCCGGCGATCGTGAATGCTTTGCGCCAGAGCGGCCGGCGAAGAGTTGTGCTGGTGCCTATGATCCTCGATTCGCGCTACCGGCTGCTGGAGTATTCGGGCGTGACCGCCGCTACTCCGAATGAGCCCGAGGTGGAAGCGGCTCTGGGCGGCCGAATTGGGCAGGATTGGAAAAAGCTGACGGCGGCGGGACAACAAATTATGGAGCGCATGAAGTTGCAGTCGCTGCTGATTACGCGCGGGCGCGACGGCATGGTCGCTTTCGATCAGAAGCATGCGCCGGTCGACATTCCGATTTTTGGTTCTGACCAGGTTGCCGATGTGACTGGGGCGGGCGATACCGTGATTGCGGCATTCAGCGCGGCGCTGGCCGCGGGAGCCAGCACGGAAGAGGCGGCGCGGTTGGCCAACTACGCGGGCGGGATTGTGGTGATGAAGCGCGGGACGGCTACGGTTTCGCGGGAAGAGTTGTTGCGCGCGATCGAGCAGACTCCGCCGGCGACGAGACCTCATTGAACTAAATTGAGCTAGGGCCGCGTTTGGAAACTAAGAATGGGCAACCGTAAGATTCTTGAGCGGCAGCAACTCCGCACTTGTGTCGAGGAGTGGCGGCGCGCGGGCGAGTGCATCGTGCTCGCGAATGGCAATTTCGATTTGCTGCATGTCGGCCACGTGCGCTATCTGCGCGGCGCGAAAGAACTGGGCGGGAAGCTGGTCGTGGCCGTTAATTCTGACGCATCGGTTCGGGCGCTGAAGGGCGAGGGTCGTCCGATCATGCCGGAGGAGGAGCGCGCTGAAATTGTTGCCGCGCTCGCCGATGTGGATGCCGTCGTTGTTTTTCCCGAGCTTGATGTGCGCGCTTTGATTCGGGAGATTCGTCCGGACATTCAGGCCAAGGGTACGGACTACACGGCGGAGTCAGTCCCGGAGCGCGATGCAGTTGGCGAATATGGCGGGCGGGTCGCGATTGTGGGAGACGCTAAAGATCATTCCACGAGCGAGATTATTCGTTCGCGGCTGTCGTCGAGGCGGCTGTGAGTCTCGAGGCTGCTGGTTTCGAATCGAATCGTATCGATATTGAACCGGAGACGAAGATCGATCGCTTGCTGATCGTCCGGCTCAGCGCCATGGGGGATGTGATCCATACTCTGCCTGCCGTGCATGCGCTGCGGCAGGCGTTTCCTGGGGCTTACATTGGCTGGCTGATTGAGGAGCGCTGGGCCGAATTGCTTTGTGCGCCGGGATCTTCACGGCGCGGGCCACGATCTCGGCTGCGGCCCCTGGTCGATGAAGTGCACAGCGTGAACCTGAAAGCGTGGGGGAAGTCTCCGTTTTCTATTTCGACGTTGCAGCGGGCGGCCACGGTTTGGAACGATGTGCGGGATGCGCGCTACGATGCCGTAGTGGATCTGCAGGGAGCGATTCGGTCGGCTGTGCTGGCGCGCACTTCGGGAGCGCGTGTGGTGTATGGAGCCGCGGAGCCGCGCGAATCTCCTGCCAGTCTTTGGTACACGCGGAAGGTGGTGGGGCGCGGAAGGCATGTCATCGAGCAGAATCTTTCGGTGGTCGAAGCCCTGGTTGGCGGTGAAATGAAACAGTCGGCCAAGGAAAGTCCCTGCGACTTTCCTTGCGATCCCGTAGCCGAGGCACGCACCGAGCAGGCGCTGGCGCAGGATCGTGTGCGCGACTTTGCGATTCTGAATCCGGGTGCGGGATGGGGAGCGAAACGCTGGCCTGCAGAGCGCTACGGGGAAGTTGTGCGCAGGCTGGCGGAGGCGGGTATCTGCCCGTTGGTTAACTACGGTCCCGGCGAAGAGGATATTTTTCGCGCTGTGCTGGCGGCGAGCGGGGGCCGGGCCAGGCCTATGCAAGGTTCGGTGACGGAGTTGATTGCGTTGACGCGGCGGGCGCGTATTTTTATTGGAGGGGATACTGGGCCGCTTCATTTGGCGGCAGCATTGCGGGTTCCGGTGGTGGCGATTTTTGGGCCCACGGACCCGGCGCGCAACGGGCCTTATGGGACGCGCAGCGTCGTGCTGCGGAGTGTGGAGAGCGTTACCTCGCATAGGCGAAGGGCAGATCCCGATGAGGGATTGTTGACGATCGGAAGTGAAGAGGTGATTGCGGCGGCAGACAGGTTGCTAGCCGTCGGCCTCAGGGGCTAAAGCCCGCGTCTTTAGCGGGGCTGGATGGCACCCTTCGGCGCGCTTCGCTTGCCAAGGGCAGGCTAAGTGCTGAAGCCGTGCCCTTCCCGAGCGGAACAACCGCATGGCAGAGTGGTCACAAATCGCGCGGCGGATTCGCGTGCCGCTGGGGTTTCTGTTTGCCGTGTTTTACTTCTGGGCGGCCCAGCCTACGTGGAGGTCTATGGCATTGGGAGCGATTGTGGTTGTCCCAGGGCTGCTGATTCGTGCGCTTGCTTCCGGCCATGTGCGCAAGAACGAGTCGCTCGCGACCTCCGGTCCTTATGCTTATACGCGGAACCCGCTCTATTTGGGATCGCTGCTGATGGGGTTGGGATTTGCCGTGGCGGCGCGCAGTTGGGCAGTAGGCGTGGTGCTGGTGTTGATGTTCTTTGTGATCTATCTCCCGGTGATTCGCGATGAAGAGGCATTTCTGCGGCGGACGTTTCCTGAGTTTGAGGAATATGCGCGGAGGGTGCCGAGGATGTTTCCTCGGCTTACGCCGCGCTCAGATAATGAGAACGAGGCCGGCGCGGGGTTTTCTTTGGATTTGTATCTGAAGCATCGCGAGTACAACGCGCTGCTGGGGGTCGTCGCCATGACGGCGGCTCTGATCGTTAAGCGCACTGTGTTTCGCGGTTAGGCTGGTTTAGTGGCGGCGGGATTTGTTTTCAGATGAGGCCCTTGCCGACCTTCCACAGGAAGTCCTCGGCGTCGGCCCGGACTTTTTCCATAAAGGTGCGGTCGCGGCCGTGCTCAATCTCCATCTCGTCAAGCGTGAGTTCCACTGCGACTTTGGGTTTGTATCCCCGCTTGATGAGGGTGCGGGCACGCTCGGCGAAACCCGTGTCAACTCCTCTCTTGGCTGGTTCTTTCGGTGGAGGAAAGGCGGTGTGGGCCTCGCACTTGTGATCCCGAAACTTGGCGGCGGCCAGGCGGTCGTAAGCGGCCATGGCCTCGTCTCCGCTCAACAGGGTTGGGATGGGGAATGTCCATCCACAATTCGTGCAAGCCCAGCCGCTGGCATCGCCCTGGATGCGGATCAACGAGCGTTCCATATCTACGACCTCCACCCGTTGCGGCAAATCAAGAGTGCCATGTTTAGTTCGCTCAAATGATCGAGTTTCTAAGTTATTTCTGCGCGACTAATTCTCTGGCGCGGCTAAGTTCGGGCCGCGTGGAATTTGATCCATCGCAGACTTTGAGCAGGAGCGCATAGTATTCGGCGGCGTCCGACTGCTTGCCGGCGGCTTCGGCGGCGCGAGCGGCACCGTAGAGGCCGTCGAAGCGGTTGGGATTCAGTCTTAGGTCAGTCTGATATTCGGCCAGGGCTTGCTGCGGACGCTTTGCCTCGAGGAGGATGTCAGCGATCATTTCGCGGGCGGGGATGCCGTGAGGCTCGTTGCCCAGCGAGTCTTCCTTGTCCGCGATTGGCCGCAGTGCCTCGACGGCATCGTCGTCCTTGCCTTCGGCGAAGGCCAGCCAGGCCTGGACTTCTTTGCGATCGTCATCGACTATGTCGGCAAACTCCGATTTCCCGGCTGCCAGCTTTTTGTGAATGGTTTCAATCGCGGCAAGGTCCTTGCGTACGTCATCCGGCTTGCGCAGATGTGCCGACCCGGTTGCCCGGGCCCAGTAACTCTCGGAATCTTCCGCCGTACCAGCCACTTCGGCCGGAGGCAGCGCTGCCGCTGCAGGCCAGTCATGCATCTCGATTGGATACAGCGCGCTCAAGTACGCCAGCATCGCCTTGTGCGGATCGTATCCCTTACCGTACATATCGTCCTTCATGTCGGGCATGGCTCGGATCTCTTCGATCAATGCTCTGGCGTCGGCGTCGCGTCCGCTTTGCATGTAGGCGTAGAAGAGAAAGTCCATGGCGTGGAACTGATGGCTTCCGCCGCCCATGCCCATGGCAGCGGCTTTGCGCGAGGCGGCGATGGAGGCGAGGTTGGAGTTAATGTCGTCCTGCCAGAGGCCGACGCGGGCGAAGATGTGCGACGGCATGTGCAGGGCGTGTGGAGCGGCGGGCGCGATCTGCGCATATCGGCGAGCGGCCGGCAGGCCGAGTTGCGCGAGTTGTGGCTTGTCATAGGCATGGATGAGGTAGTGGGCCACGCCGGGGTGGTCGGGCTCGGTGGCGAATAATTTTTCGAGGATCGCAGCCGCCTGCTTGCGGTTGGCGAAAGTTGCATCATCGTGGGGTTCGGAGGCGAGCAGTGACAGAGCGTAGAAGACTGCGGCTTCGGTATCGTCGGGGTAGGTCTCATAAACCTTCTTCATCGCGTCGGAGTAGGCTTTGGCGCGAGCGTCGTGGTCGAGCTTCTTCGAGTCGGTATAAAAGGCGGCGATGGCGGCAATGTATGCCTTCTCGCGCGGGGTGATGGGGCCGTCGGTGGTTTTCGCCTCGTGAACTTCGTCCAGGCCGTGCGCGATTACTTTCTTGTCCGGTTCGTTCCACAGCTGGTGCCACAGGCTCATGGCCACGCCCCAGTGGGCCATGGCGCAGTTCGGAGCTTCGGCGGAAACGTGGATGAATTCCTTTTCCGCCTCTTCGTACCAGAAGGAATGCAGCAGAGCGACACCACGTTCAAACGATTTTTGCACGGCTGGGTCGCAGGAAACCGGGAAGGTGACCGTTCCTAGCTGCGCGCTGGTCAGGTCTTCGTGATGGTGGCCTTCGTTATCGTCAGCAATTGCGGTTTCGGCGAATGCGATCAGCGCGAAAAGTAGGGAAAAGAGCAGTGGACATGCGATGCGTTTCATGGGGACCTCGCTGAGAAGCGAGTCTAGTTGAGCGGGAAGCGCAGGGTCAAACATTCGTGGGGGAATGTCTGGGCGGGACTCATACCGTCCTGTGAACGGACGATGCGATTGCGACGTCGAAAGCGAGTCTGCCCCCAGCCTCACGACTCTGCGCCATCGGGGCGGTATAACTCCGCCATGGTCGACCGGTCGGCTGCCCCGACCTTGCGCAGCATGCGGTGCACGTGGTTCTTTACTGTCTGTTCCGAAAGATTGAGCCGAGCCGCGACCTCCTTGTTGGAAAGGCCGTCCCGAATCAATCGCGCCAGTTGTTGCTGTCTGGGGCTGAGATCCAGACTTTTCCTGATACTCACCAGGGGCAGGCTGACGTGGGGCTGGGCGGCAAAACGGAATAGCGCGACCGACAGGGAGGGCGGGCAAACGGCTTCGCCTGCGGCTACGTCTCGAATCGCGCGCCATACTTCGGCTGCGGATGCATCGGTGAGAACGTAGCCCAGCACGCCTTCCCGCACCAACCGCAAAAACACACCTTCGTCGGCCTCCATGCCGACCATCACCACGCCAATCTTGGGCTGGGCTTCGAGCAGGCGGTGGACGACTCGGTCCTGAGACAAGGCCTTCGAAGCCGAATCAAGCACCACGATATCGGGCGCGGTGGAGAGAATCTGGGGGAGAACTTTTAGAGAGTACGATCCGCTGCCGACGATGTGGATGTCGTCCTTCTTTGATAACAGCCGGACAAGCGCCTCGCGCAACAGGCGGTTTTCAGCGAGCAAGAATACGGGAATGGGACTTCCGAGGGGGCTACTTCGTAATGCCGCCATGGTACTGCCTCCCGGGTAAACGTCGCCATTGGCGACGGCCACCCCAGGGACTACTTTTCCGAACACCCCTTTTTACGAAGCTGGGGTGTCCCACTTGCCCCCTCAGACAAGCGCCGCATAAGCAGCAAATTGTGTCACTTGATTAGTGACCACTTCTGCGAATAATCGAGCCCGCAAACCTAAGGTGTCCACGACAACGGGGTCTGTTCTCGGACAACCGGAGGAACAACGGAGTGAGTCTAGTCCGCGCGCCAAGGAAGCGTCAATGCAAAAGTGCGGGGCGATTCGGTAGAGGGGGTTGCTGCGTAAGCTGGACGGAGCGGCATCGCCACGAAACTGGTGCAAATCCGGCACGCTTCTGGTACACTTCGCCGCAATTCGGACTTGGGCCGCGTCACTGGCCACTCGGCGTGCATTCCGTAACCCGGTGAGACAGCGGCGGAAGCAGGATCCACGCATGCAATTTAAGCTGCCCAGTCCGCAGGGAAGCCAGCTATGGATCTGTACCCTGGGACCAAGACGTATCGCAGCGCCAAAGTAAAGTTTCCCGATCGGGACCCCATCCGGCGAGCTCTCCAGGAAAACGAAGACTGGTATCAGGATCTGGTTGAACACAGCCAGGATCTGCTGTGCATTCACGATTTGCAGGGCCGGCTGCTGGCTGTCAATCCCACTCCCGCGCGGGTACTCGGCTACAGCGTCGAGGAACTGCTGAAGATTCCCATGCGAGAGTTGATCGTCCCGGAGTTCCGCGCCGACTTTGACGCTTATCTGAAAGACATTGCGATCACCGGCGAGTCCCATGGCTGGATGGGAGTGGTGACACGATCGGGAGAGCAGCGCATCTGGGAATACCACAACACACTACGGACCGAGGGCGTAGCTTCTCCGATCGTGCGCGGCATGGCGCGCGATGTTACCGATCAAAGACGCGCGGAGCAGTTGGCACGCGAAGCCAATGAAACTCTGCGAAACCAAGCGCGCGAAAACGATCGTACGATCCGGAAGCTGAAGCTGTTCCGAACCCTGGTGGACCAAAGCAACGATTCCATTAAGGTCATTGATCCGGAGACGCTTCGTTTTCTCGATGTCAATGGGAAAGCCTGCTCCGAACTGGGCTACAGCCGCGAAGAAATGCTGTCTCTGGGAGTGTTTGACATCGATTCCGCGGTGACCGAGTCTTCGGTGGCGAAAATTAAGGAGGAGTTGCGGAAATCGGGATCTCTAGTGATGGAAACCGTCCACCGGAGAAAGGACGGATCGACCTTCCCGGTGGAAGTCAGCATGAGGCAGGTCCACTTGGAGCGGGATTACGTTGTGGCGATCTCCCGCGACCTTACCGAGCGCAAGCTTGCCGAGGCGCGGCTACTGGAATACGAGAGTGTGGTCGAAAGTCTGGAGGAGATCATCGTGGTGGTGGATCGGGACTACCGCTACGCGATTGCCAATCGGGAATTTCTGAAGCGTCGAGGCGTGAAGAGAGAGCAAGTGTTGGGACGCACCGTCATCGAGCAGTTGGGTTCGGAAGGAATGAGCAAGGAAGCTCTTGCACTGGTCAAGGAGAAAATGGATGAGTGCTTCCAGGGTAAGGTGGTGGAGTACGAGCTGATCTATCGATATCCAACGCTCGGTCCGAGAGATTTATTCCTGTCTTACTTTCCCATCAAAGGGCCCACGGGCATTGATCGAATCGCGTGTGTCTTGCGGGACATCACGGAGCGCAAGCGGGCGGAGGAAGCCCTGCGGCGCAGCGAGGAGAATTACCGCAATTTTGTCTCCCAGAGTTCGGAGGGCATTTACCAGGATAATCTTGACCCGGCCACCCCTGTTGATCTTCCTGAAGACGAATTCATTCATCGCTTCCTCCGCAGCACTGTGTTACTGGAGTGCAACAACGCTATGGCTGCGATGTATGGGTTTGCTTCCGGGGAAGAACTTCGCGGCCGACGGATGTCCGAACGGGTACTGCCGGAGGATACGCGCAACATCGAGATGGCGCGGGAGTTCATCCGCTCGGGTTTCCGTTTACTGGAGCACGAATCACACGAAGTTGACCGGTATGGGCATCCGAAGATCTTCATGAATAGCATGATCGGGACCGTGGAGGATGGGAGACTGGTGCGCATCTGGGGCATCCAGCGGGACATCACGGAGAAAGTGAAGCTGGAAGAATCCCGCCGTAGGGCGGAAGAAGCGCTGCATGAGAACATGGCTCAACTGCAGGAAGTCACGGAAGAACTTCGGCTGGCTAAGGAGAAGCTCTCTGAGGAGAAGCTTTACCTGGAGCAGACGATCGACACGGAATTGGGATTCGGGGAGATCGTGGGACGCAGCAGCGCCTTGAAAGAGGTGATGCGGAAGGTGGCCAAGGTGGCTCCCAGCGACGCCACGGTGCTCCTGCTGGGTGAGACCGGAACGGGCAAGGAGTTAGTGGCGCGCGCCATTCACCGCATGAGCCGGCGGGAGGGAAATAGTTTTATCAAACTGAACTGCGCTGCCATCCCCTCAGGCCTGCTGGAGAGCGAGTTGTTTGGGCATGAGAAAGGAGCCTTTACGGGCGCGGTTACCCGAAAACTTGGGCGCCTGGAATTGGCCGACCGGGGCACGCTTTTTCTGGACGAAGTAGGAGAGATTCCGCTGAGCCTGCAGCCCAAGCTGCTGCGCGTGCTGCAGGATCTGGAGTTTGAGAGGCTGGGAGGAACGCAGACCTTGAAAGTGAACTTCCGACTGCTGGCGGCAACCAATCGGGACCTGCTGCAGAGTGTTAACGGGCGCGAGTTTCGCAGCGACCTGTATTATCGGCTGAATGTGTTTCCCATCCTCATTCCGCCGCTGCGCGAGAGGCGCGAAGACATCCGGCCGCTGATCGAACACTTCGTCCGCAAGTTTGCCGCGCAGATGAAGAAGTCGGTCACCAGCATTCCCTCAAAGACCATGGAAATGATGGTGCGGTGGGATTGGCCCGGCAACATTCGCGAGCTGGAGAATTTTATGGAGCGTTCGGTGATTCTGACGCCGGGATCGGTTCTGCAGGCGCCGCTCGCGGAACTGCAAACCGTGGTTGAGCAGGGCAATGTAGGAGCCAGCGGAAGCCTTCGCGACAAGGAACGCGAAGGCATTCTCCGCGCTCTACGGGATTGCCGCGGTAAGCTCGGTGGCCCGGACGGCGCGGCCGCGCGCCTCGGCTTGAAGCGCACCACGCTGCAGTCGAAGCTCGACCAGTTCGGGATTAAGCCGGGATCGTATCGGGCATGAATTCCGAGCGGCGGTCACAGTGGTGGCCGCAAGCAAAAAACCAGGGTCCCTCGCTTCGCTCGGGATGACAGGCACTCTCGTCACCCCATGACAGGCAGTCTTATCATTCCACGCACGAAAAAGCCCCTCGCTTGCGCGAAGGGCTTTTTCTGGGGGAGGGACTTGGGCGAGGCGCCCTTGGTCCCTAGCTTTTGCAATCTCTAGCTACTTCGGTTGCTGTTGCTGATCTGCGGCGGCCATCGGAGCCGAAGAATTGCTGGAGAGTTGCTCCAGATCGTTCTTCAGCAGGCTGATTTCCACGCGCCCGCCGCTGATGTGCTTGGCATCCGCGCCTTCAACCGGCGCATTGCCCATGCCTACGAGGTAGATCCGGTAGACCGGAATCTCGTGGTTGAGCACCATGTAGCGGACTACCGACTCGGCCATCTTCTGCGAGTTCTGGATCGCGATCTGGCCCTTGCCAGAAGAGAAACCCTGCACTTCGATGATGTAGCCGCGCTGTCCCTTGACCGTGTTCGCCATCTCGTCGAGAGCGTCTTTGGCGTTCTTGCTTAACATGGTCTGGCCGGGCTTGAAACGGATTTCAGTCTGGTTCGAGGCCTTGTACTGGTCGATGTTGCTGACCACGGTCTCGACGGTCTGGATGCGGGTCGTGGCCTGCTGCGCGGTCGTCTGCGCCATGGTGGCCTTGTTGCCGGCATCGATGGCGTGCTGATCGGCTACGTCAGCCTTGTCCGAAGCCAGCTTGATGCCAGCCTGGGCGCGCGAGTCCGTGTCTTTGATGGCCTTGCTGTTGGCTGCGGTCAGGTCGTCGAGTTCGTTGACGCGGTCGCGGATAGGGTCGGTCTGCCGCCTTACATAAGTCTTGCGGGCAAATGGATTCACACGGCCCCAGAAACCCTCGCGGGTTGGCGCCTGCAGAGGCTGCTTACCGGTGGCGGTGTCGGTGGACTGAGTGGTGGCCGGGGTGGTGGCTTGAGTCTGGCTTTGATCCTGGGTAGACGAAGTTTGCGCGAAGACCGGAAACGCGAGCACTGCGGCCAGCGGCAAAGTAGCGAGAATGCGAGTGTTCATAAGAAACTTCCTCCGAGTTGGGAGCGTCTGGGGGCTCGCTCCGGCACGCCGAAACGGGCGTGTTGCGTGATTTTGATTGCGTCTCCTACAACAAGAACCAATATAAAAAGCAAGCGATGATCGCCTTGCCGGCCGGCGCTGACGCCACGCAGGCCTGAAAACCTCACCTTCAGGCGCCAGAATCTGGCGACGCCTGCCCTTTCTATTACAGGTTGGATGCCAAACCCGGCTCAGGGGTTGAAGAGCTAAATGATTGATATCTAAAGACATTGTACCTGTGGTCCGGGGGGAGGCGTGGGGCTGGCCGTTTCCGGGAGGGTAATTTTCACAAACCTGATATAAAAACTGCGTGAATCGAGAAGGTTCGGGGAGGATACCTTTGGGATTGAGCATGCCGGGGAATGTGGGCTGGCTGGCGGGATTCCGGGAAGAACTTTGCTGTGGTCGACTGCGGAGGCGAGTCGTTTTGCTGGGAGCGGCTGCGGTGCTGTTAGGTACGGCGGGGCTCGTTTCTGCCGAATCTGCTGATCCGGCGATGGCTTCGTCGCGCATTTCCGCGGAGCACTTGCAGCAGTATTCCGATCTCGCGCTGACATGGATGCAGGAGTACTTGCGCATCGATACGACCAACCCTCCGGGGCACGAGATGCGGGCGGTTGATTTCTACAGGAAGATTCTCGATCAGGAAGGGGTTGAGAATCGAGTGTTCGAATACACGCCGGGTCGCGGCGATCTGTGGGCGCGGCTGCCGCATAACACGGCGGAGGCCAAGCGGCCGATCGTCCTGCTGAACCACATGGATGTGGTGACCAGCGACGCGGCGCACTGGAAAGTTCCTCCCTTCAGCGGCGAGATCAAAGATGGCTGGCTCTGGGGCCGCGGGGCGCAGGACATGAAAGACGAAGGCCTGGCACAACTCGTCACGATGGTGATGCTGAAGCGCGAGAAAGTGGAACTCGATCGCGATGTGATTTTCCTGGCCGTGGCCGACGAAGAAGCCGAGGGGACTGGAACTGATTGGTTCATCGCGCATCAGCGGGAGATGCTCGGGAACGCAGAGTTTCTGATCAACGAAGGCGGCGAGAACCTTCTGGAAAATGGCAAGGTGAAGTACGTGGGCGTGGACGTGGGTGAGAAGACTACGTTCTGGCTCCATGTTGTGGCGCACGGGACACCGGGACATGCTTCGCGGCCTATTCCGGATTCGGCGCCGAACCGGCTGGTGCGGGCGCTGACCCGCATACTCGCTTACCATACGCCGTTGACGGTACTGCCGGTGGTGGAAGAATTTTTGCGCGAGATGGCGCCTTACGAGCCGCCGGAGGAAGCGGCGGAGTATCGCAACATCCGCAAGGCCGTGGAAGATAAGAAATTTCAGCAAGAGGTGGAGAAAGACGAGTCGCTGAACTTTCTGCTGTGCGACACGATTTCGCTGACCATGATGGGCGGGTCGGAACAGACCAACGTGATTCCGCCGGAAGCGTGGGCGAACCTGGATGTGCGGATTCTGCCGGGAGGAGATCCTAAGGCGCTGCTTGAGCAGATACGGCGGGTGGTGGATGATCCGAATGTTACGGTAGAACCGCTGAATGCGGAGTTCCGCCAGGCTAATTACTCACCCACGAATACGGCGCTATACGACGCCATCCGCGAAGTCTCTGCGAAATATTTCCCGGGCACGCCGGTGGTGCCGCACATCACCAGCGGCTACACCGAGAACCAACGCTACCGGCCGCTGGGGATTAATGCTTATGGGTTCTGTCCATATACGGCCACCGAAGAAGAAGGCAACACTGAGCACGGGAATGACGAACGGATTCGGGTGGAGGAAGTGCGGCGCGGGCCGAGGATTTTGTTTGATGTGGTGGCGGCGGTGGCGGCGAAGTGAGGCCGTCGCAAGGATAGATTTGAGGAGATCGAAAGACCGGTCAATGACTGTAACCGCGATGTTTCGCGAATTGACCAGGGGATTGCAAATCCCACATCTTGACGACGCGGGCTGTAGGGTGTGCAATGCCCAATGAAAAGGAGAACTGATGAGCCGATTCTTGAGTGTTTGCTTGCTTGCAGGCTGCGGGGTAGTCTCGGTCCTGGCGGCGTCCCACTCTCCGCAGAAAACTTCGATGGCAGGCGACCGGGCCAACGCTTCGCAAGCAACAATCGAGGGCCTGGTTCGGGATGTTGCCTGTCCCATTCAGAACCTGGATGGAACTGCGACTAACCTAAGCCTCAAATGTGTGAGGGAATGTGTGAGGGGTGGTTCGCCGATGGTTATTCTGACCAAGGATGGTCACTTGTATTTCCCCATCTCCGACAAAATGCCCGACACGGATCAGCGGCAAGAACTGATGCCATTCGTCGGCAAATACGTGCGGGCTAGCGGGACCGTATTCGAGCGGACGGGGACGCATGCGATTGTGATCGCGGAAATTAAGGAAATGAAAGAGATCCACTTGACGATAGATGAGCGGTAACTCAGGCTCACCGGGAACAAACGACTGGATGCTATGAACACCCTTGGGCACCTGTCGTCACATAAGCCCGCCGTGAAGATATCCCTGAAGCGGCACGATCATGGGATTGGACGGTAGGGATCCTTCGACTGCGTTGCCGTCCGCTGCCTCACCTACTCACTCTTGCGCCTTCCTAGCCCAAACATGACGAAAGCTATCCCGATGGCAAAGATAACAACACCGGCAAACCTTTGCCCGGCCATAAAGCAGGCTAGACAGACAATCAGCGCAAGCCCGACAACGGCCAACTTAATCAGAGTTTGCGCTATTTTTTCTGCTGGCTCCATGCCGACAATTTCCATCCTCTCCGTCTCAATGCACGCCGCAAAACTTCTCGTACTGTTCGATGATGAAGTGATCGGTCATGCCGGCGATGTAGTCGCAGACCACGCGGGGCAGGGATTCCTGCGTGGCTTTTTCCTGATAGTAGTGCGGCAGGGCTGAGGGGTTTTCCATCCAGAAGGCGAAGAGTTCGCCGACGATGCGTTCGGCGTCGTCTTTTTCTCCGGCCAGCGACGGCCTGTAATAAAGATTTTCGTAGAGGAAATCTTTGATCTGCTTGCGTTCGGCTTCTACTTCGGGACTGAATGCGGCCAGGCGTTCTTTGTGCCGGCGGACATCGTCCAGAGTTTTGATCCCGGCTTGCTTCAGCCGCGACTGAGTGTTGGTGATTAAATCTCCAGCCAGGCGGTTCAGCACTCCTTTTAGGGCTTCGTTGAATTTCAACTTGGCGGGGACATCGGGATACTTCTGCTCGGCCTCGCGGAAGAAACTTTCGAAAACCGTCACTCCGGCTCGGATTTGCTCGAGCGTCAGCAGATGGGCTTCGTAGCCGTCGTCGAGGTCGGCGGTGTTATAGCCGATTTCGTCGGTGAGGTCGATCAGCTGGGCCTCTAGCGGTGGGCGCTGGTCGAGAAGATACTCGGCCAGCTCCGGATGTTTCGCCGCGTCGTAGTCGCGCGAGTGTTTGATGATGCCTTCGCGCACTTCAAAGGTCAGGTTAAGGCCGCGAAAGGCAGCGTAGCGCTGCTCGAAATCTTCGACGATACGCAGGGCATGCAGGTTGTGGTCGAAGAAAAGGCCGTGGGCGCGCATGGCGGCGTCGAGTGCTTTTTCGCCAGCGTGGCCGAACGGAGGATGGCCGAGATCATGCACCAGGGCCAGCGCTTCGGCTAGATCGACGTTGAGGGCGAGCGCTCCTGCGATGGTGCGCGTGATCTGCGCTACTTCGATAGTGTGGGTGAGGCGGTTGCGGAAGTGGTCGGAGTAGCGGCGGGTGAAAACCTGGGTCTTGTCTTCGAGGCGGCGAAAGGCGCGGGCGTGGATGACGCGGTCGCGATCCCGCTGGAAGTCGTTGCGGTAGGGATGGGGCGATTCAGGGAAGCGGCGTCCGCGGGAATGTTCCACATGGACCGCGTAGCCGGCCAGCATTCTCGAAGTTTAGCAGGGGTAAGTACCTAGTACCTAGTTTTAGTACTCAGTACCCAGGAAGGCATTGAGAAGCTAATTGCTTTTACCGCAGCTTGAGCACCATCTCGTTTCCGATTTCGAACCCGAGTGCTTCGTAGACAGAGCGTCCATCCTTACTGGCATGAAGCGTGACCCTAGCGAAGCCTTCGCGCTTGCACCAGTCAATCATCGTCTGCATGAGTCGTCGGGCGACGCCGCGGCGGCGATACTCGGGATAGGTGTAAACATTCAGAATGGTCGCGCGGCGGCACTCCAGATCGTAAGGATGGGCTGGCCAGGGAGAAATTATGATTGCGCCTCCGGCGACGACGCGATTCCCGACTGAGGCCAGGCATGCGCGGAATGAGCCGTCGTCCAAAGACGTGGACAGGTAACCGGCCGACAGGGACACCATGGCTGCGAGCGCATCGGCATCTCGATAACCCATGTCTTCGTACATGGCACGGCGCTGGCGCAGGATTTCAGGGATGTCGTTGGTCGTGGCTACGCGGATGTCGAGATTTGGGAGAGCATGTTCTGAGCTGTCGGACATGCGCGGAGTTTAGCAAAACTGCAAGTACCTGGTACCGAGTTGCGAGCAAAGGCTTCGTCATTTTGGTCGGCGACAATGTCTTGCTGGGTACTCGGTACTCCTCGCAGCGACTATTTCTGTACTGCGTCCGCAGTGGGCGGGGGCGGGGTGGTCAGTGCCTTCAGGCGCGCCACAACGGTGTTCATCGCTTGATCGAAATTTTTGTCGCGGTTCCCCAGCAGCAGCGCTCCTCGCACATATTCGGTGAGGTTCCACAGCGTGATGCGGGTTTTGGGATCGATAACGACCAGGCGCAGCTGTCCGAGTACGGGGAGCCTTAAACCTGTATCGGTGAGGGCCCAACTGATCTCGAAAACCAGGTCGGCATCGGCGGGCGTGGATACGACTTCATATCGGCCCCAACTCTTCATCGCCGCATAGAACTGGTTGTAGGGCCGGTCGGGGCCTCCGTTGAAGACCGTTTCATCGATGACCGTCTCAAGGCTTGCGCCGCCAGCGTTGGAAATGAATACCTTCTGGGCTGCGGCGATTTGCGCAGGCACGGGAGCGGGCGCCGTTTCTTTGGACTGCTGCGCGCTCACGGCCTGGATGAGTGCCGAGATCGCGACAATTAGAAAGAGAGCGGACGGCTTGATAGTCCTCACGATTGGCCCTCCTGAAGGTTGCAGTACCTAGCACCCAGTACCGAGGGAGCGGCGCTGCTGCAGGTACGATTCTTGCTGGGCACTGCGTACTCGGTACTAGCTACTGATTCCCCGAGCCTTCCTTAGCCAGGCGGACCCTGGCGGCATCGAGCTTCTTCTGCGTGGCCGCGAACAAATCGCCGTCCTGTTCCGGAGCTATGGTTTTGTTCCACTCTTCGACGGCACGCTCCCAGTGAGCGGCGGCCAGCTTTAAGCGGCCGGTTTTCTGGTAGAGATCGCCGAGGTGATCCTGCACGGTTGGATCGGAACCCATGCGCAAGGATGCTTTGTTGAGGCTCTCTTCGGCCAAGTCGTATTTGCCGAGCTTGAAATAAACCCAGCCCAGGGAGTCCAGATAAGCGCCGTTCGTCGGGTCCAGGCTGACGGCCGTCTTGATGTAATTCAGTGACTCTTCGAGACGGACATCGCGATCGGAGTTCATGTAACCGAGATAATTGAGGGCCGCGGCGCTTTGCGGCGTAATCGCGAGAACTTTCTTGAACTGAGCTTCGGCCTCGTCGTATTTCTTTTCGTGCTCGAAGGTGTCGCCGCGGAGGAAGTAGACGTACTCCTTGTCGTCGGGCTTGGTGGAGAGCTGCTCGGCCTTGTCGAGCGCCTCCTCGGCGTCGCTGAAGCGCTTCAAGCGGGTGTACATGATGGCCAACCGGAGATAGACGTCGCGGTCTTCAGGCGTACCCTTGAGCATGGAGCGCACGTCGGCGAGAGGCTTCTCGGGGTCGCCGCTGTCGGCGAGCTGGCCATCCAGCACCATGCGCAGTTCGCGGTCGTTGGGCAGCTTTTGCACCGCCTCTTTGGCGGTGGCCGTAGCCTGTGACCATTGCTTGGCGTCGCGATAAGTGTCGATGATGTTCTGGTACCCGGAGCGCGCGTTGTCGTCGCCCAGAGCGATCATCTGGCGGAAGGCTTCAACCGCGGCGGGATAGTTCTCCTGGTCGCGGTAGACCATGCCGAGGCGTTCTATGAAGATGCCGCGATTGTTGCGGTCGGATTGCGAGTAGCTGCTATCGGGTTTCTCGGTTTTCTTCAGCAGATCCTGCAGGATCTTTGCGGCTTCGTCGTAGCGCGCCTGGGCCTCGTAAACGACCGCGATGTTGTAGGGAACTTCGAGGGCGTCAGGGACCATGGCTTCGGCCTTTTTCAGGCTGTCGAGCGCCTCGTCGTACTTACCCTGGCGGCGGTAGATTTCCGAGATGCGCAGGTAGGTCTGTGCATCCTCTGGATTGGCGTCGGCGATCACTTTGTATTGATCGAGGGCGGCGTCGATCTGGCCATCGTTGAGAAGATTCTCTGCCAGGCCGCGGATGGCGTCGAGATTGTCGCGATCCAACTGGATGGCGTGTTTGTAGGCGTCGATCGCCAGCTTGTAATCCTTGCGCTGCTCGTAGGTGGCGCCCAGTGCGGCGTAAAGCTTGGCGGAGCGCCCAGTGTCGGGCACGGAACTGAGCACCTGCAGGGCGTGAGTGGTGTCACCTTCATCGCTGTAGAGCAGAGAGAGCGTGGTGACGGCTTCTTCGGAGTCAGGGTCGAGCTGAACGGCCGTCTTGAGTTCAGTTTCCGCCTTCTGCAAATCATTGTTCAGGCGGTAGAGGCGGCCCAGCAGAAGGTGGTCGTCCACATTGTTGGGCTCGATCTTCACGATCTGTTCGTACTGCTCGATGGCCAGCTTGAGGACGTTTTCGGAGCCGTTGCCGCCGCCGGGCAAGTCGCCGAGGGAGCGCAGGTAAATCCGGCCCAGCAGCTTGTGGGCTTCAAGATTGTTGGGGTCGCGCTTGAGGATGTCCTGCGCCTGCAGCACGGCGTCGCGGATGCGTCCGGTCTTGACGTAGAGCTCGGCCAGACCTGAGGTCAGGAATTCAGAGGACGGGTCGGCTTCAATGGCGAGCCGGTACTCTTCCATAGCTTTGTTCGCCAACTCACTGCGTCCGTAGACTGTGACCTGCTCCTCGTACATGTGCGCGACCGTGTAGTGGTAATAGGCGGCGGCGCGGTCCACTTTGCGCGGTGAGGCTTGCGCCGATTTGGACGGAGCGGCGTTAGAGTCTGCTAACGAGGACTCCGCTGGCGTAGATGGGTTGGTTTGCGCGGCTGCAGCCGCTGCGAGGATGGAGGAGACTAAAATGCCGCGAAAGATTCTATTCATGCTTGACCTGAGAACACTGGATTCGATTCTACCGGAAATGGTTCTGTTAGACCTGATCGTATTAGAGCTGCGTGCACTTCCCGAAACCATACCCACTTGGATGCAAACCGGCGGGGGTGTGCTTAATTCTAACCCGGTATAGACAGGATTACAGAAAAACAGTGCGTCGGACAGGGTTGCGGTGCAAGCGGAAGTACAGGGACTGCGGGGACTTGCGGGAGTTTGATTGTCAAGTTTGGTAAAGCGATGAATTGCTGACTGCTGATTATTAACTTCACTAGTGCCGGAAGTGCCGCACGCCGGTGAAGAGCATCGCTAATCCCAAGCGGTCGGCGGCTGCTATTACTTCGGGATCGCGCTGTGAGCCTCCGGGTTGGATGATGGCGGTCGCGCCGGCTCGGGCAATTTCTTCGACGCCGTCGGGAAACGGGAAGAACGCGTCGGACGCGGCGACTGTTCCTTTAAGGGGCAGTTGCGCCTTCATCGCGCCGATCTTGGCTGAATCGACGCGGCTCATCTGGCCGGCACCGACGCCGACGGTCTGTCCGTCGCGAGCGTACACGATGGCGTTTGACTTGACGTGCTTGCAGACCTTCCAGCCGAAAAGCATTGCGCGGGTTTCTTCGGGCGTGGGAACGCGCTGGGTGACGACCTTGAGGTCGATGTCTTGCAACGGCCGGGAATCGTTGTCTTGCAGGAGGATTCCTCCAGAGACGTTCTTCAAAATCCACTTCTGGGGCCCGGCTTTTACTTCGACCAGACGAAGATTTTTCTTGGTAGCGAAGCGGGCTTTCGCAGCTTCGTCAAAAGAGGGCGCGGCGATTACTTCGAGGAAGAGTTTGTGCATCTCTTCGGCGGCTTCACCGTCGATAGGACGGTTCACGCCGATCACGCCGCCGAAGGCTGAGACCGGATCGCATTCGAGAGCGCGCTTGTAGGCCTGGGCGAGAGTTTTGGCGGTCGCGGCGCCGGCGGGATTGGTGTGCTTGATGATGGCGCAGACGGCGGCCTCGTCCGGGTCGAATTCCTGGGCGAGATCCCATGCGGCTTGCAGGTCGACGATGTTGTTGTAGGAAAGTTCCTTGCCCTGAAGCTGGCGGGCGTTGGCTACGCCCACGCCGGAAGCGTCGGAGTACATCGCCGCCTTCTGATGTGGATTCTCGCCGTAGCGCAGGTCGAGGGTTTTCTGGAATGACAGGCGCAGGGTTTGCGGGAAGGCTTCGTCTTTGCCTTGAGGTAGATGGAAATCGGCCGGGATGTTTTCCAAGGTCGAGGCTATGGCGGAATCGTAGGCGGCTGTCGTCGCGAAGGCTTTTTGCGCCAGTCGCCATTTGGTTTCGAGCGAGAGAGCGCCGCCAGTGCGTGCGAGTTCGTCGGCTATGGCTGGATAGTCGGCGGGAGACGTGACGACGGCAACATCGTGAAAATTCTTGGCAGCGGAGCGGATCATGGACGGTCCGCCGATGTCGATGTTCTCGATCAGCTCTTCGAAAGCCACGTCCGCCTTGGCAGCGGTTTTTTCGAAGGCATAGAGATTCACCACGACCATGTCGATTGGCTGGATGCCGTGCTCGGCGACGGCTGCGACATGCGAGGGAATCTCGCGGCGATGCAGGATTCCCCCGTGAACTTTGGGGTGCAGCGTCTTGACGCGGCCGTCGAGCATCTCCGGGAATCCGGTGAGTGCGGAGATGTCTTTCACGGCGATGCCGGAGTCGCGCAGCAGCTTGGCCGTGCCTCCGGTGGAAATGAGTTCGATGCCGAGGCTGGAGAGCTGGCGGGCGAAATCGACGAGGCGGGTCTTGTCGGTGACGCTTAAGATGGCGCGCTGGATGCGGGAAGTGCTGCGGGACATGTGAGGCCTCGGATATGAAGGATGAGTGCGGGGCGACCGAAGATTCTACCAGCAACGGGCCACCCGCTCGATTTCACGCTCTTGCCATCGATTGAGTTGGCGAGCGCCGAACGCGCGGTGCGCTACCGGCTGATCGAGATACAAATGCGTCGAATCGGGAGATGCCAACGAAGTGATTTATAAGTGCTATTGCGAGCGCCAGTGCCGAGAACCCTATGACCCCGCCTGGGATGCCTCGCGTGCCGAGAGCCAGCATGGGAACCACTATAATCCCGAGACCGATCACTAGGCAGACGACAGATTGTCGGTAGCTCAAGCGATAACAGACTTCGCGAGTTTCGGAATTGACCGTCAGGCTCCCAAAACCGAAGGGGACAAGAACGTTCCAGTTCGTGACTAAACGGAAGATTCCTCCCTCAAACGTGACGGCGTTCCCGTCGATCTCTACCGCATTTGCGTCTACGTCGCGGAGGCAACGGGCAAGATGGGCGGGCAATGAAGACGCATCGACTTCATCATCGAAACCTACAGATCCAGCTGTGAGGAACAATGGCATGGCAGCATTGTACGGCGAACGTCAAAGATCGGAGCCGGGAATCGGGAGGCGATGATTGCTCGCTACGCTTTCGCCTTGGCCTTCAGCTTGACGTGCCCGTCGGTGAGTTCGACGGAGAATTCGACGTCCTGGCAGCCGTACTGCTTGCGGATCTCCTGAGTCTTCTTCTGCACGAAGCTGTTGAAGGAATCGAGATTGCCGGAGACATTTTCTCCCGCCTTCTTTTTGGCGGCGACTAAAGTGTTGTACAGGCGCTCCACCTGTTCGTGCTCGCTCTTATCCACGTTGTGCAGCGTGAAGGGCTGGGAGGTGGCTCCTGCGGCTGCCGCCGCGGCGTGGCTTAAACCATAGACCGGGTTGTGGTGGGTCTTGTGCTCTTCAACGTCGGGGCGAACTCCCTGCACGGCGAGCAGGGCATCCTGCGGGCGGCGGTAGCCCTCTTCGCGAATGCGGGACTTCTTGCGCCACAGATCGCTATAGATGGCGTAGCGCTGGGCCATTTCGTTGTAGCGGAAGCGCTGGGAGAAGCTCATGCGTCCGCCGTCGGAAAATTTGCGCAGCAGGGAGAGCACCTTCCACTCGACGTCGGTGGGCGGCCGTTTGGTCGGATTGCTGAAGTAGACCTCATACTCGATCTTCAGCCGGCGAAGCTGGGTCTCGAGCAGGTTCAGTTCTTCATCAGTGGTCACTCAGTGGTCTCTCCCAGTCAACAGTGTACTGAGAGGGCTTGGCGGGGGCGAGGTACCTGGCGGTCACCGGGGTCATGGTACGAAAGTAAGCTGTCAGCTTCTAGCTACGATTCCGCGAACAGATCGAGGGGAAAGGAATGCGACCACGGGGGCTAAAGCCCGCACAATCTCAAAGCCTTTACGCGGCGCTGGAAGCGCCGCTCTTCCACGTTACTGCAATCGAGCGGTCCCGATCTTTGGAGCGGCTGTAAGGGATGAAAAAGGTTGGCTAGGAGCTAGAAGCTACTTGCTGGAATTCGACGCCATCTTCTTGACCATGGCCAACACCAGCTTGCGGTCGCTGTCATTGAGGTTGACGGCGTAGCGGCGGACCTGGCTCAGGAACCGGACTTCGTCGTCGGAGAGCTGTGGCAACCCCTTGGAGCCGTTGCTGTGGCCGGATTCGGAGAAGAACTGCGAAAGCGCGATCTCCATGGCTCCGGCAATTTTTGAGAGCGTGTCGAGCGAAGGAATTGTATGGCCGTTCTCTACGCGCGACAGGTAGCAGCGCAGCAGGCCGGTCCGCTTCTCGATGTCTCCCTGAGACATGCCCTTCTGCAGCCGGTAGTTTCGTATGGTCTCGCCGATGTTGATCTGGGGGAGCATTGCAGGATGCGACATAGTAACCAGACCGGGATTTTCTGGCAAGTGGAAATTAGTGCCATACGCAAACCACTTTTTTCCTAGGACTTGACAGGGCCACGCATGAGTATGCTTGAACGCTGTGCAAGAAACAATTCGCCGACGCCGGTGTGGCGCATGGCTTTTCCCGGGGCAGATCCGGCGCTAGTTCTTCAAGGTTTCCGCAAAGAACCTCATAGTGCGTTTCCAGGAGTCGGCGGCGTCATCGGGACGATAACCGGTTTTGTTGTTCGGATTTTCGAAAGCGTGGCCGGCATCGTCGTAGATCTTCACGTCGATCTTTTTGCCCAGTTGTTTCATGATTGCCTCGAACTTGTGCACGTCATCGGGCGTGATGCCGTGATCCTGGCCGCCGAACAGACCGAGAATGGGAGCGTTGATTTTCCTGATCGCGTCGGGATCGGTGGCCAGATGGCCGTAGTTGATGACATCGGCGGCGAGCGATGGCTCCTGCAGGGCCACATCGAGCGAGTAGCCGCCGCCCATGCACCAGCCGATGGAGCCGATGCGGTCTTTTCGGACGTTGGGCTGTGACTGGAGAAATTCGAAAGCCGCGTGCAAGTCCCGCTTGGCGCGGTCTTCCGGAACTCCCCGCATGATCTCGTGGGCCATGTCGGGAGTGGTGGCAACCTTGCCGCGATATAAATCAATTGCGAGCGTTACATAGCCCTGGTCGGCCAGTTTCGAAGCCTGATCTTTGACCCAGTCATTCAGGCCCCAGTACTCGTGGATGACAATTATGGCAGGAAACGGCCCCTTGCCGGCAGGAGTGTAGAGCAGGGCTTGCACGGTTTCGTCGCCGCTTTTGTAGGAAACCGATTTGTTGTCGACTGCAAAGGCGGAAATCGCAAGCAGGCAAACAATCCAAAAGAAGCGGAACTTCTTGATGATCTTAATCATGATCTGGGTCATGATCCCGGCCTCCGAAATTACAACTCCAACTCCATGTACATCGTGCCCGCAATCGGGTTCGGGCGGTAGGGAGCGATCTCTTTGAACCCAAGCTTACGATACATTGCGACTGCATCTTTCATTACAGGCTCGACCGTGTCAAGGCGCATGCGCTGGAACCCGATCTGGCGCGCCTCGGCGATGATGCGCTCGGCCAGGGTCCGTCCCAGGCCCTTGCCGCGGAACTGGGGACGCAAGTAGAGGCGCTTCATTTCGCAGATGCGTGGTTCCAACTTATGCAGCGCGACACAGGCTGCGAGTTGACCTTCGCATTCTGCGAGCAACAGGCGGCCTTCGGGTGGAGCGTAGTCTCCGGGCAATCCGGCGAGTTCTTGATCGAAGTTTTGGAAACAGAGGCTGAAGCCGAGGGATTGCGCGTACTCCAGAAATAATTCGCGGGCTTGCGCGATCTGCGTCGGCGACCCCGCTTGAAAAATCGAAAGGCCTTTTACCGCAGGGAACGCCGAAGGGATCATGGCTCTTTGCGCTAGCTCGGAATCAATCTTCATTTTTCTCAGCGCCCTCGGCGTACTCGGCGGTGAAAGCTCTTTCTATCCCATCAGCATGCCGCCGTTTACGCTTAGCACGTGGCCTGTGATGTAGGAGGCTTCATCCGACGCGAGGAAGGCGACCGCACTGGCCACATCGGCGGGCGACCCCACGCGGCCGAGCGGAATCTGCTTGGCCGCGTTCTGCTTAAACTCTTCGCCGAGCACATCCGTCATTGGAGTTTCGATGAAGCCTGGGGCGACGGCGTTGCAAGTAATGTTCCGCGACCCCAGTTCGCGGGCAACGGCCATGGTCAAGCCGATGAGCCCGGCTTTCGACGCGGCATAGTTCGCCTGCCCCGCCTGCCCCATTTGGCCGAAGACGCTGGTGATGTTGATGATGCGTCCCCAGCGCTGCTTGAGCATGGAGCTGGTGACCTGCTGGATGCAGAGATAGGCGGAGGTGAGATTCGTCTGCAAGACGGCGTCCCAGTCAGCGCGTTTCATGCGCATGACGAGTTGGTCGCGAGTGATGCCGGCGTTGTTGACCAGGATGTCGATCTTGCCGAATTGGGTGATGGCCGCCTTGATCGCCGACTTGATCTGCTCTTCGTCGGTGACATCGAGCGCAAAGGCCGCGGCCTTCCCGCCCGAGGCGGCAATCTCGCTCACCAGTTCGTTCAGCTTCTCCTGATTGCGCGCGGCTACGGCTACCGCTGTGCCCGCGGTGGCGAGCTTCAGTGCGCAGGCTCGTCCGATGCCCTGCGATGCTCCGGTGACGAACGCAACGCGTCCGGTAAGGGACATTTCGGATTCTCCGATGGTTGATAAAAGTCTTTTCCAGTCTTCGTCGGAACGTGGAATTATACGCGCCGCTGCTCCGATTCGGAGTGCAGGTCGAACGTGTCCGACGCAAGTAGCGGTATCATGCGTCTAACGGATTGCACATTGCGCAATGTTCGTCCGCCGATTAACATTCGAACACTCCCATGCCTCAGACTGTCAACGAAGTGATCATCATGCCCGAGTCTTCGAATAACAATTCATCTGCGTCCGATTCGATTTCGGCCGGGCCGGGGCACCGGTCGCCGCTTCGGGCTTCAGCCGGCGAAGGCCCAGGGGCTGAGGAGAAGCTGCAGCCCGAATCGTCTTCTGCTGAAGCCCCTTCCACGGAAGTCTTCGCGGTTTATGGCGTTGAGCCGGAGATTCAGGCCTACGCCATGGC
>JBAUYE010000089.1:0-4327 GCA_049584615.1 Candidatus Sulfotelmatobacter sp.
AGTTGAGATAGTGGCCGTTCACCAAACCAAGCCAACATCCCGGCGGGATTACTACGGCGCCGGAATCGCAGCTTGAATAATGTTGGAGTATGCGCTCTCGCCACTCGGATCTACCGCCGTGGTCGCGTAGCAGTAAGTCGTGCCATCGGCTACCACGCTGTCGGTATACGCCGTGGTGGAACTCGGCGAGGAGCCGATGTTCTCATAGGAGCCACAGGTACTGCCCGAGTAAATCGCGCGGTACACGTTGTAGCTGGTGACGCCGGTTGTGGTGCTGGCGGTCCAATTCAAGCTAACAGTATGGACAGGGGCCGCCGCTCCCGTGCCCGACAGAGTTCCCGCGGTCGGCGTGTTGGAGGCGGTACTGGCAAACGAAGCCGATGCTGTGGCAGTTCCGGTCGCACCAGGCGTGAACTTCACGATAAACGTAACCGGCTGGGTCGTCGTAACCGTGACTGGGAACGTGAGTCCGCTGATCGAAAACTCGGAAGGGTTGGTGCCGCTCAAGCTGACCGAGGACACGGATACGCTTGCCCCGCTGGCACTCAGCGTTCCAGTTTGAGTTCTACTTGTCCCGACGACGACACTTCCAACGTTGATGGAACCGACGGCCAATGTGCCTGCACTTTGGGCCGCCGTACCGGTCCCGCTCAGACTTCCCGCGGTCGGCGTATTGGACGCGGTACTGGCAAATGAAGCCGAGGCTGAGGCAGATCCGGCCGCACTGGGCGTGAACTTCACGGTGAACGTAACCGGCTGGGTAGTGGTGACTGTGACGGGGAACGTGAGCCCACTGATCGAAAACTCGGAAGGGTCAGCGCCGCTCAAACTGACCGAGGACACCGATACGCTCGCACCGCTGGCACTCAGCGTTCCGGTTTGAGTCCCGCTCGTTCCGACGACGACACTTCCAGCATTGACGGAACTAACGGCCAATGTGCCGGTTTGATTCTGATCGACCGCCGTCCCGGAAAGCGCGACGCTTAGCGTGCTGCTCGAACCGTTGTTGGTGAGTGACAGAGTTCCGCTGGCGCTGCCGGCGGACTGGGGCGCAAAAACCACGCTAAAGGTCGTGCTTTGCGACGGGATTAGCGTGAGGGGCAGACTTAAGCCTGTGGTACTAAAACCGGGCCCTGTAACGGCTGCCTGAGTAATCGTGAGATTGGTTACGCCCGTGTTTGACAGTGTGTCGGATTGGGTTTGGCTAGTCCCGAGCTGCACAGTCCCGAAGCTGACGCTGGCTGGGCCAGCAGTCAGCGTACCGAGCAGCGAGTTCTGCGTACTTTGCACGCTGGATTTGCTCGTGCTCAGTCCCTGGCAACCTACCATCGTAGCCAGAGCAAGCACAACCGCGAGCGCGTTCCAACGAGTGGGGGGATGGCCCATAAGTGATAGACGAAGCTCTGTTTCGTCCACTCCTAGTCGAGAAGATAGTGTGCACTTGGACAATCATTCGGGAAAGTTCCGAAAGGGCATGAGGGGATAGGCCAGAGGGACTACGCCTCGGCTGGAGGCTGCACTACCTCCTACTTGCCCTAACGACAAGGGATAACCCGCCAGGGTTGGCAGTCGATGAGGTGTGGTTTTTGAACCTGAATCGAGACCAGCCCTTTAGCTGGCTAATTCGATCATTTTTGAGGATGCGCCCCGCCTAAGACCAGTTCACACAGGCTGTCGACGAAGTCAGGCGTCAGCTTGCCGTGCCGAATCAGGAATCGCATGTAAATTGGACCGTAAAGGGAATCAAGGATCAGGTCCATATCCAAATCTTTGCGGAGTTCGCCGCGCTCAATCCCACGCCGGAGCGTGGCGTAAGCCTCCTGGCGGCGCGGCCAGAGGAAGCGCTCACGGAACGCGGTAATTAGATCTCGATCACTCTGGCCGCCACCGAGAATCGCAGAAACAATTCGTCCACGCCGGCTGCAGAAAATCTTGATCAGCTGGCGCATCTGCTGGCTCATGTCGGTGCGGACCGAGCCGGTATCGGGGAAGTGGAGCTTCCGGGTTGTGCTGCTGGCGAATGCATCCGCGATGAGCGCGGCCTTGTTGGACCACCAGCGGTAAACCGTTGCCTTGCCGACGCCGGCGTGGGCTGCTACGGATTCAATGGTCAGTTCGGAAAAGCCATTTTTTCCCAAGAGCTTCAACGTGCTGCGCAGGATGGCCAGCCGAGCCTGTTCACTGCGGGGGCGACCGGGAGCGCGCTTGCCGCGGCCTCTGCCGCGTTTGCGATGAGCCGAAGACCCTTGGCGCATGTACTTACCCTACCATATAATCGAAGCAATGCTTTAGAATCCAATACGCTTAGTATCGAATCTAAAAACGTCTGTGGATTCCTCGTCGCGTCCGGGCGGTGTAGCCTCTTTAATTCTTGTTCATTCGAACTCTCGGAGTGGTGCCTAAGCAATGTGGATTGTTGCGTTAGCTCTAAGGCGTCCCTACACCTTCGTCGTCATGGCGATCGTCATCATTGTTTTGTTTTTCGTTACCCTGGTCCGCACTCCTGTCGACATTTTCCCGAACATCGATATTCCGGTTGTCTCGGTGGTTTGGTTCTATACGGGCATGTCGCCGCAAGACATGGCCGACCGCATCGTGGCCAACTCCGAGCGCGGCATCACCACCACGGTCAACGACATCGAGCACATGGAGTCGCAGTCGGTCTACGGTCTGGGGATCATCAAGGTTTTTTTTCGCCCGGGCACGAATGTGCAAGGAGCGATTGCGCAAATCACGGCTATCGGACAAACCACCGTCCGCAGCCTCCCGCCCGGCACCACTCCGCCTCTGATCATTTCCTATAGCGCCTCCACCACGCCCATTATTCAGCTCGGCCTGAGCAGCAAAACTCTGCCCGAGCAGGATCTCTTCGATTTGGGTCAGAACTTCCTGCGTAATTTTCTGGCTACAGTGCCCGGCGCTGCCACGCCGTATCCTTACGGCGGGAAGATTCGCCAGATTCAGGTGGACCTGGATTTGCCCAAGCTCCAGGCCTATGGGCTCGAGCCCAATGACATTGTCAACGCCGTCAATGCCCAGAACATCATCCTGCCGACGGGCACTATCAAAATGGGCCCGACCGAATACAACGTGGAGATGAACGGAACGCCGCAGACCATCGCGGAACTGAACGACCTGCCGGTCAAGACTGTCAACGGGGCCACGCTCTACATGCGCGATGTCGCCCACATACGCGATGGTTTCGCGCCCCAGACCAATATCGTGCGTCAGGATGGGAACCGCGGCGCGCTGATGTCGATGTACAAGAACGGTAACGCTTCTACCCTCGACATCGTTAAGGGCATCAAGAACATCGTTGTGCAAGCAGCGCAGGCACTGCCACCGGAACTGAAAATCACGGCATTGTTTGACCAGTCACTGTTTGTGCGCGCTTCGATTCAGGGCGTGTTGCGCGAAGGTTTGATTGCAGCCGCTCTTACCGCCGTCATGATCCTCATCTTCCTTGGCGATTGGCGGCCTACGATCGTCATTTCCATCTCCATCCCGCTGTCCATTTTTGTTTCGATCATCGTGCTGGGTGCAATCGGACAAACCATCAACATCATGACCCTGGGAGGGCTGGCGCTGGCCGTCGGCATCCTGGTTGATGACGCCACGGTGGAAATCGAAAACATCGAGCGCAATCTCGCCATGGGCAAGGAAATGAAGCAGGCCATTCTCGACGGCGCGCAGCAGATCGCCGTGCCCGCCTTCGTTTCCACGTTGAGTATTTGCATCGTGTTCGTGCCCATGTTTTTCCTGACGGGCGTGGCGAAATTCCTGTTCGTGCCCCTCGCCGAGGCTGTGAGCTTCGCCATGCTGGCCAGTTATCTGCTCTCACGGACCCTCATCCCGACGCTGGTCATGTACATCATGCGCGGGCACGAGCATCGCGCCGAAGCGCCAAAGTCGTCACTGGGCCGCTTCCAGCGCGGCTTCGAGCGCAAGTTTGAAGAGTTCCGCCGCAGCTATGAGCAGCTGCTGGAAACCACCCTTGAGCATCGCGGCGTCTTCGTGGCTTGTTTCCTGGCTTTTTGCGTGCTTTCGCTCGGACTGTACACTTTTCTAGGACAGGACTTCTTTCCGCAAGTAGACGCCGGCCTCTTGCGCCTGCACGTGCGGGCGCGTCCCGGCTTGCGCGTGGAGGAAACCGCGCGGCTGTGCGATGAAATCGAAGCGGTTCTGCGTGACGAAATTCCTAAGGGCGAATTGCAGACGGTTCTTGACAATATCGGCCTGCCCAACTCCGGCATCAACCAGTCCTACAGCTCCAATGGAACCATCGGCTCGAGCGATGCCGAGATCCTTATCGCGCTCGATCCAGAGC
>JBAUYE010000090.1:0-16061 GCA_049584615.1 Candidatus Sulfotelmatobacter sp.
CGACTGCGCTGCCGTCCGCTGATCGCGGACGGCAACTTCGCTCAGGATGACAAAACGTAAGCGACTAAATGGCAACTACTCCGAAGAAAGACTATTACGAGATCCTTGGCGTGAAGAAGTCCGCCTCGGCGGAGGATATTCGCAAGGCGTTTCGTAAGCTGGCGCGCAAGTACCATCCTGACGTTAATCCTGGGGACAAGTCGGCGGAGGAGAAGTTCAAGACGCTCTCCGAGGCGAACGACGTTCTCAGCGATCCCAAGAAGCGCAAAATCTACGACCAGGTTGGGTTCTACTCGGACAATATTGATCCGGCTACTGCGGAAGCTTACGCGCGGGGCGGAGGGGAAGGCGGATTTGCCGGAAGCGCGCCCGGGGGAGGGTTTTCTGGCGGCGCGGGACAGGGCGGCGGCCAGGGTGTTCCTTTTGATTTCAGCGGATTCGATTTCTCGGATCTCGGCGACAGCGCGGGGCGGGGCCGGCGGACGGGCGGCAGTGGCGGGTTCCGCGACATCTTCTCGGGAATCTTCGGTGGCGGTCGCGGCGCGACGCCGGCTGAGACTGGACCGGAACCGGGCACTGATCTTGAGTACCAGGTCAACGTGCCGTTCTGGACGGCGATTCGCGGCGGAGTGATGCGGCTCAATATTACGCGCCAAAATGTCTGCCCCACTTGTCACGGACAGGGCTACATCGAAACGCCGGGCAAGTGCACAGAGTGCGACGGAACCGGGCAGGTTACGCAAACCGGTGGGCGCATGAAGTTCAATGTGCCGTGCCCGAACTGCCAGGGGACGGGCAAGAACATCTCCACCTGCCCTACCTGCCACGGCGAGGGAACGGTGAGCCGGACCGAGCCGCTGGAAGTGCGCATCAAGGCTGGGACGCGCGACGGGCAGCGCATCCGGCTGGCCGGCAAAGGCAATGCCGGAGCTCACGGCGCCGCGGCTGGAGACCTTTACGTCATCATCCGGACCGGGGAGCATCCCATCTTCCGGCGCGACGGGGATGACATTTACCTTACTGTGCCGGTCAGCGCCACCGAGGCCGCACTCGGCGCCAAGATTGAGGTGCCAACCATCGATGGGCGAGCGTTGCTGAAGATTCCTCCCGGGACGCAGTCTGGCCAAAAGCTGCGTCTGCGCGAGAAGGGCGTGCCCTCGGCCACTAAAGAGGGTGTGCGCGGGGATGAGATTGTTGAGATCACGGTGACGGTGCCCATGCCGCGGGACGAACGCACCAAGGAGCTGTTGAAAGAGTTGGCGAAGTTGAACCCGGAAGATCCTCGGGAAGAACTCTGGAAGAAAGTCTGAAACAACAATTGACTGCGTCACATAATTTAGTTGACTTAGTCAACCTTTCCCTTAATACTTTAAGGCATGGCTTCCCTACCGTCCCCTCAGGTTTCTTCCGCCCGTATCGCTGCCGTGCGCCGCTTCAACCGTTTCTATACGCGGCACCTTGGGCTTTTGAACGAAGGCTTCCTCAGCAGTTCCCTTTCCTTGACCCAGATGCGTGTCCTATACGAGCTGGCCAACCGCGAACGGTCGACTGCGGCTGACGTGTGCGATGCATTGGGGCTCGATCCTGGATATTTGAGCCGAATTCTCAGCACCTTCGAGAAGGATCAGCTGGTCGACAAAAAGGAGTCGCCGAAGGACACACGTCAAA
Source organism: Candidatus Sulfotelmatobacter sp. (assembly GCA_049584615.1). GTDB lineage: Bacteria > Acidobacteriota > Terriglobia > Terriglobales > Acidobacteriaceae > Sulfotelmatobacter. The sequence continues at coordinate 1,669 of JBAUYE010000090.1, forward strand.
CTCTGCTGGCGCTCACCAAAAAGGGGCGGAAGGTGTTCGAGCCGCTGAATGCCCGGTCCGACGAACAGGTTAGAGGCATTCTGAGCGAGCTGTCTCCTGGGAAGCAGGATGATCTGCTGCATTCCATGCAGACAGTCGAGTCGGTGCTGGCTCCTGACACCAGTGGCACAATGTCGTACGTGCTCAGGCATCACAGACCAGGGGATATGGGGTGGGTAGTGTGGCGGCACGGGCTGCTGTATTTCCAGGAATATGGTTACGACGAGCGCGCCGAGGCGCTCTTCGCTGGAATCGTTGCGAGATTTATCGAGAACCTTGATGCGGCTCGCGAGGCCTGCTGGATCGCCGAGAGGGATGGGGAAAACGTCGGGTCCCTGTTTCTGGTGAAGAAGTCTAAAACGGTGGCCCAGCTTCGGCTGTTGCTGGTGGAACCGTCGGCGCGCGGGCTGGGCATTGGGAAACGACTTGTTTCGGAGTGTATTGGATTTGCCCGACGGGTTGGATACAAGAAAATCGTATTGTGGACCCAGAGCGAGCTCGCGGCGGCACACAGTATCTATCAGAAGGCCGGCTTCAAACTGGTAGGCGAGAAAAAGCATGACAGTTGGAGCCGGAAGGGTCTGGTCGCCGAGACTTGGGAGCTGAAGCTTTGACCGTGCCGAGAAGTCCGTTACCTACGTACCTGACCTCCTCGACAAAACTTTTCGCAATTTTTCCACATTTTTCTTGCATCCGCAGGAAATTCCCGTAATCTCTACATTGCGAACTAACTCCAGCGCGATTTCTGGAATCTAAACAAACCAGAAAACTCGAGCATGATCCAGCCGCTGCGGAGTAGCTGAGAGTGAGTCGCTTGAGGAGGAAGACATAGAAATTGGCAACAGCTAGCGCCCCGCGTCAACAAACCGAGAACCCCCAACCTCTCGGCGCCGTCCCTAATAAGGCTTCCAACCGGAACCCGATCGCCCCAAAGAAGTTCGTCCGCCTCACGCTCTGGCCTCTGGTCGCCGCCACCTTCTTTATGGTGTCAGGCGGAACCTACGGCACGGAAGACATTGTGCACGGCGCCGGGTACGGACGAGCCATCCTGATCCTGCTGCTCACGCCCCTGCTCTGGAGCCTGCCTACAGCCTTCATGATCGGCGAGCTTTCGAGCGCGCTGCCCTACGAGGGCGGCTACTACGCCTGGGTTCGCCGCGCCATGGGCAACTTCTGGGGATTTCAGGAAGCATGGCTCTCGCTGGTCGCCTCCATTTTCGACATGGCGATTTATCCCACGCTGTTCGTCGCTTACCTGACCCGCATGTTCCCGTATTTCCAGCAGGGAAATCGCGGATGGTGGGTCGCGCTGGCGGTGGTGATTGCCTGCGCTGCGCTCAATATTGCCGGCGTGAAAGTGGTGTCACTTACCTCGCTGTGGTTATTCTTCGCGCTCACTGCGCCGTTCGTTGCGATCGTAGTGCTGGCTCCCTTCAAGATAGGAGCGCTGGCCAACGCCGTGACCAAGCCGACCACTTCCACCGTTGACATTCTCGGCGGCCTTCTCATCTGCATGTGGAATTACATGGGATGGGACAATGCTTCGACCATTGCCACCGAAGTTGAAAAGCCGCAGCGGACTTATCCGCGGGCAATGCTGGTTGCCGTCGCGATCGTGGCCTTAAGCTACGTGCTGCCCTTCGCCGCCATGTGGATGACCGGGCTGACTCCGAATGCGTGGGAGACTGGCTCCTGGGCAGACATCGCCGGCTTGCTCGGCGGGCCGCTGCTGCGCATTGGCGTGGTGCTTGGCGGCGTGATCAGCGCCTTTGGCATGTTCAACGCGCTGGTGATGAGCTACTCGCGGCTCCCGCTGGCGATGGCTCAGGACGGGATGCTGCCCAGTGTCTTCGGTAAGCTGCAGAAGAAGTCCCGTGCTCCCTGGGTTGCGATTGTGGCGTTGGCCATGGGATGGGCGATGTGTCTCGGCCTGGGTTTTGCCCGGCTGGTCACGATCGACATTCTTCTTTACGGCACCAGCCTGGTGCTGGAGTTTGTCGCGCTCGCAGTTCTTCGGGTCCGCGAACCGGAACTGCCGCGGCCGTTTCGGGTTCCGGGCGGATTATTCGGGGCAATCGCAATCGGCATTCCACCGGCGCTTCTGCTGGGCTTCGCAGTGTTGCGCAGCGAGCATGAGCAGATTTGGAACATGAGCTCGTTCTCGTTCGGAGTGATTCTGATCGCGGCCGGCTTTGTGGCTTACGTGGTTAACCATTTACTCAAGCCGCAAGGATGGGCGGCCCCTACGGAAAAACCTCAGCCGGCGGCGTGAGCGATTCGCTGCCTTCAAGAAAATGAGGACCGGGAAATCCCCGGTCCTCTTAAGGGTTAAGCGCATTTGTCCGAACTATTTCCGAACTATGCAGCCGCTCTTGCCTCGTCTCGTAGGCTTTTTACTTTGTCATGCGCTCTTTGGACACTGGCCGCTTGTCGGCGAACAATCTGAGCGATATTTTCCGGCAAATCGCCAGTGATCGCCTTCTGGTAGCTCTCCTTGGCATTGTCCTCACCGGCCTCAACCGATTCCAGTATCGTCTTATCGCCGCCGCCAAGACTGACTTTGGTGTCGATCCAGGCGCGGCGCATCGTACCCGAGACGGAGCCGGAGACTTTCTTGTCCGGCTTGCCTAACCGGATCAATTCCGCCTCCAACTCCCCGGCAAAACGCGCCCGCTCCAGACTTTGCTCGTTGAAGAAGGTCTTCAAATCAGGCCGTTTCGCGTGGGCGGCGGCATCCTGGTATCCCTTCTGCCCGTCTTTGCACGTCTCAATAAGATTTTCAACCACGCTGATAGCATTGTTTTCGTCCATGAAAATGAACCTCCGGAACTAGGATGCGAATGGCCAGTGAGGGTTTGGCAGGATTCTCCGCGTGCAACTAGGAAGAAAAGCTCTCCTGCTCTAAAATCGACCGAAGGAGATCTATGACCAAACGGAAATCGAAGGGGGCCTACATGATTTCCGCCGTGGCCGAGATGTATGGCATCCATCCCCAGACCCTGCGCCTCTACGAGCGCGAGGGGCTGCTGAAGCCGTCGCGCACCGAGGGCAACACCCGCCTTTACACCGACGAAGACTTGCAGCGGCTGGAGTTTATCTTGTCACTGGCTCGTGACCTGGGCGTAAACATCAGCGGCATGGCGATCATCCTGCAAATGCGGGAGCGCATGGAAGAGATGCAGCGTCAGATTCAGGAGTTCGTGCAGTATATCCAGGAGGAAGTACTGGTCCGCGCCCACGCCGCCGGTGATCCCGCGAAGGGCGCGATCGTGCCGGTGAGACGGCCGATGGTGATGCCGGCGGTGCAGCCGGGGAAGAAGCGGTAAGCCGAACACTGAGAAATCTTCCCTTCACGCGTATCATGTGAGGTTCTTCGGCACCCGCCGGTCGAGTGCTGAGTGTCGAGTACCGAATGCTTCCCTTCAAGCTCATCTACAGCGACGCGTACTACCTGCCGATCGGCCAGCACGTCTTTCCCGCTGAAAAATATAAACGCGTCCACGACCGGCTGCTGGCCGACGGCCTCGCTGAAGCCAGCGATTTTCTGGAGCCTGAGTCCGCCACTGATCAGGACATTCTGCTCGTCCACAAGGCCGAGTATGTGAACAAGTTGAAGACCGGCACCCTCAGCCCGCGCGAAGAGATGGAACTGGAGGTTCCCTTTTCTCCCGAGCTGGTGAAGGCATTCTGGCTGGCGGCCGGAGGATCGATCCTCGCGGCGAGACAGGCTTTGACCGACGGCGTCGCTATCAACATTGGCGGCGGATTTCACCATGCCTTCCCTGACCATGGCGAAGGCTTCTGCATGATTCACGATGTCGCCGTCGCCATCCGGCGGCTGCAGCATGACGATAAGATTCGCACCGCGATGACAGTGGACTGCGACGTTCACCAGGGCAACGGCACGGCGGCGATCTTTGCAGGAACGCGCACGGCAAGCGCGCCTTTGCCTTCTGCCGGAACTTCGACTGTCCATGCGTCTTCGCTGGGCTCCACGCTAGGCTCGGCACCAGGTTCCGCGCGCCGCGGAAAAATTCGCGGAGCCCATGCCGGCGACGTCTTCACAATTTCGCTGCACCAGGCCAACAATTATCCGCAGTGGAAGCCGCCTTCTTCGATTGATGTGGATCTGCCCGACAGCATGGGAGACAACGATTACCTGGCCTGGCTCGACAATGCACTCAGTTCCGGGTTGCGGCAGTTCGAGCCTGACCTGCTGTGCTACATCGCGGGCGCTGATCCCTACCGCGAAGATCAACTTGGCGGACTTTCGCTGACCATTGAAGGATTGAAGCAGCGCGACGAACTCGTGTTCCGCGTGGCGCGGGCTCGCAATATTCCCGTCATGGTGACCTACGCCGGCGGGTACGCACAGAATGTCGAAGATACCGTGACCATTCATTGCAACACGGTCATCGCGGCGCAGGAAGTGTTTGCTCCGAAGAAGTAGCGAAGGCCAAAAGCTATACTTGATGGCATGATCGTCAGCCCGTCAGACCTTTCGCACAGCGAGCTTTACGGCATCATCCTCAATTCCGTGGCTCCGCGCCCGATTGCGTGGGTGTCGACGATAAGCGCGTCGGGAGACCTCAATCTCGCCCCCTTTTCTTTTTTCAATGCGGTATGCGTTGATCCTCCGCTGCTGGCATTTGCCCCTGGACTGCGGCAGCCCAAGCACGTGGAAGGTGTCCACGGCGAAGCAAAGGACACATTGCGGAATGTTCGTGAGAGCGGGGAGTTCGTGGTGAATATCGTCACCTATGAGCTTCGCGAGGCAATGAATCTAACCAGCGGCGAATATGACGCGTCGGTGGACGAATTCGAATTGGCGAAGCTCACTCCTCAACCATCGAAGATTGTGCGTCCGCCCAGAGTCGCGGAGTCTCCGGTCAGCTTTGAGTGCAGGCTTCATCAGATTCTCGACTTCTCCTCTCGACCGACGAGTAGCAGTCTCGTGATCGGCCAGGTCGTCTCGATTCACATTGGCGATGCGCATCTCAAAGATGGAAAGCTGGACCGGAATTCGCTGGATCTCATCGGACGCATGGGCGGACTGCAGTACACGAGGACCACGCAGAGGTTCGAGATGGTGCGGCCTAAGGTTGGGTAGACACTGCTAAAATAAGTCACCCTTATGTTCGAGAATCTTCAAGAAAAACTCCAGCGCGCCTTTAAGAGCCTTCGCGGCCAGGCCCGGCTCACCGAGGAGAACATTGGCGAAGCCCTGCGCGAAATTCGGCTGGCGCTGCTGGAAGCCGACGTCAACTTCAAAGTGGTCAAAGAGCTGATCGACCGCATCCAGGCCAAGGCCGTGGGCCAGGAAGTGTTGACCGCGCTTTCTCCCGGTGAGCAGGTCATCAAGATCGTGCGCGACGAACTGGTCGAAACCCTCGGCAAAGACACAGCGCGCGTCAAGTTTGCATCGCAGCCGCCTACGGTACTGCTGATGGCTGGCCTGCAAGGTTCCGGTAAGACCACGACATCGGGCAAGCTCGCGAACTGGTTCAAGACCGGCGGGCATCGTCCACTGCTGGTTTCGGTGGATGTTTACCGTCCCGCAGCGCGCGAGCAGTTGAAAGTGGTAGCGCAGGCGGTCAAGGCTCAGATTTACGAAGGCGAAGTGGGCGAGGCGAACACGCCCGAGCAGCTCACACAAGCCGTGGAGCGGCTGGTAAAAGAAGCGCGGCGCGAAGCTATCGTTTCCGGCTGCGACGTGCTGATCGTCGACACTGCCGGCCGTCTGCACATCGATGACGAACTGATGAACGAGATGCAGTCGCTGAAGAAGCTGCTGAATCCGTCTGAAATTCTCTTCGTCGCAGATGCCATGACTGGGCAGGACGCTGTGCGCTCCGCCGATGAGTTCCACAAAAAGCTTTCGCTGACCGGCGTCATCCTCACCAAGATGGATGGCGACGCCCGCGGCGGCGCGGCGCTTTCGATCCGGCAGGTCACGGGACAGCCCATCAAGTTCATCGGCGTGGGTGAAAAGTATGATGCGCTCGAACCATTTCATCCCGACCGCATTGTGTCGCGCATTCTCGGCATGGGCGACATCCTGTCGCTGATCGAACGGGCCGAATCGCAGATCGACAAGAAAAAGGCGCAGGAGATGGCCACCAAGGCCCTCACCGGCGACGGCTTCTCGCTCGAAGACTTTCGCGATCAACTGCGGCACGTGAAGAAGATGGGCTCGATCAAGAACCTGATCGGCATGATGCCCTCGATCGGCCCGTTTTCCGGTTTGCAGAAAGCCGCCGACCACGTGGACGAAAAACAGATCAACCGCGTGGAAGCCATCATCAATTCGATGACCGCGCATGAACGCAATCATCACGAAGTGATCAACGGCAGCCGCCGCAAGCGCATCGCCCGCGGCTCCGGCACCAGCGTGCAGGAAGTGAATAATCTGCTCCGCCAATACGCGCAGATGAAAAAAATGTTCAAGCAGATGGGCAAGCCCAGCTTCGCGCGGCGGATGGCGGGGATGAAGCTGCCAGGGATGTAGGAACAGTGGCCAGTGGTCAGTGGCCAGTGAACTCATCGTTTTAGTTCTGATCGCTGGCCACTGGTCACTGCTCTTATGAAATGGCGCTCCCTCGAAGAATCGGCTGCCAGTGCGGACATCCGCCCGCTGCGCGAGATCTTTGCCGAACGCAAGGAACTGATTGCGAAATACGTTCCGGCGGAGACGCAGGCGGTTCACGCTCGGGCCGTCGCCGAGCTAATACGACGACGGCTAGCCGCGAGCATTCTCGCCGTCGGCTCGAAGGTTCCAGAATTCAACCTTCAAGATCAGGACGGCAAGAACGTCTCTTCCGCCGACCTGCTCGCCAGAGGACGCCTCGTGCTCTGCTTCATCCGCGGCCGCTGGTGCCCGTTCTGTGTTGGGCAGATGGAAGCCATGAATCTTATCCTGCCAGAGATCGAACAAGCCGGCGCGACGCTAGCGGCTGTTTCCCCGCAGACAGTAAGGCAATCATTCTTTATGCGCGACCAGCACGAGCTGCGGTTCCCGTTGCTTTCCGATGCTGGCAATAACCTAGGGCAGCAGTTCGGCCTCACTTACCGCGTCCCCGACGAACAGCGCGCAATCTATCAACGCGCCTTCGTCAACCTTCCCTTCGTGAATGGTGACGAAAGCTGGGAACTGCCGATTCCTGCGACCTACATTATCGACAACGACAGCACGGTGCTTTATGCTTCGGCGAATGAGGATTACACGGAGCGACCGGAACCCGCAGACATCGTGCGCTTCCTGAATGCGACCCTCAGGGGCTAAAGCCGCCTCAGTTGGGAGCCCTGCGCGGCGCTGAAGCGCCGCTCTTCCACGGTTGTGCGGGCTTACGGCACCCTTCGGCGCGCTTCGCTTGCTCAGGGCAGGCTCAAAGACTAAAGTCGTGCCCTTCCCGATCCGTCCCGTGCGCGCCGCACCGGCGCTGTCTGAATCTTCAGCTTTCGGTACACTTGAAACACGCGGGTTCGAGGCTGGCCACTGACAACGGCAACTGGCAGCTGCTCTTATGAACTATATCTACGGCATCAACGCCGTCACCGAGGCCCTCAAGGCCCGCGGACGCGCTTTTCAATGGGTCGGCATGGCGAAGGAGCGGCATGACATTCGCTTGCAGCGCATGATTGAAGACTGCCGCAAGCTCGGCGTACCCGTGCGTTTTCTCACTCGCGTGGAACTCGACCGCATGGCCGGCAACGCTGCCCACCAGGGAGTTGTCGCCGTCACCTCAGCCAAGCAATACAGCGATCTCGATGATGTGGTGGGCGGCAAACGCGGACGATATTCCTTCGTCATCGTGCTCGACGGAGTGGAAGATCCGCACAATCTGGGCGCGCTTTTGCGCACTGCAGATGCCGCGGGCGCCGATGGCGTGGTCATTCCCGAGCGCCGTGCTGCGGCCGTCACGGGAACCGTTACAAAAGCTTCGGCGGGAGCGAGCGAACACCTGCCGATTGCGAAGGTCACGAATATCGCCCGCACTGTCGAAGAATTGAAGGAGCGCAACATCTGGACGGTGGGTCTGGATGAGCGTGGCCCGCAGACCTACGACGCCCTCGATTACAACATGGATTGCGCGCTGGTTCTGGGAGCAGAAGGCAAGGGACTGCACGACCTGGTCAAGAAGAAGTGCGATTTTCTGGTGTCGATTCCGATGCTGGGCAAAGTTCCTTCGCTGAACGTGTCGGTCGCAGGCGCTGTCGTGATGTATGAAATTGTGCGGCAGAGGCACAGTCAAGAGCGAGCACGCGAGAAAGCAGCATCGCCGGGTGCGAAATGAAGTTGTGTAGCCTGCGTTTTTGCTTCCTCTGTATTTTTTGTACCGTTGCGGTAACTGCATTCTCTCTCGACCGCGAAGCATTCACCTTCACCAAGTACGACCTGGACGCGCGGGTTGAACCCGACCTGCAGCGACTGGGCGTTCGCGGCACAATCACACTGAGGAACGACTCGCAGGTTCCACAGAAGATCGCGGTGCTGCAGATTTCTTCTTCCCTCGACTGGCGTTCCATCCGGTCCGGCGGCAAGCAACTGCAATTTGTCTCGCAGTCCTACACATCCGACGTCGACCACACGGGAGCACTTTCCGAGGCGATCGTAACTCTGCCCGAGGCGGTTCCTCCGAAGGGCACCGTCGATCTGGAGATCGCCTATGAAGGCGTTATCGTGCTCGACGCTACTCGCCTCACGCGGATCGATACGCCCGAATCCATCGCCAATAGCACCGATTGGGACCAGATCAGTGCGAAATTTACCGCGCTGCGCGGGGCGGGATACGTAGCGTGGTATCCGATCGCGACCGAAGCCGGGAGTCTTTCGGAAGACGCCAGCGCGTTCGATGTTGTTGCCAGGTGGAAAGCACGAGAGACCGCATCTACGATGCATCTAAAAGTCTCGGTGCCGAGCGATGATGAGGCGGAAAAACCCGAGCTTCTGGTCAATGCAACGACCTGCCCGACAGCGCTCGAAGTGCGACACCAGTTTCAGGCGGATTGCACATACCGATCGCTGGGGATGGTCGTACCGATGTTTTTGATCGCCGACTATGAGGTCTTGGACCGGGCCACGGTCGGAGTTCATTTCCTGCCTGGCCACGATGCTGCGGCGGCGAATTACGCGGATGCGGCGGAAAAGGCCGCTCCATTCATCACCGAGTGGTTTGGAAAAGCGCGGAGCAAAGCGCAAACCGCCGATCTGCGCGACCCGAACGCTCCACCTTTTGAGAGCGGCTCGCTTCTGTTGACGCCGCTGAACAGCACCGATCCCAAGCTGGCGGGGCTTGCGGCGGCTCACCAACTTACCCACGCGGCTTTTTTCTCACCCCGGCCCTGGATCAACGAGGGTCTGGCTCACTTCGCGCAAGCAGTCTATCTGGAACATCTGAGTGGACGCCAAGCGGCACTCGATTACATGGGAGTACACCGTTCCGCGTTGAGCGCGGTTGAGAAAGAAAAAGAGAACCTGACAACCGCCCCAAGATCCGAAGATGAAGTACAGCGCTCGTTAGTGAACACAGTCGACGAGGAGCTTTACCGCAGCAAAGCGATGTGTGTCTTGTGGATGCTGCGCGACATGGTCGGCGAGCCCGCGTTGAAGAAGGCTCTCGCGTCTTATCGTCCCGACGAAGATAAGGAACCGTCCTACATGCAGCGCTTGATTCAGGCGCAGACGAAGAAGGATCTCGAATGGTTCTTCGACGACTGGGTTTACCACGATCGCGGCCTGCCCGATTTCAAAATAGAATCAGCTTTCACGCGCAAGACCGCGCCCGGAGCTTACATACTTACCATCACGGTGAATAACCAGGGTGCGGCGGGAGCTGAGGTTCCGCTCACGGTGAAGTTTGCCGGTGGAGAGGTCACGCAACGTCTGGTGGTGCGCGGCAAGAGCAACGGCGTGATTCGCGTCGAGGTTCCGAAGCCGCCAGAGGAAGTTTTGGTGAACGACGGCGGCGTACCGGAGAGTGGAACCACGAACCACGTGTTCAAGATTGAGACAAGCGACGCTGCGAACTAGGTGTGGCGTCCTCGCATAAAGTACTGTCATCTTGAGCTAAGCGAAGAACCTCTGCACTTCCGTTCGGGCTATGGGCACCCTCCCAACGCTGCGCTATTGATGCTGCAAGGTAAAAGCTGCCAGCGCTGCCAGCTTTGCGGCAGCCGCACCGGAATCGATCGACTGCGCCGCCACAGGAATCCCATCCGCCAGACGGTCCGCGCGTCCCGCCGCTACCAGCGCCGCCGCGGAGTTCAGCACGACAACATCGCGGCGCGGAGATTTCGTTCCGCTTAAAACCTCGCGAACAATGGCGGCATTCTGAACGGTGTCCCCGCCAGAAATGTCGGCTAGCGTGGCCCGCTTCATGCCGAACTCCTCGGGATCGACCTCGTAACTGCGCACCGTTCCGTCGCGAGCTTCGGCCACGCGCGTCGGACCTGTAATCGTGATCTCGTCGAGCCCATCAAGCCCATGGACCACGAGCGCGCGATGCAGGCCCAGCATGCTGAGCGCCTCGGCCAGCTTTTCAACCATATCAAGCGCATACACGCCCACGACTTGCCCCGAAGCACGCGCGGGATTAGTGAGCGGCCCGAGCAGGTTAAACATGGTGCGCAGGCGCAGCTCCCGCCGCACCTTCTGCACTTGCTTCATCGAGGAATGCAAATCGGGAGCGTATAGAAAGCAGATTCCGACTTCACGCAGGCATTGCGCTGCGCGTTCCGGAGTCAACTGGATGTTCACGCCCAGCGCCTCCATCACGTCCGCAGAGCCGCACTTCGAGCTGATGCTGCGGTTGCCGTGCTTGGCCACGCGCACTCCCGCGCCCGCGGTCACGAATGCCGTGGCCGTAGAAATGTTGAAGGTTCCACTCGCGTCGCCACCAGTGCCGCTGGTGTCAACGAGAGATGATTCAGCCAGCGCGTCGCGGCCGGTGCCGCTGAGGTCGAGCGCGCCAGGGGATGCGATGGGCAAAGGCGTGGCTGCGGCGCGGATCGCCTCGGCGAAGCCGACGATTTCTTCAACCGTTTCGCCTTTCATGCGCAGAGCCATGAGCAGCGCGGCAATCTGCGCGTCGGTGCAGTTTCCGGCAAGCACTTCCGCCATCACTTCACGTGCTTCCGCGCGGGCCAGGGATTGGCCGTGGTTGGTTACTCGATGGAGGGCGTCGAGGATCATAGGCATGCACAAATGTTCCGACCGGACCGCTAAAAACGGTTCTCCGGTTACAAAACCATAAAGACCCGGGGCTTGTTCGAGACAAAACTTTACCCGAACTGACGAACTCTTTACCACTTCCCCGCAGGACTGGTGTTCGTATAAGTGTACGCACATCTCATTTCCAGAGGTCCAGACAGAACCGATTGAGCGATAATGCACAACGAGCTTGGGGGAGAAGTCATGAAAAGCGCTGTCGTCGTACTGTTCTTTGCGGCATCGGCGTTGGCCCAAACGCCACCTGGGGCCGCGACATCAGCCTGTGGCCCCAAGGATGCCAGCTTCGATGTGAAGCTGGACAAAACCCAGCACACGCTGGCCCAGCCCGATCCGGGTCGGGCGTTGGTGTACTTCATTCAGGAAAATGGTGCCGTCTCCCGGACCGGGTTGGACGGAGCATGGGTTGGCGTAAACAAGAACAATTCCTATTTCGCCGTGTCCGTGGAGCCGGGCGAGCATCATGTCTGTGCTGACGTGCGGACTCCCCGGGGCATCCCGGGAGTTCGCGTGGGGCTCTTGCATTTCACGGCGGAGGCAGGAAGGGTTTATTACTTCGACGCTCGAGTCGTCTACGGATCCCAGTCGTACTTGTTTCTTGGCCCGGTTGACAGCGACGAGGCCAAGTATCTGATTGCGACTTATCCGCTGAGCGTGTCGACGCCCTCGACGCCTTCGACTCTGAAGAAAAACCAGTTCTTTCCACAGCATTAGCTCCCCGACGACTTCTGCGCGGAAAGCATCGCAGTTTGCCCTAATCCTCCGCCCTTCTATAAAATCAAGGGTTTGCTGCCTTCAGTCGATAGTCGCAAGCAGGTTCCTTCCGATTCTTAGCTAATGAGCGAGCGCAGAGCGTCATTATGAAAATCCACGAGTACCAGGGCAAAGCGATTCTTAAGAAGTATGGCGTGACGGTTCCGCGCGGCACTATGGCCACTTCACCGGAAGAAGCCGAAGCTGCTGCCCGCGAATTGTTCAGCGCCGGCGCGACCGGAGTCGTGGTCAAGGCGCAGATTCATGCCGGCGGACGCGGCAAGGGCGGAGGCGTAAAGATTGCCAAGTCGGTCAACGAAGCGGGAGAACTTGCCGGCAAAATGCTCGGCATGAAACTGGTCACGCACCAGACCGGCCCCGAAGGCCGCATCGTAAGGCGCTTGCTGATCGAAGAAACTCTGCCCATTGAGAAAGAACTTTACCTCGGAATACTCGTCGACCGCGCAGAAGGCAAGCCGGTGTTCATGGCCTCGGCCGCCGGCGGAATGGAAATCGAGCAGGTGGCCGCGGAGAATCCCGACGCCATTCTCAAGCAGCACATCGATCCCGGCATGGGTCTGGAAGCGTTTCAGGCGCGGAAGATGGCTTTCAAGTTGGGTCTCAGCGCCAAGCAGATCAATCCCTCGGTGCAATTCCTCTCAAACCTTTATAAGGCGTTTCTCGACACGGATGCATCGCTCGTCGAGATAAATCCCTTCATCACCACCACCGACGGCCGGCTGTTCGCGCTCGATGCCAAGATGACATTCGACGACAATGCCCTCTTCCGCCATCCGGATATCCGCGAACTGCGCGACATTACGGAGGAAGATCCGCTCGAGGTCGAAGCTTCGAAGTACAGCCTGAACTATATCAAGCTGGACGGCAGCGTCGGGTGCATGGTCAACGGCGCGGGGCTGGCGATGGCAACGATGGATATCATCAAATACGCCGGCGGCATGCCCGCAAACTTTCTCGATGTAGGCGGAGGAGCCAACGCCGAGCAGGTCGCGCACGCATTCGAAATCCTCCTCAGCGATAAGAGCGTGAAGGCGGTGCTTATCAATATTTTTGGCGGCATCCTGCGCGTCGATACACTGGCCACGGGCGTCGTTGAAGCCGCGAAGAAGACCAACATCCAACTCCCCGTGGTGTTGCGCCTCGAAGGCACGAACGTGGACGAGGGCAAGAAGATTCTGCTGAACTCCGGGTTCAACTTCGTCGTCGCAGACACCATGAAAGACGCGGCAGACAGAGTGGTGGCCGCGGCTAGAGGGTGAAGGAGCGATGCGGATTACTTTTGCTGTCTGGCCTCAACCCGTCATCCCGAGCGTAGCGAGGGACCTTGGTGTTTGCCTGAGGCGGCTGCCCCGGTGGCGCAGGCGAGAACCAGGATCCCTCGCTTCGCTCGGGATGACAACTGTAGAACGATGCCAACTGTAGAGCGGTGAGGAATCATATTTATGGCAATCCTGGTCGATAAGAAAACGCGCTTGATCGTGCAAGGCCTGACCGGCCGCGAGGGCACCTTCCACGCGAAAGCCTGCGCGGCTTACGGAACCCAGGTCGTCGGCGGAGTGACGCCGGGCAAGGGCGGCACCATGCACGAAGGCTGGCCCATTTTCAACACCGTGCAGGAAGCTGTCGAGAAAACCGGCGCTGACACGACCGTAATTTTCGTTCCTCCGCCGTTCGCCGCCGATGCCATCATGGAGGCAGCCGACGCCGAACTTGACCTCATCGTCTGCATCACCGAGGGCATTCCTACGCTAGACATGGTCAAGGCTTGGGAGTTTCTGCAGAACCGGCGCTCGCGACTGATTGGGCCGAACTGTCCCGGGATTATTTCGCCGGGCAAGTGCAAGATCGGCATTATGCCAGGGTCCATCCATAAAGAAGGAGCGATCGGCATCGTGTCGCGCTCGGGCACGTTGACTTACGAAGCCGTGCATCAGCTTACGCAGCGCGGCGTCGGACAATCGACAGCGATTGGGATTGGCGGCGATCCGATTATCGGAACCAACTTCGTGGATGCGCTGGACCTGTTCAATCGCGATCCCGAAACCGAAGCTGTGATTATGATCGGTGAAATCGGCGGCGATGCCGAAGAAACTGCGGCGGAATTTGTGAAGACTCACATGAAGAAGCCGGTGGTCGGCTTCATCGCCGGACAGACTGCGCCTCCGGGGCGCCGCATGGGTCATGCCGGAGCAATCATCTCCGGCGGCAAAGGCACAGCGGCGGAGAAGATCAAAGTGATGGAAGCGGCCGGCATTCGCGTGGCAAAATCTCCTGCGGATATCGGGGAAATACTTGTGGCGGCGCTGGGAGTGAAGGTCTAGATTGTTTTCAAACTTCTGCCGCCCAAAACGAC
>JBAUYE010000091.1:0-1921 GCA_049584615.1 Candidatus Sulfotelmatobacter sp.
CGGAGCTTGGGAGAGTTTGCGCATACGGCTAGGGTCCGAAGAATGTTTCGAGAAGTGTTCCGAGGGTAGAAGGCTCTTGTCTTCCGGCGTCCGGGAGCGGAAAAACTGCCGGGCTGCGCCCTGCGGCCAGCCGAAGGCGGCTGTCCCCACATGATCCGTTGCGAACGGCTGGAAACTGAGAACTGAGAACTGAGAACTGGTTTGCTACTGCTGCGGGGCGAAGTAGCCTTTGCGGGCGCGGACTTGCAGATCTTTCTTCAGTGCGGAGATTTCGATGGAGCGGTAGCGGCCGTCGGCATCGAAGTCGGCGGGCTTGTAGCTGACAATGTATTGACTGCGGAGTTCGTCTTCAATGGCGGCGAAGGAGCGCGTAATGTCCTTCATCTTGAAGGGAAAGAAAGCGCGGCCGCCGGTGGCTGATGCGAGTTGTTCGAGCACTTTGTCGCCGCGCAGGATCAGGCCGCTGTCATCGGTGGAAATGGCGTAGATGATGACTTCGGCGCGCTGGGCCATTTCGATGGCTTGGGCGCGGGAGTATTCACTCTGGTTGTCTTCACCATCGCTCACGATGACGATCGCCTTGCGCGCGGGATGATCGGGACGATCCTTCAAGAACTTATCTTTGCAAGCGCGGTAGATGGCGTCGTAGAGCGCCGTGCCTCCGCCATCGCGCAGCTTGTGTACTCCGGTGGAAAGCAGTTGCACATTATCGGTAAAGTCCTGCGTCAGCTGGCTCTGGGTGTTGAAGCCAACCACGAAGGCTTTGTCGAAGCCGGCGCGCACCGAGTGCATCAGGAAGCTGGTAGCGGCATCCTGCTCGAAATCAAAACGGCTGTTGACGGATCCGCTCACGTCGATCAGCAGTCCGAGGTGAAGAGGCAGATCGGTTTCGCGGCGAAAATTAAGAATGGACTGCGGCGGCTTGTTGTCGTCAAGGATGGTGAAATCGCTCTGATTCAGGTCGCGCACAAACTTGCCGTGCTTGTCGGTGGCAATGAACAGCACGTTCACTTCATCCACCCGCTTGCGGATGGTGAAGCCGGCCTGGGGATCGTCTTCCGGAGTCGAAGCGCCAGAACTCAAAGTGCCGTCGTAGATGCTGAGGCTGACGGGGCTGGTGGCTACAGCACTCGACTGGGCAACGGCCGCTGGTGTGCCGATGGAGACGCAGGCCAAAGTGAAGACAAAACCGCAAACCGAGGCGAAAGCCGCCCATCGCGCCCGCAGGCGGTCGGTGGTGTGCGTGTACTTCGTTCCCAAAGCATCCAAAATTTTCACTCCACCCCGGTCCAGATAGTACTCCCAACTGATTAGATGCACGCCGCGTGCCGAATGGCGGGCGGCCATCCGCCTATGGTCTCACATGACTCTAGAGGTGGGTGAAGTAGAGTGCCAAGTTACAAAAGGAGCACGCATATGGTCATGGACCAAAGAGCAACAGGAGCCTGGGGTTACGGGCGAACAGGCAAGGGGCCAATTTCCACAACTGGGGAATTACAATGCCCTGGAAGGGTTTAAGATGGTGGATCGTTTAACCTTAATGATTTAGCGATTTAGCCGCAATGATTAGAGAGTCCGGAGGACTTGTAATGAGGATATTAGCGAGCACGAAGAAGATTGCCGCCTGGGTTCTGACGCTCTGCATGTGCGCAGCCCCGGCATTTTCTGCCAACGACGAGAAGGAAGAAGACCGGGTGAGAGACGCGGGAGAAGTGATGAAAGAAATCCTGAATATCCCTGACGACATTCCGCAAGACCTGCTGGATAAAGCGGAGTGCGTGGTGATTCTGCCTTCGGTGAAGAAAGGCGCGTTCGGAATCGGAGGCAGCTACGGTCGCGGCGTCATGATTTGCCGCAGCGGGCCGCACTATACCGGCCCGTGGGGACCTCCCGCTATGTATGCACTGGAAGGGGTGAGCAT
>JBAUYE010000092.1:0-9398 GCA_049584615.1 Candidatus Sulfotelmatobacter sp.
CTGGATGTCCAATCACGAAAATGTTCTCTCCCTCGCTTGGAGGCGTAGCCTTAGCCACCGGCTGCACGAATGTCCCACTCCCCTTTTCTCTCGGCACCCAAAGCAGCAGCAGATCCAAACTCCGGTGGCGTGCCACTACATCCGCTGTTCCCCACGTTCCCGAAGCCATCGCGATCAGGGCTCGCGATCCCGATTTAGCCGCGTTCCAGGCGGGACCATCCAGCACGTGTCGCGCCGTAATGAATAAATATCCTTCTGTGTTGGCCTGCAACAGCGTACCCGCTCCAAAGCTCGCAGTTGGCATCTCCTCGTGGGTGAGCCATGATCGCCGTGCTGGAGAAATTACCGCCACCAGGGGCTTCAGCTTCTCCGAAACATCCTTGGCTGACATCGGTGCAGCTGTTGGCAAACTCGGAAATGTTTGTTCATCCAGTTCGCTCAACCCTGCCCCTGCGACGGGCGGGAGTGGGGTGAACGAAAACACGAGCACCGTTGCCAGCGAGGTCAATATCCCGCTCACGATGAGCAGCGTGGCGAGCAACGAGGTCCACTCATGCCGTGTGCGTGGCGGTAGCCCACGCATTGCCACCCGCAACACGATCGCAACCAGGCATAGGAGCGGCAGGAACAGCACGAGTGGAGCTATTGCCCATTTCGCCCATCCCGGCACCGCAGGCGGCAGCTTCGGCTCCAGACGAGCAGGTAGGTCTGCAGGAGATTGAGTTTCTGCCACTTCGGCAGGGCTGATAACTATCTTTTCCATGTAAATGGCGCCAGGCACACCACAGCGCTCAACTGGGGAAGTACGCCATTCTGTTGTATTTTCCCGCAAATTGCAAGGCGAGACTTACTGTCCCCGCCGCCGAGGTTACAACGCTCCAAAGTGCACAGCCGCACGACTCAGAATGGGACGCTCGAATAGATGGCTCCCTTGTTTTTTGACCAGACTATGCGGGACTATGCGGATTTTCTTTCTTGGTCTGTATCTTTCACGGCACGCGTCAGAACTCCAACCGCGCCTGAAAGGCGATCATGCGTGGACTGCTATCGCCACCCAATCCGACTCCCAGCAAGCCGGTCGGCGGAGAGGTCGTGTACGTGAGCGCTCCAAACCCACTCTGCGTTGAAGGAATTCCGGGAATGCCGGCCTGCACCATGCTTGGCAGCGCAAAATTCGGATGGTTGAAAACATTAAAGAACTGCCCCTCAAACCGCAGCTGCACGTGCTCGCTCAAGGGAAACCATTTTGTCAGGTAGAAGTCGCTCCAAAGAAAATCAGGACCACGCAATGCGTTACGGCCGAGGCTTCCGAATTGGCAATTCTGCGCGCTGTCGCCGCCATAGCACTGCCCCGTACTCGGATCGACCGTCGATACGAAAGCGTCCGGGTTAAGCCACTGCAACGTTCCCGCTTGCGTTACACCGGGAATCGGATGATGCACATACAGCGGAACGCCCGGAACGACGGTGGCAAACTGCGGCCCACTGCCCTGCACAATTCCCTCTTGCAGCCCGGTGCTTGGATTGGCCGCGGAATAGGGCGCGCTCAACACCGAGAACGGAACTCCGCTGTGCCAAAACGCTGTTCCGGAGATCTGCCAGCCGTTGAGCGCGTAGCCCAGAGAATGACTGCGCACTCTGATCGGCAACTGATACACATACTGCGCGTTGAGATTGTGCCGGATGTCATAGTCGCAAGGCCCATAATCGCGGCCCAGATCTCCCGGCAGCGGCGAGAGAATCCCTCCCGCGGAAAATGGGAGGAACCCGCCGTTCGAGACTGTATCCACGCAACGGCTCAAGGTGTAGTTGACCTGTCCTTGCAAGCCGTGGCCGAGCCGCTTCATCGCGGTCAGTTGAAGACCGTTGTAGTGGCTGTTCGCGCCGGTGGAGAACTGCGTTACTGCTCCGAATCGTGCATCGGTCGGCTGCAGGTAGGGGAACGGCGCAAAACAACCCCGGCATACGGTCTGGTAACCGTTCACTTGTGTCGAGTACGGCTGGTTTACGGCGCGCGTGCCGACGTACTGTGCTTGCAAACTGGCCGTCGTTCCGAATTGATGTTCCATCCCCAGGCTCCATTCCATGAAGTAGGGCGCGTGGAGCTTGCCATCCGGAACAGCTGTGATCGCAACTGGTGGAAGCGAGGACTGCCCCTGGGGAAATCCCGAAGTAAAAGTCTGATTCGCGACAACGAGTGCGCCGACAGCGCTGTTGGGCGCTTCCGGCGCGATGGCTGTCCCGCCGACGGTGCCAAGCACTCCTCCCTGGAACGCCTTATCGTAGGGAGGATTCGTGCCGATCAGGTCGGCCACCGTTCCCGGCAAGATGTCGCTGAAAATTCCGAAGCCGGTGCGGAGCACGGATTTCGGCTCAAACTGCCACGCAATCGCCGTCCTCGGTTGCAGGACCGCTGTTGGTGTAGATGAAAAAAGATTTCCGAGGTGGGTCTGAATGGTCTGGTTCAGCGGTTGACTGACATCGTGAGAGATGGAATTGAAAGAGCCGTGAAGCCGGGCGATTTGATCACGCGGATTCAGCGGATTCGAGTTGAAGGTATCGCGGAGACCGAACGTCCAGGTCAGTTTGCGAGTTATTTTCCAGGTGTCTTGCGCGTAGACATCGAGATTGAGAAAGTTGAAGGGTTCATTTGGGTTCGAAGGGAATGTCTTCGACGCCGTGTCCGCCACTCCATCCATAAATTGCTGCAAGTTCGCGTAGGTCACGGTGGGAACCGTTCCTTCTCCGAAGTCGTAGTCATTCAAGCGGAAGATACGGGTATTGGTTCCAAATCGCAGTTCGTGAGCGCCATGGCTCCAGGCGAGGTTGTCGTTGATGAAAAAGCGGGATGCGCGCCGGCCTTGAATCCAGGTGTTGTCCAGCCCTCCCACTGGGGTGAAGGCATTCGCGCCGGTGCCCTGTAACACGATCGGAAACGCCGAAAGTGTCTGCTGGAAGTTGCTTGGCCCGAACAGGCTCTCATACCAGGAAAACGCGGGATTAAAGTAGTTCACCAGGTTCTGCGAGAAGACGTGGGTGTGCCCTGCCGCGAAAGAATAGAGGGGCTGCGGGGAAAACGCATCGAACACTGGGTTTATAGGGTCCGTCCACGCGGCTTGCAGACCGGTGTCCGACTGGAACCGAAACCAGGCTGTATCTCTTGGGTTGATGTTGTAGTCGACGCGGACCGTCTGCACCTGTTCGTGGTCGTCGCTGGAATGTGAGACGCTTTGCCGGTTCGCACAGCCGTCTCCGGCAGCGCCGAGCGGACATCCAAGTATCGCGGTCGGTGTGCCGCTGGTGTTTTCATAGAGGGAAAACATCTGCTGGTAAAACGGGACTGAGGCAGAAGGAAGTTGCTGCAGCACGTATTGTTCGAATGCCGCACTGGGAACGATCGTGGGCGTGACGATGGGCAGTGCGATCCGCACCCACTCGCTATCAAAGAAAAAGAACAGTTTGTCGTGTTCGATCGGCCCGCCGACACTGCCTCCAAAATGATTCACGGTCGCTCCCGGCTTGCGGTTTCCCGGCGTC
Organism: Candidatus Sulfotelmatobacter sp.; assembly: GCA_049584615.1. GTDB lineage: Bacteria > Acidobacteriota > Terriglobia > Terriglobales > Acidobacteriaceae > Sulfotelmatobacter. The sequence continues at coordinate 3,538 of JBAUYE010000092.1, forward strand.
GCGTTGGTAAAGTAGTCCGCTGCATTCAGCAAAGAACCATTCCACAGTTCGTAAAGATTTCCGTGAAACTGATTCGTGCCGGATTTGGTGACGTAGTTGACCTGGGATGCTCCATACCGTCCCTGATCAACGGAATAGGAAAGGGTGTTGACCGTCACTTCTGAGATCGAATTCAATCCCAAAACAAGATTGGTTGAGAGGCCGCTGTTGAGATTGGTGAGCGGGTCGTTCGTTTCCAGCCCATCGACGATGTAGCCGTTGGAGAGGGCGGGCAGCCCGTTGAATTCCACGTTGCCATACCCGTTGGCGCCGCCAACAAAATCGTTGCCGCTTCCGGCCGTATTGATCAGGGCTCCGGGCGCAAACTGTAGAGGGTAGGTCAGGTCGCCTCCCGGATTCGGCAAGTCCTCCAGCGCTGGCGCGCTCAGGGTCGTAGATGTATTTGCGTTTCCCGGGTTGATGAGTGGAGCCTCGCTACTGACCTCAACCACCTCATTGGACTGCGCCACCTTAAGCGTGAAATCCACATTTTGCTTCTGGCCCAGACCCGAAACGACGTTGTCATTTTGTCCCAGATCGAAGCCTCGCGCTTCTACTGTGACCGAATAGGTGCCGGGCTTTAACTGCGGAAAGTTGAACCGGCCCGCGCCATCGGTCTGGGCACTACGCTTCAGACCGGTCTCGTGATTTGTGATAGTTACGGTGGCACCCGCCACAACCGCGCCAGATGCGTCCCTAACTTCGCCAAGGATGGCGCTGGTGGTTTCCCCTTGTGCCAGGGCTTCCGCCGGAAACAGAAACGCCACGGTCAACATAAAAAGAGCGAACTGAGCTGCCCGCGCCATGAATACTCCACTTCTCTGCCCTGAAGCGGACAAAGTGTCACTGGTCTAACCTATTAATCAGAGATTATTCTTGATAGTTAACCACAGTTAATCTTAATAGGCAAGCACGGGATTCCATTAGCTTCGTCGCCAGTATCCCTGATACTCCGTCAGTCATTCCTTCCTCGCTGGATGGTGTGACGCGAGTGCTACCAGCAATAGACCGTGTGCTACGCTAATTGTCCACGGGAGGAGAGTCTTTCATGACAGACCTTAGCCGTATCGGAGTATCGCTTGATTCGGAGCTACTACATCGGTTCGATTTGTTCATCGCGGAAAAGGGATATGACAATCGCTCCGAGGCGTTTCGCGATTTGATTCGTGACCGACTGGTGGGGTCTGCGGTGATCCCCTCAAATGCATTTGTCGTGGGTACGGTCACCCTGATCTATGATCATCACACGCGACTGCTGCCGGAAAAGCTTACCGATCTCCAGCACGAGCATCATGCCATCGTCATTTCCACTCTGCATGCCCATCTCGACCACGAGAGCTGCCTGGAGGTGGTTGTTCTTCGCGGGAAGTCTAGAGATGTCCAAAAGTTAGCGGATCGCCTCATCAGCACCAAAGGAGTGCAGCATGGGCGCCTGGTTATGAGTTCTCCAGAGACCCTTTCGCACCATCACCCGCCTCACCGTTGAAGGCCGCCACAGGGAAACCCCGAGAGACGGGTCGGGGAAATCCTAAATATGGGCCGACCACCTTCGACCAGGCGGATTAGGTTTACAATTCACTGTCTGTGGCACGATTGTGAGAGAAGTGTTATAGAAAATAGCACAAATGGACGGAATGTAACAAGCCGAGCGTCGAGGCCAGCGCTTTAGTTCTCAGGTCAGAGTTCACAACGATTTCGAACGGTCAGGGCTACCATCATGCTCATTCGGAAGTCAATCTCTCCCACAAGTACAGGGATCGGCCTTTCCAGGGCAGGTGGACGACACCCAGAACTTCGGCAGGATCGTGAGTGCCACCTCGCCTCGCCTGGTGCAACTCGTGGCTAAGTTTGCGTTCTAGAACGTGGCCTAGGGGTTCGTACATTCTCATGTCCAAATTATGCTGACAAACAAGTTACAGCTAGAATCCGACACTGCCATGAATGGTTCTGCAAAGGTGAGATCAACGGAGCAACCCAAACTCACCACCTTATTCAACGATGCTGCCGATCACCTCGGCAGCCGAATCGCTGCCATCTATGCGATCTTGTTCGCATTCAATGTCGGTGCATGGTTGTGGGCAGGGGTCGCTTTCCGCCATTACCCGCTGCTCGTGGGAACGGCACTTCTCGCGTATAGCTTTGGCTTGCGTCACGCTGTCGATGCGGATCACATCGCAGCGATCGACAACGTAACCCGGAAACTGATGCAGGACGGGAAGCGCCCGGTTGCAGTTGGCTTCATGTTCTCGCTGGGACATTCGACCGTTGTCGTCCTCGGCTCTGCCGCAATTGCGGGAGCCGCGTTGACCCTACAGCATCGCATGGATGCCTTCCGGAACGTAGCGGGGGTAATCGGCACCCTGGTTTCAGCCTTTTTTCTATTCGCGATCGCCATCGTAAATCTAATCGTTCTGCGATCAATCTACCGTACCTTTGTGCGGGTCCGTCGCGGTGAGCCTTACGTGGACGAAGATTTCAACATGCTTCTCGGCGATCGCGGGATCCTGGCGCGGATGTTCCGTCCGATGTTTCGCCTGATCAGCCGGAGTTGGCATATGTATCCGTTGGGCTTTCTTTTTGGACTCGGATTTGATACTGCGACCGAGATTGGTCTGTTGGGTATTTCCGCTGCGGAAGCCTCCAAGGGCCTGTCGTTTTGGTCGATTCTGGTTTTCCCCGTGCTTTTCGCCGCAGGGATGTCGCTCATCGATACCACGGACAACATCCTTATGCTGGGCGCTTACGGTTGGGCATTCGTGAAGCCCATTCGCAAGCTTTATTACAACATCACTATCACCTTCGTCTCCGTCATCGTCGCGCTGGTCGTCGGAGGGATCGAGGCTCTCGGTTTGCTCGGCGAACACTTTCATCTCGAAGGATGGTTCTGGAGGGCCGTCGCCAAGCTTAACGACAATTTTGGCACGCTGGGATATTTCATCGTGGGTCTTTTCGCATTGAGCTGGATTGTGTCGATTGCGTTCTACAAATGGCGTCGATTCGACGATCTGGAACTTGAGGGCAAGAAGGAGCTGGTTACGCTGTGAAAGGCGCAAAAAGGACTCACTACTTGGCTATCGCCGAGGGCGCGCACTCAGTCCTTGCTCATGTCCTGCGATTGTCCCCGCCAGGTAGAGCCGCGACAGCTGCCGCGTCACTGATTCTCGTGCCTCACCTTTCCTGAAAATATCGAGTAAAGCGTTTATTGTTCATCGGTTCCTACTGTCTTGCTTCCCCGTGTCTCGCTTGGTTGGGATGCCTGGGCCCATTCTGATTTAATGCCTCCACACGCTAAAAGTGGAAGCGGTAGCGGAATTCACCGTAGATTTGACGCGGTTCGTCCCAGTGGAATCCGCCGAACGTTAGACTGTTGTCGAGCTGCACACGGCGGTTCGCGACATTGACCGCTGTCACTGAAACTGTGTACTTCTCGGCGAAAGTCTTGCCCAGCGAAAGATCCACGGCGGCGTGGCTGGGCAGATAGTTGCCAGGATATTGCACGCCGGGCAACCCGTTGGTGAATCCAGATCCGTAATACACGTTGGTGGAGGCATAGGCATGCCCCGGCAGGCTGCCGTTGAAGCCGACGTTCAGCGTATTGCGCTGATCGTGGTCCACGGGAGAAAGGCCGTAGGGGATATCGAGGCCACAGGATGGAGTGATCGGCTGAGGGCAGACAAGACCGCCGGTGATGGGCGAGGTTGCCTGCGCGATCTGGTTGGAGTAGGACAGATGGAACTGGCCGTGATGCAAAACGTTGGGCGAGCGCAGTGTGACTTCCCAGCCTTGGATCAGCGCATAGGACCAGGTGATGGGCCAGAAGATGTTCGATTCTCCGATGTTGTTGTGATCGAGCCAATTGTGGGCGCGGGTTTCAAAGTTATCGGCATCGAGGATCCATCCGTGAAGTGGGATAGTGACGCCGAATTGCCACTCGATATCGCGTTCACCGTTCAGCGGAGCGAAGACAAAGCTCTGACCGGCGGCCAGAGTTTGCAGCTGAGTGGTTGGGGTCGAAAGCGGCGGAGCCTGGTAGTAGTAGCCGTAAAAGCCGCGGAAGACCCAATTGAGGCGGGGAATCCGGATTGCGGCGCCAAGACGAGGATCGGTGGCGTTTTCGGAGATGGTGGAGCTGAATGCCGTTTCGCGAAGGCCTGCAATGAGGGTGAGCCAGGGTGTGACTTTGAATTTGTCGTTGATGAAGAACGCGGCGACACCTCCGTTGACTCCGATCGAAGAAGGGGAGACGTTGGGTGTACCGTCGGTGTAATCGTTGAAAAAGTAGTTGTACTGGTGCTGGGCGAATCCATACGCGCCAGCCTGAATATCATTGCGCTTCACGTTGGCATTGAGCGCTATTTGCGCTCCTCCATATTGGGCGGTCTGGGTTACGGTGGAGATGACGGGAAAGTCGTTGGGTCCGCCGTGATAGTCGGCGCCGTTGTAGTGATAGAACGGAGAAACGGTCAGCAGAGTATTGGGATCAAAGGTGTGAACCCACGAGAATGTCGCGTAGCCATCGGGCTCGACCTCGGCGTCATGCAGGCCGGAACTGGGGTAGTAGACGTTGGTGATGGAGCTGGGATTGGGGTCGATGGGAATCTGGTAATAGTCGCGGCGGAGAGAGCCTACGATGCGATATTGATTCTTGGGATCAGGGTTGAAGATGAATGAGGCGAATCCGCCAAAGCCGTTGGCGGCATCGTTGACGGTCTGCGGAATGGGCGTCTGCAGGCCGTACTGGCTGCGGTCGCCATTCAGACTAACGTAGTAGGCGGAGCGGGCGGTGTGGCTTCCGCAACTGATCTGGTCGTTGGTCTGGTAGAAATTGCCGGCGGTAATAACGAAATCACATTCACGATCGCGCTCGAATCCCGTGCGGGGCACGATGTTGAAGATGCCGTAAGTGCGGTCGCCGTAGTCGGCGTCGTAGCTGCCGCGCTGGATTTCGAGATAGTCAATGTCCTTGGGATCGATCTGAGGTCCGAGATTGTTGGCGATGTTGGTGTTGGGGATGGGAACGCCGTCGATGAGCCATTCGACCTGATGGCCACCTCGCATGTGGAGCATGTCGTGCACGACGTAGGCGCCGGGGACGTAGTCGGTGATCATTTCCATGCCGTTGGTGCGGTCGGCTCCGGGAGTCTGCTGGATGTCGATGCGGTTCAGAGTGACGGTAGGCGTGACGCTTTGGGTAGTGGCTTCGACGGGAGTCTCGGTGACGCTGACAGTTTCCTTCATGCCTTCGATTGCGAGCTGGAAATGGAGAACGGGACTGGTGTCGGACTGAACGATCACGTCCTGTTGTGTCTGCTGGAAAGACGGCGAGGAAACGGTCACAGCGTAATTCCCGATGGGAACGGAACTGAAGTCAAATTCTCCGTTACCATTAGAGTCCACGGACTTCGTCCAGTCCGAATTTTGCGCCTTCAGCGTAACGTGCGCGCCCTGAATGGGGCGGTGCTGAGGGTCGTGAACGATGCCGCGAACAGAACCGAAAATCGTGGCGAATGCGACGACACCCAAGATAAAAACAACCGCTGTCACGCTGATAACTTGCCTCATAAGAAGGTCTCCATTGTCTCGGGAGTTACTTAGCCCGCGCCCCGGGCGCCCAGTAAAAAATATGATTGGGGTGCAAGTCCGAAGAGCTCTGCCAGGGTCTCTAACGAACAAGGACCGATACGGAGACGCGCCAACCCTCATACTTAGAGGGCAGGAAACTCCGTTTATTTAGAGCTGGCTAGAGCCAAAGGCTGGGCGGTCCACGTTGCGAATTGCAGGTGGCGAGTCGTGAATCGGAAAAGCAAGAATCTGCTGCGAGA
>JBAUYE010000093.1:0-2611 GCA_049584615.1 Candidatus Sulfotelmatobacter sp.
CAAAATGGACTGGCTGCTCGCCGAACTCGCGAAAACCGACCATCCCATGTCCTGCCCGCACGGCCGGCCGGTCGTACTGCGGTATTCTCTAAAGGACATTCAGAAGGCGTTTAAGAGAATCTGAACGAAACCGGAATTGGCGTTAGCGATTACCGAGCGCACTGTTGCTAATTGCCAACTGCTATTTGCTAACTGCCGTCACCATGACCGATCAGGACCTACAGCAACTCCGCAGCGAAAAGTGGCGGCTCGATGGCAAACCCATCCGCACCATCGAGGAGGCGCGCGCCTTCGTCGAGGCCGTGGGATTCTGCTTGATGTATCCCATGCGCCCCACCATGCCCGTCCCCACCTTCATCGGAGCCTTCGTCGGCTCTGACAATCGTCTGCCCACCTGGCAGCATGCTTATTCTGATCCGCGGGCGCTGGCGGCAACCGAGCTCATGGTGCGCCTGCTGCGCGAGCGCGCTGCTTACGAGGCAAATCTGTTTAACGAGAACAATGCATTTCTTGTCGCGGCTTCTGTCTTTCCTTATTTCTATGCCCTGGTGGGCGAGCGCAATCCCAAGCTCGCGCCCAAACAAGGACCGCGCTCTCCCTACTCGCCGCTGGCTTGCGATGCGTTTGAGCTGATCCGGCGCGACGGTCCTATTTCCAAACCAAAGCTGCAAGAAGCGCTGGGTGGCAGCGTTTCGCTGGCCGCGCTCGATAAGGCGCTCGGCGAGTTGCTGGCCAAGCTGCGCATCACGCGCGTCGACTACAAGCCCGGCGAAGGTTCGTTCTGGGATCTTCTCTACCGCTGGGCGCCCGATGCCGTACGCGAGGGCGTGGGACTGTCGGTGCCCGAAGCGCTCTCGGCGCTGCTCTCGAAATATCTCGACTGCGTGATCGCCGCCGAGCAGAGTGAGCTCGAAGCTTTCTTCGGAAACTTCGTGGCGCGCTCCCGCGTGAAAGAAGCTGTAAACGCCTTGCTGGCGGCCCGCGAGCTGAGCTTCGTCCACGTCAGCGGAAGATCGATGTTGCAGATCACTCCGGCGAAGGAGCCGGTGGTATCGAGTCCTCGCCCGCTCACGCGAGTGAAGGCTAGAACCGGAGAAGCACGTTGACGTGGGAGGACGCGATCGAGAAGGACGGGTTCGCAATTCTTCCGAAAGTTTTTGGGAGTGAAGAAATCGAGCGACTTCTCGAGGGAATCTCCGCTGTGGCTCCTCGCAGAAGCAGAGCGGGCGTGCGCCACGCCTTAGAATTGAGCCCGTTCGCAGAACTCGCTCAACAACCGAGTCTGATTGAAACCGCGCGGGCCGTACTCGGCCCTGCGGCATTTCCGTATCGTGCAACTCTGTTCGACAAGTCGCCCAAATCCAACTGGCTGGTGGTCTGGCATCAGGACACTGCATTACCGCTCCGCGAACATCGAGAGACAGCAGGCTGGGGGCCTTGGTCCGTAAAAGAAGGCATCGCCTACGCCCACGCTCCCACAGCGGCACTAGAACAGATCCTCGCGCTTCGAATTCATCTCGATCGCTCCACCAGGTTGAACGGGCCGTTGCGGGTTCTCCCCGGCACACACACATTGGGCGTGTTGGACGATGATCGAGTCCACGAACTCGCGACCAAAATGCCGCAGGTCGAATGTCTAGTCCCTGCGGGAGGGGTCCTCGCCATGCGGCCGTTGCTGATTCATTCCTCATCAAAATCTCAAGTGGAGGCCGAGCGGCGTGTTCTGCACATCGAGTACGCAGCGTCCCCCTCGATAGCGGCACCACTGGACCTTGCCGTTACCTAACCGAACCGTCACCACCGTGTACAATCGTGTACTCGCAGAATGAACGACCACGCTCACAATCACTCTCCACGCAAACTGATCATTGCCATCGACGGCCCGGCGGGCGCGGGCAAGAGCACGATCGCTTCGCGCCTGGCGCGCAAACTCGGCTACGTCAATCTCGAGAGCGGAGCGATGTATCGCGCCCTGGCGCTGAAAGCCATCGACCACGACATATCGTTCGACGATGAGCCCGCGCTGGTAAAGCTGGCCGAGGAGTCGCGCATTCAGCTCGAGCCCACGGTCGGCGGGAACCGAACCTTGCTTGATGGGGGCGATGTTTCCGATCGCATTCGCGAGCGCGACGTAACCGAGGCGGCTTCGCGTGTCTCCGTGCATCCCGGAGTGCGCGCCTGGATGGTCGCGCACCAGCGGGAAATGGGGGCGGGGGGCGGCGTGGTGATGGAAGGCCGCGACATCGGCACCAAAGTTTTTCCTGATGCTGACTTGAAGATTTTTCTCGACGCCGACCCGGTCGTGCGCGAGCAGCGGCGCATGGAACAGCAAAAGATAAAAGGGGAAGTCGCTGCGAGCGTAGCCGCCGACCTGCGGGAACGCGACCACCGCGACCGCACCCGTGCAACCTCGCCGCTGCAAGCGGCCGCAGACGCGGTGATCATCGACTCGACAAAGCTGAGTGAGGATGAGGTGCTGGCGCGCGTGGAAGAGTTGGCGGTTTCCCGTCTGAAAAAATAGTTGGCGAGGGTTGTGGTTCCGCGTGTTGTTGTGCCTTCCGATCCAGGTCAAAAAAATTGCAGATCGAGTCTGCTTAATTCCTTTGAATCA
>JBAUYE010000094.1:0-9849 GCA_049584615.1 Candidatus Sulfotelmatobacter sp.
GCCAAGGCAGGGTTCTCCCTCGCGTTAACCACACATGGAACAGCAAGAAGCTCTCTGTCCACAGCAGCACCACTTCCGCTCCAGCCGTACTCAGTGTCTCCCACAAGCCCCACCGGTAGGCCGCAGCAGTCAAAACGAAGACAAAGAACAAGATAAACGGGCTTCTCGGACCGTCTCCGAACACTGAGATGAATGCCGGCCACACGATATCCGCCGCATGCACCAGAACCCGAAACCGGGCCGTGGACGTTTTTCGCCGCCGCAGCAGCATCAGCACAAGGATGCTGTTTCCCATGTAGAAACCGAGCAGCCCATAGGCTGCTGGGGAGTTGCCCAGCTGCGTTGGGTCCATGTAAATCGCGGCCAGGGCGGAAGCCGCGAGAAACACGCGTGCTGTGGCCAGCCAGCGCTCGATTCGCCGAACTTCGCTCGGATCCTCTGGAGCTAGCGGCCTTCCAATAAAACGGCGATTGCTTTCAGCGTGCAAGTCGAATCATTTCCCGCAGATGTACGAATTTGTCAATCATAGGAATGTCCCGCATATTATTGATAAGAAAGACAGGTAGCAAGCGAAACTTTCCGCCAGGCTTTCCACCGCGCGCCTTTGCATTGACCGTGCCCTTGCATTCTACCCGCCAGTTACTTCAGTAACCCGGACCTCGTCCAATCCCAATTTAGAATGGCAGCGGGAATCGTCTTCTTGCGCACCTACGCCAAACTCTGGACCGCGGCAGTCGCGACCTGCCTTGCGACTCTAGTCGTGGCTGCGCTGATTCTGCCGCAGTCCTTCCGCCTCACCACTCTCAGCGACATGAGTCAGTTCCTCTTGTTGCTTTCCGGGACGCTCTCCTTCATCCCACTCGCCATCCGCTCGCGCGGGCGCTTGCGCCTGTTCTGGTCCCTCATGGCCACCGGCATTGGTTTCTGGTTTGCCTACCAGTTTGTCTGGATCTACTTCGAACTCTGGTTGCGCACCGACGTGCCCGACCTGTGCGCCGGAGACATGATCGTTTTTCTGCACTTCGTGCCGCTGATGGCTGCTCTGGCGCTCCGTCCTCATGCTCCGCAGGATGAGTACGCCGCCCGCCTCCGCCGCCTCGATTTTGCTCTGATGATGGTTTGGTGGATATATCTCTACGTTCTCATCGTAATTCCATGGCAGTATGTCGTGCCCAACATACCAGCCTACAACCAGGGGCTGAACTCGTTGTATCTTATCGAGAAAGTGGCGTTTCTGGGCGCCTTGCTTCTGGCCTGGCTGGGAAGCAAAGGCGGCTGGAAAATTTTCTACGCCAATCTGTTCGGTGCCACCTTCACCTACGCCGCCTTTTCTTACATCGCCAATTGGGCCATCGCCCGGCGCCTCTACTACAGCGGAAGCCTCTACGATATTCCCCTCGAGGTTTCCATGGCCTGGATCACTATCATCGGTCTGCGCACCCACGAGAGCGAGCCCCAACCCGGCGTCCGCTCCACTTCCACCTCACACGGAGTATGGCTGGCCCGTCTGGGCATGATCGCGGCCTTTTCGCTTCCGATCTTTGCGGCGTGGGCTCTGCTCGATGATGCAGTGCCCCCTCGCGTCCGTTCGTTCCGCGTGGTCTTGACACTCGGCGCGGCGGTTCTGATGGGCGCAATGGTTTTCGTCCGGCAGCGCCTGCTCGACGGGGAATTGCTCCGCCTCCTGACTCACTCGCGCGAATCCTTCACCAACCTGAAGCGATTGCAGACTCAGATCACGGAGTCCGAAAAACTAGCTTCGATCGGCCAATTGCTGGGCGGCGCCGCTCATGAACTCAACAATCCCATCACTGCCATGCTGGGTTATTCCGATCTGCTGCTGTGTACTCCCCTCACCGCGGAACAGAGCGAACTGGCAGTGAGAATCGGGCAGCATGCCCGGCGCACCCGGTCGCTAGTGGCCAGCCTGCTCAGCTTTGCCAAACAAGGCCCGGCTGCCATGGCTCCCGTCGATCTCAACACCTTGCTGCGCACTGCCGTCAAACTTTCGCAACCTCAGTGGCAAGCTCTCAAGATCGAAGTCCGCACCGAGTATCCGCAAGAACTGCTGCTGGTCCGCGGAGACTCCAACCAATTGCTGCAGGTCTGCGTCCAAATCATCAACGACGCGCTGCATGTCGTCGGCCAGCACGGCAGCCGGATTCTCACCATCACCGCGGAGAGCAAGAACGGCACCGCCATCATCCACATCTCCGACGCCAGCCCTTCTGACACGAAGAACCAGACTCTCGGAAACGCCGCACCCGATCTCGATTCCGCGGAAACTCTCTCCGGCCTCGGACTGAGCGCGTGTCAGGGCATCCTGCAGCAACACCAGGGACGGATTCTCTGGCGGCAAGACCGGAACATAGGAACCACCATCCGGGTGGAAATCCCCGTCATCCCTCCGCAGTCGGAGAAATCGTCTGATCCTGGGGTTCCGGTAATGTGGCGGCCTCAACCGTTCGCTTGAGTTGCCCGCAGGCGGCATAAATGTCCCGGCCCCGCGGACGCCTTACGAACGCAGGAGTCCCCGCGTCCCGCAGAATCTTCTGAAACGCCGCCACGCGCTCCACGCTGGGAGTCGTAAAGTCAATTCCCGGCCCCGGATTCAGCGCAATCAGATTCACTTTGCAGCGCATCCCGCGCACCAGCTCCGCAAGTTCTTTCGCATTCTCCGCCGTATCGTTCACCCCGCCGAGCAGCACATATTCGAACGTGATCCACTCCCGGGTGCGCAATGGAAATTCCCGCGCCACCGCCATCAGCATTTCCAGCGTCCACTTCTTGTTCAATGGCATCAGCTCCGTGCGCAGTGCGTCGTTCGACGCATTCAAGGAAATTGCCAGCTTCGGCCGAATTTTTTCTTCGCCGAAGTCACGGATGCGCGGCACGATCCCCGCCGTCGATACCGTCATCCGCCGCTCCGCAATTCCCACGCCCTCCACCAGCAACCGCGAAGCCTTCACGAAATTCTCGTAGTTCAGAAAGGGCTCACCCATGCCCATGAACACAAGGTTGATGCGATCCTCAGGTGGCGAAACTTTCTGATCTTTGAGCACCGCACAAACCTGCCCCACAATCTCCCCGGCAGTCAGATTGCGCCTCACACCGAGCAACGCAGTCAAACAGAAGTGACAATCCACAGCACACCCCACCTGGCTGGAAATGCAAATTGTCGAACGACCCTGTCTCAAGGCTCGCTTCTGCCCGGTGCGACTTTGTGAAGGGTGGAGCAGGCCTTCCAGGCCCGCGTCAGAATCAGTCGTTTGTAATTGGGCTTCAGCCCCTGGGGTACCTAAGGCAGAGCCCGCAGCTTCCGCTCCAGCCTCCGACCCATCCCCCGCTTCTCCGCCATCCCCCTCCGGCATCCAAACCGCTTCAACAGTCTGACCATCAGCAAACCCAATCAGATACCGGACCGTTCCGTCGACTGACAGAAACTTCTTCTCAATCCGCGCCGCCCCAACGGTCACTCCGCTCTGCGCCAGCCGCTCGCGAAACTCCTGCGGTAGCGTGGAAACTTCCTCCAGTGTCTCCACCCGCTGCCGATACAGCGCATCCATGATCTGCTTAGCGCGATAGCTCGGCTCCCCCGCTTCGCTCACCAAGGAGGCGATCTCTTCGCGATCCATACCCAGTAACGCCAATGTCAGAGGTTCAGCCATGGATTATGTGGCCTGCAACTAATTGATTCTAAATCACTAATCGTCTAATTCTCGCACACACCATCCGGCTCGGCCAGATGTGTAAGAATAGTGGAGCACCTTCCAGGGAGTTCTACTCGCACTAACATGGTAAAAGAAGTCCGCAACATCCGTCGCCAAGTGTTACCCCACGGCCTCACCGTCATCACGGAGCAGATGGAGCACATCCGCTCCGCTTCCATCGGCATTTGGCTCGAAACTGGTTCCCGTGACGAGACGCCGCAATCGAACGGCATCTCGCATTTCATCGAGCACATGGTCTTCAAAGGCACCAAGCACCGCACCGCCGAGGAGATCGCGCGCCAAGTCGATTCCATTGGCGGCAACATGGACGCCTTCACCTCCAAAGAATGCATCTGCTTCAACGTCAAGGTACTCGACGAACACGTCCCGGTCGCGCTGGATATTCTCACCGACCTGGTCCTCCATCCCACATTCGCTAACGAGGACATCGCCCGCGAGCGCGGCGTGATTCTCGAAGAAATTAAAATGGATGAGGACAATCCCGATTATCTGGTCCACGAAATCTTCACCCAGAACTTCTGGAAAGATCATCCGCTAGGCAAACCGATCTTGGGCACAAAAGAAACGGTAAAGAAATTTGAACGCGAAACCGTGCTCGACACCTACACCCACCGCTTCGCTCCCGGCAACATCATCGTAGCCGCCGCGGGGCACCTCGACCACGACCAGTTCGTCGATCTTGTGGTCAACCACTTCGAGCACCTGAAGCCCGCGAAGAATGGATTCCACTCACCCGAGCCCAAGATCGTTCCCCGCATCGTGTTGCGCAACAAGAAAGCACTCGAGCAAGTGCAGCTCTGCATCGGCGTTCCCGCTTATCCTATCGCGCACGAGAAGCGCCACGCCGGCTACATTCTCAACACCCTTCTCGGCGGAGGCATGAGTTCCCGCCTGTTCCAAAATATCCGTGAGCGCCAGGGCCTGGCCTACTCGATTTATAGCGATCTCAATCCCTACCGCGATACCGGATGCATGGCCGTCTACGCCGGCACCTCGCTCGCATCGGCAACCAAGGTAGTAAAAGCGGTGGTCAGCGAATTTCGTAATCTGAAGACTGAACCGGTGCCCGCAGAAGAACTCCGGCGCTCTAAAGATCAACTCAAAGGCAGCCTGATGCTCTCGCTCGAATCGAGCACTGCCCGCATGTCAAATCTCGCTCGCCAGGAGATGTATTTCGACCACTTCCAGGACCTCGACGAACTGATTGAGAAGATCGAAGCCGTAACCGCCGACGATCTCCAGAACCTCGCCCAGGAGTTCTTCAAAACCGAATCGGTAGCCGTGACGGCGCTAGGTAATTTGAGTGGCCTGAAAATCTCCCGCGACCAACTAACCTGCTGAGCTAGACCGGGAAGGGCACGGCTAAGCCGTGCCGTCAGGGCCGAGATGACTTCCGGCTATAGCCGCTGAGGCTCCCCCTCGTGGTTGATTCTTCCTATTTCCCTGGTGTAACTTTGCCCGCGCCGGCTCATCTCATCTCAAGCCTGCAGGGTGAAGACCTGCCGGTCGACCTTACTCGCTACTCACAAGGAGAACATTATGAAGAAGACTCTCGGCTTGACGCTCGCCTGCATCTTGGCCGCTTCAATGGCAGCTTTCGCCCAGTCCAGCGGGAATTCGATGCAACAAGACAATATGAAGCAAGACACCATGAAGAAAGACGACTCGATGAAAAAGGACGACAGCAAGACCAACGCCAAGCCCAAGACAGCAAAAGCCGCAAAGACCGCGAAGAAGACTGACTCGATGAAGAAAGATGACAGCATGAAGAAGGATGACACGATGAAGAAGGACGACAGCATGAAGAACGATCAGATGAAGCCCAACTAGTTCGTCGTCCGGAATGCAGGCGCGGGTTAACCACCCGCGCCTTGCCTTTTTGCTAATGTCCCGGCGTAGCTAGAACTTCGTCCTGGTCTTCGTCCGCCTCCGCACCAGCACTCTCCGCAAGATCCGCCCCATCGTGCTTCGTCAGCCCCGTCTTCAAATACCGCCGCAGGCACCGCGTGCAAGGCACATATCCATCCCGTATCGCTTCCTTCGCAGTAGTCGTCCGCTCCGAAGCCTTGTCATGGATGAAAGGACATCCCGGCACGTGAAAGAGCTTCGATCCGTCGGAGACCACCACCACCAGATCAGGAGGGATATTCTTGGCGGGTTCCGCATGGTACGACCTCATGAGACGCCCGCCAGTAAGCGAGTTCGTCACCAGCACGCCTCCAGCGATCAGCACCAGCGCCGCCACGGGCACCAACCACGCCGACCAACTCGACCATCCGCGCCCGCTCCCGCCAGCATTCGTCGCCAGCCGTTTCTCCAACCTCTGTCCAAATCCGGCAGGCACATCGAGCATCCGTTCATCCCCATAAAGCCGGACTACATTCCGCGTCCCCACCAGCACCGATGCACAGCGCGCGCAGGTGCGAACATGCTCGTCCATCGCAGAGCGCAGCCCAGCCTCCACATCCCCGTCCACGTAGTTCGAAATCTCGCGCCACACTTGTTCGCAGTTCAACATTTTCTGGTTCACTACCATGGCTTGGTTCCCTTCTCGAATGGTAGCCGGCTGAACCAGCCCTGCTCCCATCCGGCAGCTAGCAGATCGCGGAGCATCAACCGCGCCCGCAGCAACCGCGTCTTCACCGAAGCCACCGTGATGCCCAGCGCTTCGGCTGTCTCCTGAATGTTCAAATGTTCCATATCACGCAGCACAAACACTTCGCGATACTTCCGGTCGAGAGTGCCAAGCGCCTCCGCCAACCGCTGCCGCACTTCCTCGCGCTCCAACGCCTCTGACGGAATCTCGCGCCAGTCAGCGAAATCCCGTGGAGCATATTCGCGTTCTTCATCGCCGGAACGACGATCGTCTATGCCTTCCATCACGACTGTTCGCTCCCTTCGCCGGCGCATCAGGGCTTCGTTCACCGTGATCTGGATCAGCCACGTGCTGAATCGCGCCTCCGCCCGGAATTGCCGGATATTGGCAAACGCCTTTAGCATCGCTTCTTGCGCCGCATCCTCGGCATCATGCTCGTTGCGCAGAATCGCCAGCGCCGCGGCGTAAACCCGCCGTTCGTAAGGCCGCACCAGCTCGTAGAACAATTCATGCTGCCCGCGCTGCACATTCAAAATCAGATCGTGCTCGCGCGTGCCACCGATTGTCCCCGGGTTGGTCAACACTGTGCTTGGCTCGGACATCCTGCTCGCCATCCTCGCTGCTCGCGTCGTAAGGTCTTGGGTCTTAGGTCCTAGGTGTTCGGAAAACCTAAGACCTAGGACCGAAGACCCAAGACCTTTCCATCAGTATTCCGGATCTTTCTTCCAACCCGTGATCATGGAAACGAAATTGTTCCATCCATGCAAAATCACCATCACCAGATGTCCCAGCACAAAAAGCAAAATTGCCCACATCACCGCGAAATGCCAGATGCGGGCATAGTGGAATCCTCCCATCATCCAGGCCAGCCAGGAAAACTGCACCGGCTTCCACACTGCAAGCCCGGTAAGCACCGAGAGAACTCCCAGTCCGATCACGGTCGTGTAAGCCTGCTTCTGCAGCGAGTTGTAGGCTTCGCGAACCGGCGGCTTCGGACCAAAGAAGAAATAATGTCGAACCATCGGCCACACGCCGGGAATGTCGCGATGCGTGAACAACACTTGCCGATAATTTCCGCTGATAAGCTGGTAGCCAAGATAAAAAAGCCCGGTCGCAATGTAGATCCACATGAAGGTGAGATGCCATTGCAGCGCGCCACCCAGCCATCCGCCAATAGCGAACGCCCGCGGCCAGTGCAGCAAATCCTTTTGCGGAATCTTGGCTCCAAAGCTGGGGAAAGCGCGGAAAATCTGCAGCCCGCTCCCCACCATCACAAACAGCGACACCGTATTCAGCCAATGGCACAGCCGCACCACAAACGGATGCTCATAAACCGCCCGCCCCACCACTACCGGCGCTTCTTCTTCCCCGTCGGCGTTCTTGCCCTGAGCCTCAACGATTTCGATGACTGCCCCGCTCATTCCCACCTCCGACGCTCACACCTAAAGCTTCACAATCCGTAAAACCACGAATAGCCCTGATCTTCCCAGTACCCCACTCGATCCAGCACCTGCGACACTTTCAAATCCGTCAAATACTTGGCCTGCTTGTAGCCGATCTTGGTGGGAATCTGCAGCCGCAGCGGCGCGCCATGCGCCCGGGTCAACGGCTGTTCATACATCTCATAACAAAGCAAAGTCTGCGGATGCAGCGCCGTCGCCATGTCCAGCGATTCGTAATAATCATCAGCGCAGTTCACCTCGATGAAGCGCGCAGAAGGATCCGCACCCACCATCTGCAGAAAATCCGAAAGCCGCGCCCCGCCGAACCGCCCAATCACATCCCATCCTTCAACGCAAATGTGGCGGGTGTTCTGCCGATAGCGCGGCAGCGCCTGCACTTGCGCCAACGTGTAGTCCCCAGGCTTCTTAACCGCTCCGCTGACGGTCAGCGTCCAGTTCTCAAAGATCACTCCCGGATCGTCCACATCGTAGCCGTTGATGGGAAACTTAGTGAAAGGAGTGAGCTCGGCATTGTCAAAAGTCGGCGCCAGATGGCCGGACCGGAATAGACGCGCCGAAGCCCAGTCACTGAACCCCAACCCCTTCTTCAGCAATCCTTCCTGGAGGCCCGGGATGGCAAACGCCCCCAGCACCAGCACCGGCGTCAGCTTAAGCAACTCGCGCCGGCCAATTTGCCGGAACTTCTTCCCATCCACTTTGCTTTCCTTGATTTTGCGAACCTCGTTCTTCATGCGATGACCTTCACAGATTGAGCGGCTTTAGCAGGAAACGTGTTCCGGCAAAAAGACTTACCTTTGGCCAGCAGCAATGGGATTCACCAGACCCTCTGAAAGTTTCGCCCGGACAGGTTCCAACCACTCCCACCCAGGGAATCATACCCCGTCAGAGTTCGGTCAACACGCACCTTTTGCTGGCCTTTGTGGCGTTTTCGAGGCATACTAGCGGTGCCCCAGCCCCCGGGGTAGCAGTCCCGGTTTCCGCCATGTCAACTCTGAACACCATCGCAAAGAAGACCGACCATGCTCTGCTGGCGGATTCCGCCAAGCGTGTACCCGAAGATCCCAAGCAGCGGAGATTAATGGTTGGGTCACTTTGTCTACTCCTGCTGGCGTTGGGCGTCGTACTCTGGCACGATCGCGACTTCTGGTTTCCAGATGCGCCGGACGCCGAATCTGATCAGCCGGTCGAGAGTGTTCCCGCCAAGCAAGCCCCGGCGCTGCCCTCCGCAGTAGGCGTTAAACCAGTCACGGCCGCAAGATACAAGCACAGGTCGAAACGCCAAGTCGCATCCGCTGTCCAGACTCCCGACCCACCCGATCCGGTCGCTCCGGCGGCCGTAACTACCCGTACGGCATTGCCTCCGCTTGAAGTGGAGGTTGTCGCCGGCGACTCCCATCAGACCCTCCGGCCCGGCAGCAGTTCCGTTCGCGTGGACTTGCAACCGGGCGCATCACCGCAAGCAGTGGCCGAACCCGGCGCAGCCAGTAAGATCGAGACCGCTGCGAATCTAACCACGAGTGCCTCCGAGCGCGTGCGCATGTCCACTGACGCCACCGACATCGTGGCGCACCCGGTGCGGCCCAGCTATCCACTGCTGGCGCGGCAGATGAAAGTACAAGGCTCAGTGATTCTGCAAGCGCTGATTGGTAGGGATGGAATCATTCAGAATCTGCGCGTGGTCAGCGGCCCGCACATCCTCGCGTCAGCAGCCCAGGACGCCGTGCGGCAATGGCACTTTAAACCTCACTTGGAAGGCAGCGAGCCGGTCGAAACCGAAGCCAAGATCACGGTCAACTTCACGATTTCCACCAACTGACCGGTCGCGCTTGAAGTTTCAGGTCTCAGGTTTCAGACGAGGCCCAGGACCTAACACCCGAGACCGCCAGAGAAAATATTCAGTCCGGCTGAGAAGCTTCGTCCCAAAATAACGAGCGCCTCGAATCTCTTTCGAGATCGAGGCGCCCGGGCAGCCCTCCCCCAGAACTGCTCACCTGCAAAACTAAACTCGACCCCGGATTTTGCAAATGGCACTGTCGTGCCATATGCGCTGCCCCGAAAG
>JBAUYE010000095.1:0-11520 GCA_049584615.1 Candidatus Sulfotelmatobacter sp.
CCACCACATTGAGCGCGATGGTGATACCGAGTACGACGAGGGTGAAGACAGGATGTTCGAGCACCCAATGCAGGCTGCCGCGATACAACGACAGCACCCAGTCGAAGAACTTTTCGCTGGCCATGTAGATGCGGCCGTGTTTCTCATCGCGCTCGCTCTTCAACAGATAGGCGCACATCATCGGCGTGGTGGTTACCGAGATGATCATGGATACGAAAACCGCGGTCGAGAGTGTGACAGCAAATTCGCGGAACAGGCGGCCGACGATTCCGCCCATCATCAGGAGTGGAATAAACACAGCGATCAGCGAAATGCTGATGGTAAAGACGGTGAATCCGATTTCCTCGGCACCCTTCAGCGCGGCGGCAAACGGCTTCATGCCGTCTTCCAGATGGCGTGTGATATTTTCCATCACCACGATGGCATCGTCGACCACAAATCCGGTCGCAATGGTCATCGCCATCAGCGAAAGGTTGTCAAGGGTGTAACCCAACAAATACATCACAGCGAATGTGCCGACCAGCGAAACCGGCACCGCGACGGCGGGAATGAGCGTGGCACGACCATTCCGCAGGAAAACAAACACTACAACGATGACCAGGCCGATGGAAATGAGTAGCGTTCTCTCCACATCACTAACCGAGGCGCGAATGGTCGTGGTGCGATCGAGAACGATTGTGGTATCGATGCCCAGCGGAATGGAGGCCTGGAGATATGGAAGCTGCGCAATTATGCGGTCGACGGTATCGATGATGTTGGCGCCGGGCTGGCGGAAGATGATCACCGTAACCGCGCGCTTGCCGTTCAGGTAGCCAGCGGTACGGACGTTAGCCACTGAGTCTGTTACCTGAGCGACGTCGGAGAGATGCACGGCAGCGCCGTTGCTGTAGCCGACGACGAGCGGCTTGTAGTCCTCGGCGAGCGAGATTTGATCGTTGGCAAGTATGTCCGCGGTTACATTGCCGTCAGTGATTTGGCCTTTGGCCAGGTCTGCGTTCTGCAGGCTCAGCGCGGATTGCAGGTTCGCGAGGGTAAGCCCATAGCTGGCCAATTGGGTGGGATTTGCGTCCACGCGGACGGAGGGCAACGCGCCGCCTCCGACAACAACCTGCCCTACGCCCTGGATCTGTGACAACTTCTGCTCCATAACGGTGGAGGCTTCGTCATATAGTTTGGCGGGACCGAACTTGTCTGATGTAAGGCCGAGAATCATGATCGGCGAATCTGCGGGATTGACCTTGCGATAAGTCGGATTGCCCGGCAGATTGGCGGGCAGATAGGTTCGCGCCGCGTTAATTGCGGCTTCCACATCACGCGCCGCACCATCAATGTCGCGGCTGAGGTCGAACTGAATCGTGATCGACGTACTGCCCAGTGTGCTGGCGGAGGTCATCTCCGTTACGCCTGCAATATGGCCGAACTGCCGCTCCAGCGGAGTGGCGACGGACGACGCCATAATTTCGGCGCTGCCCCCCGGCAGACCGGCGCTGACCGAAATTGTAGGAAAGTCGACTTCCGGCAGAGGCGCCACCGGCAACACCTCGAACGCGATCGCACCAGCGAGTGCAACCGCCACCGTGAGTAACGTGGTAGCCACTGGCCGCTGAATGAAAGGTGCGGAGATGTTCATGCCGGCCCTGCCTGTTCCGCACTTCCGGCTTCCGGCTGACTTGCCTTGCGACCAAAGCGATGCCCGAGATTGTCGAAGAAGATATAGATGACTGGCGTGGTGTATAGCGTGAGCGCCTGGCTTAACAGGAGTCCACCAACCATAGCGATACCCAGCGGCCGGCGCAACTCAGAACCGAAGCCGGAGCCGAGCGCCAGCGGCAGTCCGCCGAGCAACGCGGCCATCGTCGTCATCATGATGGGGCGGAAGCGGAGCAGACAGGCCTCGTAAATTGCGTCCGTAGCGTTTTTGCCGTGCTTCCGTTCGCCTTCGAGCGCGAAGTCGACCATCATGATGCCGTTCTTCTTCACGATACCGATCAGCAAGACAATGCCGATGATCGCTACTACGCTCAAATCCTGGTGAAAGAGAATCAGCGCGAGAAAAGCTCCCACACCTGCCGATGGCAGCGTGGAGAGAATCGTAATCGGGTGGACAAAGCTCTCGTATAGAACCCCCAGCACGATATACACCGTGACCAGCGCGGCGAGAATGAGTAAAGGCTCGTTGGACAGCGAATTCGTAAACGATGCCGCAGTTCCCTGAAAGCCCGCCTGCAGGCTGGGAGGCATGTGCATGTCCTTCTGCGCCTTGTCGACTGCCGTAATGGCCTCGCCCAGCGCGGCGTTCGGCGCAAGATTGAACGACACGGTGATTGCCGGAAATTGCCCCTGGTGGGTAATGGCAAGGGCTTCCGTCGTCTTCTCAAAGTGCGAGAAAGCGCTCAGCGGCACAGCACTGCTGTAGGCCGAAGTGCTGGTGACTGCAGAGTTCGCGCCATTGCTCGGAGTCGAGGACGCGCTCGCCGAGAGCGCGTTCGTGGGCGGAGCAAGAGTATTAGCTGACGGAGTATACGCTGCGGAAGCGGTGAGGGCATTTGACCCCGCGGAGGACGATCCCGAAGCCGCGAATGACGTCGACGCCCCCGAGCCCGTCGCTCCTGCCGACGCATTCGATTGGATGTAGAGACGGTTCAGCTTGTTCGGATCCAGTTGAAACTGCGGTTCGCTTTCGAGCACAACATGGTACTGATTCACCTGGGTATACATCGTGTTAATTTGCCGCTGACCAAAGGCGTCATACAGCGTGTTGTCGATGGTTGTCGGCGCGATGCCTAATCGTGAGGCGGTGACCCGGTCGATGACCAGAGATACGGCCAGCCCTCCCGTTTGCTGATCGGTGGCGACATCTTCCAGTTCCGGCAACTGCTTCAGCCGGCTGACGAAGCGATTCGTCCAGTCGTTCAGTTCATTGGCATCAGGGTCTTCGAGCGTGTACTGGTATTGCGTGCGGCTCACGCGATCGTCCACCGTAATGTTCTGCACCGGCTGCATAAACAGCTCGATACCCTGCACCTGGTCCAGCTTCGACTTAAGCCGGCGGATTACGTCGGAGGCGTTCAACTTACGCTGGTCGAGAGGTTTCAGATTGATCGATATTCTGCCGCTGTTCGTGGTTGTATTGGTTCCATCGGCACCGATAAATGACGAAAGGCTTTCAACCGCGGGATCCTCCAAAATTATCTTTGCGAGTTCCTTTTGCTTTTCCGCCATCGCCTTCGAGCCAATGGCCTGCGGCGCCTGCGATATGCCCTGGATTACTCCTGTATCCTGCACCGGGAAAAAGCCTTTAGGGATGATGATGTAAAGGAAAACCGTAAGCATCAGCGTGGCCAGCGCGACGAGCAGCGTAATCGTCTGGAAGCGAAGCACAAACTTTAGCGTGCGGCCGTAGAAATCGATCATTGCCTCGAAACCACGCTCCGTCGCTCGATAGATGCGCCCCTGCTGCTCTTTCGGCTCGCGCCGCAGAATTCGCGCGCTCATCATCGGAGTGAGCGTAAGAGAGACTACGGCCGAAACGACGATAGTGACAGCCAGCGTTACTGCGAACTCGCGAAACAGGCGCCCCACCACGTCGCCCATGAATAACAGCGGAATCAAGACGGCGATAAGTGACACGGTCAGCGAGAGAATGGTGAATCCAATCTGCTCCGCACCTTTGAGCGCCGCTTCCATCGGAGGATCGCCCTCTTCAATGTAGCGCGCGATGTTTTCGATCATCACGATGGCATCGTCCACCACAAAGCCGGTGGAGATGGTGAGTGCCATCAGCGATAAGTTATCGAGGCTGTAGCCGAGGATGTACATCGCCGCGAAAGTGCCGACCAGCGATAGCGGCACCGCCACGCTTGGAATAATGGTGGCGTAGAGACTGCGCAAAAAAAGGAAGATGACCAGCACGACCAATCCGACCGTCAGCAGCAATTCAAATTCGACATCCGAAACCGACGCTTTGATGGCGGTCGTAAGATCGGTAAGAATAGTCACCTGAATGCCCGCGGGCAGGTTGGCCTCAAGCTGTGGCAAGAGCTGCTTGATGCTCTTGACCACGCTGATGGTGTTGGCCCCGGGCTGGCGTTGCACATTCAGGATGACGGCCGGGGTCTGATTCATCCACGCGGCCTGATTATTGTTCTCCACCCCGTTCACGATCTGCGCTACGTCGGTCAGCATCACCGGCGCACCGTTACGGTAGGCAACGACAACTTTGCGGTAGTCGTCGCTGGTCACCAGCTGATCGTTGGCGTCGATCTGGTAATCCTGGCGCGGCCCGTCGAAGTTTCCTTTGGCCGCATTCACACTGGCCTGGGTCAGCGCCGTGCGCAAGTCCTCCATGTTAATGCCATAGGAGGACAGTGCCGCTGGATTGGCTTGAATGCGGACTGCGGGCTTTTGGCCTCCGCTGATGGTTACAAGCCCGACCCCATTGAGCTGCGAAATCTTAGGCGCGAGGCGCGTGTCCACAAGGTCTTCCACCTGAGACAGCGGCATGGCACTTGAAGTGATGGCAAGGGTGAGCACGGGAGCGTCGGCGGGATTCGTTTTGCTGTAGATGGGCGGCGCGGGCAGAATGGATGGCAAAAGACTCTGCGCCGCGTTGATGGCAGACTGCACCTCTTCCTCGGCTACATCAATATTTAGAGTGAGGTTGAACTGCAGCACAATAACGGAAGTGCCGCCCGAACTGGTGGACGTCATCTGGCTCAAGCCCTGCAGTTCGCCGAATTGGCGCTCCAGGGGCGCCGTAACCGTGGTCGCCATTACAGTCGGGCTCGCTCCCGGATAAAACGTGAGTACCTGAATCGTCGGATAATCGACTTCTGGCAATGCGGACACCGGCAGTTGGGTATAGCCAACAATGCCGACCAGCAGGATTGCGGCCATGATCAAAGCGGTAGCAACGGGCCGCAAAATAAACGGGCGAGATGGACTCACGGGGCGCTGCTCCCGTTGGTGCTGCCTGTGGCGGGTTTGGTGGGAGCCTTGTTCGAAATGGTAACGGCGGTGTTGTCCTGCAACTTATCGAAGCTGCTGTTCGCGACAACATCACCGGCGTTGATGCCATCAACCTGGGTTAGACCGCCGTCTGTAACCCCCGGTTTAACGCTGCGCATGTGAGCAACATTGCTTTGAATCACATACACGAACGATGCCTGGCCATTTTGCTGAATGGTGGAGGCTGGAACCAGCGTCACCCCTTGCAGCGTATTCACCAGAAGGTGCGTATTTACGAACTGGTTGGGGAAGAGCGCATCATTCTTGTTTTCGAACTGGGCTCGGCCTTTTACCGTTCCAGTCGTGGTATCGATCTGGTTGTCGAGAGTCAACAGTTTGCCGCTTGCGATCTTGGTCTGCGCAGTGCGGTCAAGAACATCCACGGGGAGCTTGGCCTTCTTTGCCAGCCGATCCGCTACCGGGCCGAGACTGTCTTCGGGTATGGTGAAAATTACGGTGATGGGCTGCAACTGCGTAATGACTGCGAGAGTGAGGGTTCCAGCAGACTGCACCACGTTACCCGGGTCCACCAGCCGCAAGCCCACGCGACCGGCAATGGGAGCGGTGATGTGGCAGAAGTCGACCTGGATCTGGTCAAATTGCACCGTCCCCTGATCGTTTTTTACGGTGCCCTCGTCCTGCAGTACGAGCTTTTCCTGATCATCCAGGATTTGCTTGGCAATCGCGTTGCGGGCCCATGCGGCACGATAGCGTTCAAGGTCCATCTGCGCTTGTGCCAGCACGCCCTCGTCCCGCTCCAGCGCACCTTGCGCCTGCAGAAGACTTGCGCGGTAGGGCCGTGAATCGATATCAACCAGCGGATCGCCCTTACTGACGAGCTGACCCTCTTTGTAGTGCACGGCCACGATCAAGCCGGTCACCTCGCTGGTAATCGAATCGGTATAGACCGGGGTGACGGTGCCGATTGCATCAAGGTAGACGCCGATGTTGCCTGTCGTTGCCGTCGCGGTTGTAATGTTGATCTTCGGCGGAGCGGGCGCGACTTTTTTCCCGTTCTCGTGGTGACGCCATAACAGCACGATCGCGAGTACAAAGATGAGGAACAAAACAATCCCGATGACGATCCACCATACGTTAGACTTCGAACCGTGAGGCGGGAGTAGATGGCCACGGTCTGTGATGGCGGGCTCACTTTGGTCGGCGGTCAAAAGGCGTCTCCTTTGTCGACTCCGAATTGCTCAAAATTATAGCTGTGGAACGGTGATTCCAACTCGCAATCGTCATGTCCAATGGCCCGTAGTGCAGCGATAGCCCGAAATGAGTAACGAGTCAGGGCCGTCACACGCTCAGAACTGGAATCGGCACCGCGGAAATGATTGCATAGCCGTGAATCCGCAGGTTCCCGCCATAAGGGTAGCACTCGGAAACCAGCAAATCCGCATTCGTTTGCTTCACAGCTTGGCTTAGCACCTTAGGCACGTCACCACTGCCGATGAATAAATCCGCCTTTATGTTCAAGTCTTGCCGCAGTTCGATGAGATGCTGCGAGGCGTCACTGACAAGTTCCTTCCTCCACTCTGGATTGATGTAGGTGCCGCCAGGTCCCCAGAGTTCCACCGAGTGAGTAACATGGGCAAGCGTCAGATGGGCGCCGAATTCGCCGGCGATTTGCGCGGCCCATGACACAACTTGCGGACTGCGCTCACCGAGATCAACCGCGCACAGGACGTTCTGGATGGCAAATTCCTTCGGGGGCGATACCTCGGCGTGGGCGCCGGTCCAAACCGGGCAATCGATCCCGTATAGAACTTCCGCATTCTCTGAGCCCAGCAGAAACCGGTTGAACGCGAACCCGTGAGACGGCATCATAATCAGGTCGGCTTTTTCCGCCTGAGCCGTCCGCAGAATGGTCTCGGCCGGGTCACCTTTGGCCAACACGCATCGGATGGTAAGGCCCTTACGCTCCGATACAAGAGATTGACCCCCGTTTTGCCCGGCCTTTTTAATTATCTCGGCGAGCAAATCCCAGCCCGCTAATTGGGGTCCGTCCGCGGGCACACCGGCAGCGTGGCTTTGCGCGGTTACGACGTGCAGTATCACAATCTCAGAAGGAAAACGGTGGGCTAGGGTCGCAGCCTGATCAATCATAGGAAGCGAGGTGTTCGGAAAATCAACCGGCAGAAGAATCTTCTGAATTTTCAGCATCATCCACCAGCAGGAAAGCCAGAATGCCCTTACCATTTCCTTAGGATGTTTCAGCCTAGCTTGGAGTTTACCGCAATCGCCCGTCCCTGGCTCATTCGGGAGCAAAGCGCCGGGAGGAATACGAAATGGGCGAAAAACGATATGATGCTGCGGTGGGTTTATTCCCTTTTGAGGAGCTTTTGCATGCAACCGCGCCGCATTCGTTCGTTGATATTGACCGCCTCAGTATCGACGGCCTCAGTCTTGATCGCCTCAGTCCTGGCGTTGGCCGCCTCCACCGCGCTTGCCCAAGAAACAATCTCGGTCACTGTGGACGCGACTAAAACTCAGCAGAAGCTGCTGCACGCTCATTTGGTGATGCCCGTCAAACCTGGACCTCTAACTCTCTACTACCCGAAATGGATTCCCGGCGAGCACGGGCCTGATGGACCCATCACAAATGTCACGGGCCTGAAATTCGAGGCGGACGGCAAGATCATTCCGTGGGAGCGTGATTTGCTGGATGTTTTCACCTTCCACCTGGAAATCCCCCGCGGCGTCTCCCACCTTAATGCGAACTTTGACGTTATTGAGCCCGACGGCGTCTCGGCCACTGACAAATTGATGGTCCTCGAGTGGAATGAAGTCGTACTTTATCCGGCCGACATCCCTGCCGAGAAGCTTACGTATGACGCCAAACTTGTGATGCCGGATGGATGGAAATTCGGCACACCGCTGCCCGTCGAAAATGCAGCCGGCAACCAGGTTTCATTCAAACCGATTTCACTCGACTTGCTGGTGGACTCGCCCGTAATTACTGGAGAGTTTTACCGGAGCATCGACCTCACGCCGCCAGGCGAACCCATCCATCATGAAATCGACATCGCTGCCGACAGCGCAGATGCACTGAACATGAGCCCCGAAAACCAGAAGGAAATGATCAATCTGGTGGCCGAGTCGGGCAAACTTTTTGGTGCTCGCCATTATCGCGACTATCATTTTCTGCTCGCGCTCAGCGATCATGTGGCGCACTTCGGCCTCGAACACCACGAGTCGAACAACAGCCGCTTACCCGAGCGAACTCTGCTTTTGCCCAGTTCCGGCCAGTCGCTGGGCGGGTTGCTGTCGCACGAATTCGTTCATTCGTGGAACGGCAAGTTTCGCCGGCCGGCTGATCTGACCACCCCCGACTACGAACAGCCGATGAAAACGGATCTGCTGTGGGTCTATGAGGGGCTGACGGACTACCTTGGGCCCATGCTTGCGGCGCGCAGCGGATTGTGGACGCCAGAGCAATACCACGAATACCTGGCCAGCATCGCAGCCATGCTTGGCCCGGGGCGTCCCGGACGTACCTGGCGCCCATTGCTCGATACCGCCGTTACGATAGCCGGCGGCGGGGGCGGCTTTGGCTTCGGAAGAGGCGGCTGGATGAACTGGCGCCGGGGCTCCGATTACTACGACGAGGGCGATCTGCTCTGGCTTGAAGTCGCCACCATCATTCATCGCGAGTCTGGCAGCAAGAGGTCGATTGATGATTTCTGCCAGGAATTCCACGGCGGGCCCAACCGCGGCCCGCAGGTGAAGACTTATACCTTCGACGAATTGGTGAATGCCCTCAATGCACTGGCGCCGTTTGATTGGGCCACATTCTTCCACACCAGGTTGAATTCCACTTCTGCGGAAGCACCAGTCGGAGGGATCGAAAACGGCGGCTGGAAAGTCACGTTTGACGACAAGCCTTCAAAGCTGGAGGGCCGACGGGGAAATCCCGGCGAGGCCTATTCCATCGGCCTTCAGGTAGGCAGCGATGGAGTTGTTACCGACTCGATCGTCGGGAGTCCCGCGTTTGAGGCAGGCATTTCTTCGCAGATGAAAATAATTGGCGTCAATGGCCGCCTCTACACCCCGGAACTGCTCTCGGACGCGATCAAGTCTGCGAAGGACACTTCGCAACCAATCACACTCCTCGTCGTGGTGGACGATTATTTTCGAACCTGCACCGTCACCTATCATGACGGCGCGCGTTATCCGCATCTGGTGCGTGATGGTGATCGGCCGGATTATCTCGATGACTTAATCAAGCCCCGGGTTGCGAGCCATTAGATTGCGAGCCATTAGGGGGCAGAAGTGCGTATGAGCCTTTACTGCGCCACAGGCGGCGTCGAAAGCGATCTGCTTCCAGAGTTGCGGGATCTGCTTGCAGAGAGTCTTGCCAAGCTGGGGCAGCGAAAGCGCGTGCTCGTAGTACCTCCCGATCAGAGCCGCATTCATTCCCGCTCGGGCGATCTGACGCGCTATGTATGGGAGTACTACGGCGACCGGTTGCAGGCGGTTCTGCCAGCTCTTGGCACCCATGCGGCCATGCAGCCCGATCAGATCGCGCGAATGTTTGGCGGCATGCCGCAGGCGCTCTTTCACGTCCACAACTGGCGTACCGACGTCGAGACTCTGGGCGAGGTTCCGGCCGAGTTCATCCAGGAGCAATCGGAAGGCAAGCTGAACTATTCGTGGCCGGCTCAGGTGAACCGGCTCGTTGTGCATGGCGGTTTCGATCTTATTCTCTCGATCGGCCAGGTCGTTCCGCACGAAGTTGCCGGCATGGCGAATTACAATAAGAACATTCTGGTGGGCACCGGAGGCCGCGAGTCGATCAATCGCAGCCATTACCTGGGCGCGGTCTACGGGATGGAGCGAATCATGGGCCGCGCTAGGAATCCCGTGCGCAACGTTCTCAATTGCGCGTCGGATCGTTTTCTGCCGCACCTGCCCATCGTCTATGTGCTTACCGTTGTCGGACGCACTGCCGACGGTGGGCTCGCAGTGCGCGGACTTTTCATCGGCGACGATGCCGAGTGCTTTTCCCGTGCCGCCGAACTCAGCCTGAAAGTGAACTTTGAAACGCTGGATGCACCCATCCGCAAGGCCGTCGTTTATCTTGATCCGAATGAATTTCACAGCACATGGCTGGGCAACAAGGCAGTCTACCGTACGCGCATGGCATTGGCTGACAATGCAGAGCTGATCGTTCTCGCGCCGGGCGTGGGAAAATTCGGCGAAGACCCTGCCATCGACGCCCTGATCCGCAAGTATGGCTATCGCGGGACGCCTGCCACGCTCGAAGCCGTGGACGCCAACCCGGATCTGGCCAACGACCTGGGCGCGGCTGCTCATCTCATCCACGGCTCTTCCGAGGGACGCTTCACAATCCGGTGGTGCCCCGGTCAACTAAGCCGAGAAGAGATTGAAGGCGTGGGTTTTGAATTTGGAGATTTGAAAACCATGCTCGCGCGTTACAACCTGCAGACGCTTCGCTACGGTTACAACCGCGTTGACGGAGAAGAAATCTTTTTCATTCCAAATCCCGGGTTGGGACTGTGGGCATACCGCGGTAAGTTGCTGGGGCGGGATGCATGATTGTCGTCTTGATGGGTGTGAGCGGCGTCGGCAAGACGACCATCGGCAGGTTGCTCGCAATGCGCACTCGATGGAACTTCGAAGACGCCGACGACTATCACTCGGAGGAAAACCGGAGGAAAATGGCCGCCGGTATCCCTCTGACTGACGCTGACCGAATACCTTGGCTCAACGCTTTGCATGAGCGCATGCTGCAATATAGGCAAAAGGGCGAGAATGCCGATTTTGCCTGCTCGGCACTGAAGCACCAGTATCGCGCGTTGCTGGCCGGCGGCTTCTCCCACGGTGAAATTCACTTTGTTTATCTGCACGCGCCCGCCGGTGTGATCAGAGAGCGCATGAAGTCGCGACATCATCCATACATGAATCCAGACCTCCTCGATAGCCAACTGGCGGAACTGGAAGTGCCGCGCGACGCTTGGTCAGTCAGTGTTGCCGGAACTCCGGAAGAAACGGTCGAAGAGATTCTTGTGCGCATGCGCGAAGTAGGGCTAGTCACCGCCGCAGCGGAGAAATCGTGACGACTAAAACCTTCGGCCTGGAGAGAAAAACCGCAGTGGAGATCGGAGGAACGTCATCGACGCTTCCCGGCATCTCGCACGGCCGCAAGGCATCAGTGCGGGAGGCACGATTAAATACCTGAAAAGTGGTGAGCGCGGTAGGAATCGAACCTGCAACCTACTGATTAAGAGTAGGCGAGTCTGATGGGGTCTTTTGTGTCTTAGCATCTTTAAGAGTCAATAGCTTACGGACAACTAAGCCCGCACGGGAGCAATTTTTTCTGGTATTGAAAAGAAGCACGTTAGCGCACACGGGATCAAAGCGTACGGCACACTTATGGCACACCCCAGCCCACCGAACATGCCCTTTGGAAGCTGGCTATTGGGATTCGAATTCGCGTTAGAACGTAAATTCAAGTACATGCAGCGCACTGGCTGTGCCTTTTAGGCA
>JBAUYE010000096.1:0-2462 GCA_049584615.1 Candidatus Sulfotelmatobacter sp.
CCCTCCTCAAGCGGATTGCTCCTTTGATCTTGCGATGTTATGCGGTATTAGCATCGGTTTCCCGATGTTATTCCACACTCGAGGGTAGGTTAGTCACGTGTTACTCACCCGGTCGCCACTTTACTCAGGGATTGCTCCCCTTTCTCGTTCGACTTGCATGTGTTAGGCACGCCGCCAGCGTTGATTCTGAGCCAGGATCAAACTCTCGTTTGAAACCTGATGCCTACCGACGGGTAGAAGGTAGGCTGCCATCGCCGCATATCCAGGGCAGCTTGCAAAAGCTTCTCTGGTTTCAACAATGCGAGATGGCGCCACCGTTCAGCCTTTTGCTCCTTGCCTCTTTGCCTCTTGCGAAGCAGCGGAGCCACGAAGAAAAAGTTCACGGTGGTCTATCTTGTGAGATCGTTCGAACTAATGCTCGAATCCGTTTCTCACGACTGGCACGTTCAACCTAGTTGTCAAAGACCGAATCGCGGTCCGCCTAAGCGGTGCGAATTCAGTCCAGGCGGAGTCACTGCTAGAGTGAAACCGACTGTCCTCGAAACCCTACAAACATACGTGCGGGGTAAAATCCTGTCAATCGACGCATCCCACAGGATTTCCAGATGTTTTCCACAAGTGGACCGTTTTGGGAGGCGGATTCAGGAGAGCCGCCGGCAAAGACCAAGATTCCTCGCTTCGCTTCGGAATGACAAGGCCTTCGAGTGGGCGCTCGAATACGCGCAACAGTATGGCCTTCCGGTCGGAGTGACGCCACTTTCGGCGCATGCCGATCGGAAGACAGAAAATTGAGAAAAGATCCTAGTTGGAGGTCCTTGCTTTGAAGGTACCCTTCGGAAACTTGCTGCTTTCCCGAATGAAGTCCCGTGGCCGGGACAATTGAAGGCTTTCACGCCCTCTTCAATCATTAGATGCCGGACGAGCGACGAGAGTTGCAGACAATTATCCCCGGCTAGCCACACTACTGCTCTCGGTGGATTGTTTATAGCAGATGTGTGGGCGAGAATGCAACAAGAACTTTGCGAGATGGAAAGTTAACCAATTTGATTCCTGCGATGCAGGCTGCTCCCGCAGTTTTTCGGAGAGGTTCTTCCGCACTTGCGGGGTTGGCTAGCCGTCTGTAGCTGACCCGTCTCTAACTGACCCAGGGCTCGCGCCCTGGGCTGCATTCTTTCGCCGCTTCGCGGCTGGGCGATCGTTTATGGGAATTCCAGGGTTACGAACTTGGCTGGCTTTGTGCTGGTGTTGGTGATGGTGTGGGAATAGTTGCCGGGCAGCCATTTGCTGTCGCCGGATTTGAAGTGGCCGGGCATGGGGCCCTGCAGGCCATTTTTGTCGTCGCTTTTGACGTCGCTGCGGATGTCGAGATCGCTTACGGCCACCAACAGGTGCGGGCCTTTGTGGTGATACACGGGAACCGTGGCGCCGGGTTGGAGTTCGAATTCGGAGGCGCGGATTCCGTCTTTTACCCAGAGGATTTGCTGGGTGCCTCCGGGGAAAGTTTCTAGGGCTCGGTCTTCATCCCACTTGACATCTCCGTGGGCGACGGAGTTGCGGAGGGATTCGTCGTCTACGATTTCTATGGTTACATTGCGGAACGGCAGGTCGGTTCGGTTGCTGGCTATGTGGGCGAAGGTGGCGGGGGAGAAATGAGTTTCGCCGTCCTCGAGGTGGAGGGTGGCGGGAGGTTTGCCTTTGACCTCGTTGACTACTTCGGTTGCGCCGAGGGTTACGTAGATGTAGTCGTGGCGGTGCCAGTGCATGAGGGTGTCGGAATGGGGCGGGACTTCTACGTTGTAGACGCGGACGTATTTGTTTTCTAGTGTGAGGTGGTGGTGGGGCTCGGCGGAGAGTTCGACTTCGGGGGCTGTGGCTTGCGCGGCTAGGAGCGTGGCGAGGAGGCAGAAGAGGATTTGGCGTTTCATGCGGCGAATTGTAGCACCGGCGTTGGCAGGTACCTCGGGGGCTAAAGCCCAAATTCAAATTTCGAAATCTTGCGCGGCGCTGAAGCGCCGCTCTTCCACGGTATTCCGGGCATTTGTAACATTCGGGGCATTTGTTTGGCGAGGAGGCGGGTTACGGCGCGGCTGAAGCCGCGGCCCTTTCAAGGCTTGCATTCACCGAACAGACTTCAGAACGATCGCAGTCAGCTCCTGGGTTATAATCGGGCGCTCATGAATCTGACCTCTGGCGCGCGGCTTGGTCCTTATGAAATTGTCTCGCCTTTGGGTGCGGGCGGGATGGGTGAGGTTTATCGGGCGCGCGATACTCGGCTTAAGCGGGAAGTGGCGATCAAAGTTTTGCCTCCGGCATTTTCTGTTGATGGGGACCGGCTGCGCCGTTTTGAGCAAGAGGCGCTGGCTACTGCGGCCCTGAATCATCCCAACATTCTGGCCGTGTTTGATATTGGCACCTATGAGGGCTCGCCTTACGTGGTTTCGGAATTGCTTGAGGGCGAGACG
>JBAUYE010000097.1:0-8946 GCA_049584615.1 Candidatus Sulfotelmatobacter sp.
CGTCCGCCAGCAACCTGCGTCGCTCACCTTCAGCTTTGCTGTCCATCACCTTAGCCTGCGCCTCCGCGTCCGCTAGCAATTTCCTCCGTTCCCCCTCAGCCTTGCTGTCGATCTCTTTCGCCTGCGCCTCCGCTTCGGCATTCTGGATGGTAGCTTCCTTGCGCGCCTGCGCCTCGAGCCGGCTCTGCTGAATTTGCTTCTCCTTCAGCGGCAAAGTGTATTGCATCGCGTCGGCCTCACCCTTCGCCTGCAAAACGTGAACCTGCGCTTCACCCTCGGCCTGCTTCACCTGCTGCACCTTCGCCGCTTCGGCTTCCAGTTCGGCAATCCGCACTTCCTTAGTCTTCAACTCCGTCTCCACACCCATGCGGTCGTTTTCCTGTTACTTCAGCAGCAAAGTCTCGAGGCCCTTGGCATATTCCGGGGGAAGTTGGATATCCCGCAGCATCACCTCTTTCACCACAATCCCGTCCGCCGCCAGCTTCTGCGTGATCATCGCCGAGGCTCGCTGCCGCACTTCCTCACGCTTCGCCGAAAAAACATCGCGCACCGTATAGTTCGGCACAATTTCCCGCCAGACACTAGCCACAGTAGGCGGAACGATTTCCTTCTCCACCGGACGCGGCAAATTTCCCTGGATATAATCCAACCTCTTCGCATCCAGCCGGTACCGCACCGTAATCGCCAGTCCCAGCGTCAGACCTTCCTTGGCCTGCACATCAAGAAGCTGTGGCCTGGTCGGTAGACCACCTGCGGAAGGCTTCGGAACTTCCGAATCCCCGGTAGTAAAAATCTGATCCCGAGTATCAAACAAGGCCACATCCTCCACCAGCGGCATCACCATGTGCGCCCCCGGATAAAGCGTCCCCGGCACCGTTCCGCTCACGTCGCTAATCCGCACGCCAGCCATCCCGCTAGGCACCACCACAATGCTGAAAGCCACCAGCAGCGGTCCCCAGGCCAGCATCACCAAAGCCAGCGAAGTCCGCCACCGGACCACCACCGGAGCCGCGCCTGCTGCTCCTCCTGGAGTACCGAGCAATCTCCGGTACAAAAATTCGCGATACAAATCGTAGGTGAGAATGCACACCGCCGCGATCATCATCACTACGCCGCACGTGATCAGCAAATACCGCAACGCCAGCATCGTAGTTCTCCTGTGCGCCTCAGCGCTTCTGCTCTGCTTTCACCGGCACGGTTTGCGCGACGCCCTCTCGCGCCGTTTGCGGGACAGATTGCTGGATGAAGAACAGCCGGAACACGTGCCCGAAAATCAACTCCTCCGCCAGCAACGCCACCGCCACCGAAAAAATCAGGCCCGCCACGACCGCCATAAATGTGATCGCCATCTGCATAAAACCTCCCGTGTGCGCGTGGCGCACGCCAACCTACATCGCAGGATGAGAACCAATCGTCATGGGATTGAAAATGAGGGGGTTGGAAGAACTCGCGCAGCGCCACGAAGTGGCTATTTGAAGTCACTGTATCCAGCCAGACACACCCGGGCAGGTCGCCGCTCGACAGCGGGATCAAGTTTTCTCCTCGTTCTACCCTGTGTTCCCTCGTGCCCTCTGTGTTAAAGATTTGGCATTTGACTCCCAATTCCCCACCCGCTATCGTTTCCCGAATGAACGTAGTCAAAGCCACGCGCCAGTTCGAAGCCTGGCTCGCCCAGCGCACCCGCATCGATCAGAAAGACCTGCGCCTGAAACACACGAACATGAAGAAGGACGTCTTCATGTTTTTCCGTGCCACCTACTACCGCTGGGCGCAACTTTGGCCGGAAGTATGTCCCGACCTCGCCCAAGCCCCAAAGGTTCTAGCCGTAGGCGATCTTCACGTAGAAAACTTCGGCACCTGGCGCGACATCGAAGGCCGCCTGATCTGGGGCGTAAACGATTTCGACGAAGCATGGCCCCTGGCCTACACTATCGATTTAGTCCGCCTGGCCGTAAGCGCCCACCTAGCCGCCGAAGCCGGACATCTCCCCGTCAAGCGCGACGACATCTGCACCGCCATTCTCGAAGGCTATCGCGAAAGCATGCAGAAAAAGGGTTTAGCCTTCGTGCTGGAAGAAAGGCACGGATGGCTGCGCCGCATCGCCGAAAGCGAGCTGCGCGATCCCGTCCATTTCTGGCAGAAGATGGATGCGCTTCCCACCCTCAAAACTGAATGCCCGATCAGCGCCATCGACGCCATCGAGCACCTGATGCCAGCTCCCGGAATCTCCTATCGCCTCGCCCACCGCGTCGCCGGACTCGGCAGCCTCGGCCACGCCCGTTACGTAGCCATCGCCGAGTGGCACGGCGGCCAAATCGCCCGCGAAGCCAAAGCGCTGGTCCCATCGTCCTCGCACTGGGCGCAAAGCATCGACGCCGGAAAAAACTGCGGTCCCGCCGAAATCCTCTACCAGACCATCATCAACCGCGCCGTCCGCTGTCCCGACCCATTCGTCCGGCTCCGCGGACGCTGGATCGTCCGCCGCCTCGGCCCCCACATTTCCCGCATCCTGCTTGCCTCCCTGCGCGCACCCAATAACGAACTCCGCCTCCTCAACGCCATGGGATACGAAACCGCCAACATCCACCTGGGCACGCCCACCGCCCGCAAATCCATCCTCCGACACATCGACAAGCAAAAATCAAAGTGGCTGCACCAGGCCGCCGAACAAATGCTCCAAGCCACCCGCGACGACTGGCAAGTCTGGAAGAAAAAAGGCTACGCCTGATCCCGACGTCCGTGTGGGGATGGCCGCCTCGGGAGCCTGCCCTGAGCGAAGCCGAAGGGTCCCGCCGAGCAAAGCGAAGCGCCCTGACCACTGACCTCGGCGGGTGCCCCACCCTTGTCTCTCCGTTCTTTGGAGAGACAGGGTGGGGACTTTGACCCCACCTTCTGCGTTACACTATCTCGCCGCCATGCCGCGCACTTCCGCAGATCCGAACGACCTCCTAACTCAACTAGAAGCCGCTAAAAACCAATTCAACCCCGGCCACTCCGCCAAAATCCAAAAACTCCTAACCCAACTCTCCAAACTCCAACTAGATCCCCACGAGCTAATCCTCTTCCATGAAGCGCTGCTATTCCTTCGAGCCTTCCCGCACGGCCCGTCCGAAATCCCGCGCGTAGAAGATCTCCTCAACACCTTCCACCAGCGCATAGAAAAACTCCACGCCACAAACGCCGACATGTCCGTCTTCGACGACTTCGACACGTCCGGCATAGCCGGCACCACCATGCAAGACGCGCTCTCCTTCGACGTAGCGCAATGGATCACCAGCCGTATCCCGCGCAACATCCAAATCGCCTGGAGCGATTACTGGGACGACTATCAGGCCGAGCGCGCCCGCGGCAACACCTGGCCCCGTTTCATTCCCCTTCTAGAAGAAGACGCCGACGTAGAAGCCAACATCCCATGGTCGACCTGGATCGACGCCGCGAGAGGCCGCCTGAATACACTCCCTTGGCTGCTGAATCAATTCGTCAAACTACCGCTCCCAGCCCGCCAGCAGTCCGAACTTTACGACTCCCTCCGACTCCCGCTCCGCTGGAACCTCGAAAATCTGAAACTCTCCCGCACCCGCAACTGGACCACTCCCCGTCGCCTCTACTTCCACCAGTCCCCGCTAATCCAGCGCAGCGAGGTAAGTCTGGCGCGAGAACTATCCCAGCCCGCTCCGAAACTAAAAAAACTCTCCCGCGCCGCCGGAGAATCCGTAATGCAATCCATCCGCGAAATCATGGTAGTCCGCTACCGCGAACTCTACGGCACCACGCTGGGCGACCCAAGCGCGGTCGTCAAAGCCGACCTGGGTCGCGGCGTAATCATGCATTTCTGGGGACTGCCCCCGACCCACCGTCTTCCCCTCCGCGCCTACGTGGCCGGCTACACCCAAAAAAACGGAGTCCCCATCAACTACATCGAAGCCATCGGCCTCTGCGAATGGATTGAGGTAGGCTTCAACACTTTCTACACCTACCGCCAAGGCGAAACTGCCTGGATCTACGCCCAGGCCCTGCGCTGTCTCCGCGCCCTGACCAACGCAAAACGCATTTCGATTTACCCCTACCAGATCGGACAGAACAACGACGAAGCCATCGAAAGCGGCGCCTTCTGGTTCTACCGCAAACTAGGCTTCCGTCCCGGCCGTCCCGATCTGCAAAAGTTGTGTGAACGAGAAGAGAAGAGAATCGCCGCCAACCCAAACTACCGCACCCCACCCCGCACCCTGAAGCGCCTAGCCGAAGCCCACATGTTCTACGATCTGCGACCATCCGCGAAGAGACGTAAGGCGCCGGACGTGTGGAATCACGCCGAGGCCGGCACCGCCGTGGAAGAGCGGCCCTTTCAGGGCCGCGTAAAGCAGACATTGAAGGAATCGGGCTTCAGCCCCAGCGGCGACTCCGGCCCCTGGGACACTTTCTCTACCCGCAACCTGGGCCTCCGAATCAACCGCCGCATGTCGCGCGAATTCAACGGAGACAGCCAGAGAATCCGCCAAGCCTCCACCGCCGCCGTAACCCAAGCTCTAAATCTCAACCCTTCTCGCTGGACCCCTCTTCAAAAGCAGTCCCTCGAAAACTGGTCCCTGGTCTTGTCTGAAATCCCCAACCTAGCTCGCTGGAAGCCTGAAGAGAAAGACCAACTGATAAACATAATTCACAGCAAGAGCGCGAGCACCGAAATGCCCTACCTGCGCCAAACCCAACACCACCGCCGCCTCCGATCAGAACTCCTCCGCCTAGGCTCGACCGTGTAAGGCGGGCGCCTCGCCCGCCGCCCTTGACTTGTATTTCGGCCACCACAACTCATGTGGGGAATGCAGCCCCGGCTTTCCATTCACTCGCGGACTTACTTCAAGCCCATCTCACCATCGTACTGTCGGATAACCCCGTAACACTCACAGGCGGAGTCTTCAAGCTTGTTGCGGTTTACGATCTTCACTGCGCCACGGGTGTACTCGATGAGCCCCTTCTTCTGCAAAATCCCAGCTGCTAGGCTCACGCTAGGCCTGTCTGTCCCCAGCATCGTTGCCAGAAAATCATGAGTGATGGGCAGCGCTCCCGAATCCACCCTGTCCTGAGTCATCAGCAACCATCGCGCCAGGCGTTGCTTTATCTCGTGCAGCCGATTACAAGCGGCGGTTTGAGCAACCTGCATACCCCGAATTGCGGCATAGCGGTTCAACAGCATTCGCAGGTGTGGGGTGGATTCCAAAACATTTTGCAAAGCCCCAACTCTTACCCGAAATCCGTCCCCCGTAATTTGTACCACGCCGCGCAGCGGGCCTCTGCGCAGCCCAACCGCCGCCTGTGTTCCTGTGAAGCCCTCATTGCCAACTATGCCAGCTTCCGCGGTTCGTCCATCTTTCATAACCACTACAAGAGATATCAAACCTCGGCTTAGGAAATAAGCAAATTCCAGCCTTCCGCCCGCCTCATGAAGCACCCATATGGTTCGACAAGCGCACGTATTCGAGATGGGGGCGAAGTGAGTTGTACTCGCTATCGGAGATCGATAGAAGTATTTTGTTACCGACTGGCTTTCCTGCGGCGTTCGTGCGCTCGCCAGACTGCACGGTTTGGAGGTCCTTACGCGCCACAAGCGAGAACCGAAGAACCTCCCGGACGCGGGGGCGAACTCACCCGCCGTGATCTGTGAAACAGAAACTATATTTATTCGTGCTTCGGCGAGGATTGTACAGGGTCCGAACCCGATGCCTCTGTAGGGTATCTTACATTGGCCTCGCTGCTGCAGCGGGCTGCCATCACGACCCCGCACCTTGAACCCGGTGCCGAAATCAGCCGCTCCCTAGCAAAAAAATTGTCCACATATGTAGGCCGCCCGACAGACCACCCAAATTAGCGCGAGTAAGCTATGCTCCGTTTCTCTATGCATCTTCCGTCGCCTCCTGACTGCGCGACAGTTTCCGCTGTAACCATTCAGTACGCCGCTGTGAAAGGAGAGCGCTTCGTCCCTTGACGGCAGGCCGGTAGTAGTCATGCAGTCAGATGCCGTTGGGGACCCAGCGAAACGGGCGGCCATGAATCGGAAGCTGGTATGGATTGAGCAACCACGTTTTCAGGGTTTTGGTTGCTCCGAGTGTGGCTGGCGGTTCGAGCCTTCTGGTCCGCCCGCAGGGGCATCTTTCGCTGAAATGATGCGCAACTTCGAACTGCAGCGGGACAAAGAGTTTGCCCTGCATGCCTGCGCCGATCACCCAAGGAGTCGGGAGCACAAGTTTTGAATAAGTCAAACCTGCCCTTCACGCCCACCTATATTTTCGAGGGTGCGCCCCATCCCAGTCTCTCCGTTCTTTGGAAGACTGGGGTGGAGCTTTTGATCCCGCACCTGCTAAAGTCATCCATATCGCCAGTTCATGCCGCACCCAATCCTCCTCTACGACGGCGTCTGCGCACTCTGCAACCGCTTTGTCCAATTCATCCTCCGCCGCGATCGCAACGCCATCTTCCGCTTCGCCTCGCTGCAAGGTCCGTTCGCCGCCCCCATCCTCATCCGCCACGGCGGCAGTCCCAGCGCTCTCGATACAGTCTACGTAGTCGTAAACCATGAACTCCCTGACGAATATCTGCTCTCTCGTTCCGAGGCCGTCCTGTTCGTCTTAAAGCAACTGGCAGGCCCCTGGCGCGCACCCGCATCCCTCCTGCAACTCCTGCCCAAGTCCCTCCGAGACGCCGTCTACAACGCCGTAGCCCGCCGCCGCTACCGCATCTTCGGCCGCTCCGAAGTCTGCATGCTGCCCCCTAATCAAGATCGCGGCCGCTTCCTGGATCTCTAGATAAAATAATCTTTCGATATAAAAATCACGGTCTCCAAGTATGTCTTGGCAGCAAGAATTGACGCGCCTGTGCTGAAAACCGCGACGGCAGGAGAAGGCCAGGCTACCTTTTCCTGCACCATCACGCTCTATTCGCCGGTTTGAGCTACCACCTCCTGATGAGTATCACGGGCCAACTCCCGCTGCACATTCTTCGGATAAAGGAATTCGTGTCCCATGGTCTCGCCCGGATAAAACCAGTCGAGCACCGCTTGGGGCCCACTATACGGTCGTTCCGCAAATGTGAGGACCGTCACGTCGCTCGCCTCACGGCGCTCAGTAGGGACGGTCATCAAGGTGTCGTACAACACCGACCAGTCCGCACTGTAGATCTGAACCATGTCACGGAAAGAACTATTGTTGACGAGAACGAACCAGTAAGTCCCCGCGGGCAGCGTGTGGCCCGGAATCTCCACCTGTTCGTCGAACGTCAGCTTGGTTTGTTGGTTCCATTCGTCAGCATGCGCCTTAGGGACACTGATCGAGAATGCCATTATGAAAAACAACGCAATTGCAAAGAGTGCTCGCTGATTCATACTTCCTCCTTGATTACCGCTACCTCATCAGGCTGAGGTTTTTTCTGTCTATCAATTTTGGATGCCCTGATCTGAGGCGGGAGGGTAAAGAGTCAGTAAAAGAGTGTAAAAAGCAATCTCGGGAAAGTTCTCTAGTACAAATCCAGTAGAAAATAAATCGGCGAAAAACATGCGCCCAGCCTTGACTCCATCGTCTCAAGTTCTATCATGAAGTTAGAACTCCTCCCTAGGGTAGGGGACAACCAACCAACAACCTGTAAGAAGAATGAGGAGGAAGTCCCCATGAAACTGAATGACAGCATTTCCACCTACGATGTTGCCGAGGCTTTGCAGGGCGAGTCCGGCAAGTTTGAAGTCACCAGCCCCAACGGCGAGCGTTATTTCGTAACCTGCATGCCCGGACACTCGATCTCCAGCATAGAGTGGGCCGGGTCAGAGCCTAACCTGCAACCTTTCCTCGTGCGTAAAGTAGCTCAACCGGTCACGACGGAGGGTCGTACAAAAAGATCAGCGGCTGCCTAGCACTTTTAGCAACCCCAAACAGTAAGCCCGGCTCCGATCAAGCCGGGCTTTTCGTTTCTCCCTTCGGGATAACTTTCGGTTGAAAGGCTCGTCTAACGGGCATGCATCGGGTCAGGCTCGGAAATCTCCTGTTTGCTTGCGTCGTGCTGATCCAGCCGCAACAGGTTTGGCCGCAGGCAGGGCAGCTCAAGACTGCCGGTGCCGTTCTGGATCGCTACAAGCAGGCCTTGGGCGGTGTCGACGCCATAACCAAGGTGCAATCTGAAACCGTCCATGGAGAAATCGAAGGCACCGGCCTGTCCGGCAAAGCCACCTTCGTTTCCTACTCCAAGCCGTTCAAGTCGATCTTTAAAGTCACCCACGCCGACGGCAGCGAAGTCATCACAGGATTTGACGGCAAAGTTTCGTGGTCTGTCGATGCACAAGGACCGAGCATCGACAAAGACACGGCCCTCGAAGCCGTGCGCCGCGACGCCGACTTGCAATATGCTCTCCACCAGCCCGACTATTTCAAAAACCTCGACCTCGCCGGCGTGACGGATTTGACGGCCGCACCTGCTATTGGCTTCACGGCACCACGCACTGGGGCAAGGACAATAATCAGTTCTATGATGTCCAAACCGGATTGCTCGTCGGCTACCGTTTTCAGGCCGACAACAAGTCCGCTGCGGTCTCGACCCTTGTGTTTCAAAATTACAAGAATTTCAGCGGGCCCATGGTGGCGACGAAACTCATCTCGCGCACCGGCGACCGCGTGCGGACCTTCAGCGTCAAGTCTGTTAGCTACGAGCCCATCGCGGATTCTATCTTCGATTTGCCGCCAGCCGTCAAGGCGCTGCTGAAGTAATGGGAAATCAACGCCGCACAAGCACCGAAAACCGCAACGGACAAGCCACTCTCAAGTTAAGATAGTGCCGCCACCATCGAGCGAAAAAATGTGGCACTGTCTGTCCCCCAAACCGAGGTGACGAATGCGAGCGAGATGGATCGCGGCAACATCGTTGGCAGTCACGGCGTTCCTGCCTGTCGGAGCGCTAGCGCAATGGAAGACG
>JBAUYE010000098.1:0-4607 GCA_049584615.1 Candidatus Sulfotelmatobacter sp.
CATGACGAAAATGTGAAGCGACTGCAGGACTGGATCGCTCTGCCCTCGATCGCAGCCGAGAACCGCAACTATCCGCAGGGGCCGGACTATATGGCGCAGCTGGCTCGCGATGCCGGATTCGCGAACGTTGAAATCGTGCCGACATCGGGCAAGCCTGGGGTCTTCGGCATTCTGGATGCGGGTGCGGCAACCACCGTCGGCATCTATTTTATGTACGACGTCAAACAATTTGACCCTTCGGAGTGGTCTTCGCCGCCGCTCGAAGGGAGGATCGTGGACAAGGAAGGGTTGGGCAGGATTTGCGTCGGTCGTGGCGCTGTGAACCAGAAGGGACCGGAAACAGCCTTCCTCGGCGCACTTCATGCCTTCAAGGCGGCGGGGAAAAAGCTGCCGGTAAATCTCGTGCTCGTCTGCGAAGGTGAAGAAGAGATTGGTTCGACCCACTTTCCTGAAGTGATTCACCAACCCAAGATCACCGATGCGCTGAAGAAATGCATGGGCGTGTTCATGCCGGAAGCCGGCCAGGACGCGGATGGAGGCATTCAGATTTCACTGGGCGCTAAGGGAGTAGTTGAGCTCGAACTGGTTTCCAGTGGAGAGCGATGGGGACGAGGGCCCAAACACGATGTTCACTCGAGCCTTGAGGCGCAGGTCGACAGCCCCGCGTGGCACCTTGTGCAAGCGCTCAACACGCTCGTCGAGTCCGATGGACACACTCCCGCTGTGGCGGGCTTTTTTGACAAGGCCAAGCCGCTTACTCCCGCACAAATGAAGATGATTCAGGAGGCCGCCGCCCGCCGCAGTGAAGCTACGGTGAAGCAGCAACTAGGCGTTGAGCATTGGGTGCACGACACAAACTGGCTGGATTCACTCGTGCTGCTCGAATCCAAGCCCACGATCAACATCGAGGGTTTGGTCGGCGGATATACGGGGCCGGGTGGCAAGACCATTCTGCCGCATCGCGCCGTTGCGAAGATTGACATGCGGCTGGTGCCGGACATGACAGCGGCCGGAACGCTCGCGCTTCTGAAGGAGCATCTCGCCAAGCACGGGTTCGGCGATATCGAGGTCAATATGACTGG
Organism: Candidatus Sulfotelmatobacter sp.; assembly: GCA_049584615.1. Lineage (GTDB taxonomy): Bacteria > Acidobacteriota > Terriglobia > Terriglobales > Acidobacteriaceae > Sulfotelmatobacter. Next base: position 1,083 of record JBAUYE010000098.1, read on the forward strand.
AGGCTACGATCCGACGCAGACCTCGCAGGATTCGAAGCTTATCCAGGCGCAAATTGCGACGTACCGCAAGCTGGGGATGGATCCCGTACTGTGGCCTCGATCCGCTGGATCCTGGCCGGGATATATCTTCACTTCCGCACCTCTCAATCTTCCGGCTGGACATTTTGGACTGGGGCACGGGACGGGGGCACATGCCCCCAATGAGTACTATCTGATCGATTCCACGAAAGCGAAGGTTTCGGGAATTGATGCGGCTGTGGGTTCCTTCGTCGAGTATCTCTACGCTTTGGCTTAAGCCAAGTGAGATTCAAAAGTCGAATCAAGGCTGGACGCCTGCATACACGGGAATCGCGCCGCGTGCCGCGTTCTTGTAAACCACGCCGCCCTTCATTACAAATACGACGCGCCGAACGGCGGTGATGTCTTTCAGCGGATCTCCATCGAGCGCAATGATGTCCGCTTGAAAGCCGGGAACGATCGAGCCAATCTGATCGCCCAAGCCTAGGGCTTCGGCCCCCAGCGAGTTGGCAGAGATCATGGCTGCCATCGGGTCCACACCGCAGTCACGCACGCGATCGATGAACTCCTCGGCGTTGCGCCCGTGCGCGCCGGCCACGGCGTCCGTGCCAAAAACAACTTTCAGCCCCAGAGTTTTTGCCGCGTGCTCCACGATCTCGTGATCCATGGGCAGGATCTTTTCCATCGCAGCAAATCCCTCGGCAGTGTAGCCTTCGGTGCCGAGATACTTCTCTCTGTTCTCTAAGTAGTTCTCAATTACAAGCCCGCATTGCGGATCGAAATAGGTGCCCTTCTCTGCCATCAATTTCAAGTCGTCGTCGGGGGCCAGCGTACCGTGCTCGATCTCAGTGCAGCCCGCGAGAGTCGCGGCGCGCACCGCCTCTTTGTAAGCGTGCACAAGCGTGCGCAACCCCTGCTTTTTGGCTTCATCGCAGGCTGCGTTCAATTGTTCCTGCGAAAGAGTCATTCCTCCGCCCTGACGAATCGATTTCGACGCGAAGATTTTGATCAGATCTGCGCCGGCTTGCTTTTGTCTCCTCACGTAAGCGCGGATTTCATCGGGCGTGCCGGTCGCCTCGCCTCGCCCTTCGAGCGGTTCGTTGGCTGTCAGGATACGCGGGCCGGGCAGTATTCCTTTCGCAATGGCATCTCTCAGCGGGATGTCGTTGGGCGCGCCCACACTTTGCACCGTCGTGAAGCCTGCCATCAGCGTCACCCATGCATTCGATGCCGCCTGATAGGAATCGTCTGGCGTCGTCCCTTCTGCGCCTGCGTTTTTCCCGTCTTTGCCGAATATCCATGTAATGTGCACGTGCGCGTCAATCCAGCCGGGCAGTACCGTCAGACCGCGCAGGTCGTAGTCCACCGGCCCTTCGACTGTGGGGCCAATCGCAACAATCTTTGACCCTTCGATCGCGATCCGAACGTCATGGAGTATCTGACCCTTACCATCGATCACCGCACTCGCGGCAATTACTGTGGGGTGCGGCGAAGCCGGCGTTTGTGCAGGAATTCGAGGCGCCAGCGCGCAGACGCCAACCAATGCAAACGTGAAGGCTCGAATGCCAGCGTGCATGCTTTTGCTCCTCATTCCCGAGGCAGATTACCACAGCTGCGGAACGTTATTGCTGTTGTGAGTGCCATGTACCCGTCGCTCTTGCGGCCTAAGAAGATGGCGGAACTGCACGAGAACCGGCGTTCACCCCGTAGCGGCTGAAAAGTTCGTGAGTGGCTGATTTTCCTGGGATCTCGATACCTCGCTCCGGTTACTTCAGTTCCGTCCGGAATGGGATTAAGCTAAGGGATTGAACAAGATAGAAGATATTATCGGTTTGTGGGCTGTCCAAAAATCGCGCGCTCGCTGGCCGTCCTGCTGCTCGCGGCAGGGACTCTTTTCGCCCAGGAGTACAGTTTCCGTGCCTTCGGGAACGCCGATGGGCTGGCGAACCTTGCGGTGCGGCAAATTTACGAAGACCGCGATGGCTTCGTTTGGGTGAGCACGGAAAACGGCATTTTCCGTTACGATGGTGATCGCTTCGAGGGATTCGGGCCTGCGCAGGGAATTCCGGTCACCTCAGCTGCCGCATTTGGCGAAGCTCCCGACGGTTCTCTGCTGGCCGGTGGAAGCTTTGGGCTCTACCACCTGCGCGGCAACAGCTTCGAAAAACTTCCAGTCCCTTTCAAGACGGTAAGTTGGGCACAAGGCATTCAGTCGGATGGCAAGGGACACACTTTCCTCGGCACTGAGTCTGGTCTGAAGGAACTCCATTCGAAGCCGGGACAGGATGGATTTGCCGTCCGCGGGTTTCCCCAAGTGTCGGGAACTTCGGGACCAAGTGTCGACGCTGTTCTAGTGGATGGCGACGTCCTCTGGTACGGATGCGGACGGAAACTCTGCCGCAGGGAACTGGATTTCACACGAGTCTTCGGGGTCGAAAGCGGACTTCCGGATTCCGCCGTGATGGTGATTCGCAAAGACGGTGACGGCAATCTCTGGGTGCGAGCAAGGAATGTCGGTGTCTTTGTCTTGCCTCCAGGCCAGACCAAATTTCGCAGGCCCGATGTGCCGACTCCCAGCACCGTGGTCGGCGTTCCTGGCGTTGATTCCGCTGGGCGGATTCTGCTGCCGTCCCCGGCTGGGTTGCTGATCCGGGAGGGGAAACACTGGCAAAAAATCGACCGCGCTCTTGGTCTTCGCGGAGCAGTGTATTCGGTTTTCGAGGACCGGCAGCACTCTCTGTGGATCGGGTTGGCGGGCCGGGGACTGGTCCAGTGGCGTGGCTATCAGGAGTGGGAAAGCTACTCCACTGCCAGCGGTCTGGCGAGCGATATTGTGTATGAAATCCAGCCGTGGGCCGACGGGACATTGTGGGTCGGCACCGAGGGCGGGCTACTGCGAGGGGATCGCGGGCCATCTGGAATTGGGTGGAAGAAAGTTAAAGGGCTGGACGGCTTCCCGGTACACAGCGTACGCAACGGCCCCAACGGGGACCTCTGGATCGGAACCGAAGCGCATGGTGCAGCTCGCCTTCATGTAAAAACCGGCGCGGTGCAATGGGTTGGTGATGCCCAGGGTCTCATGGGGAAGTCCGCCTACACTTTGCGCTTCGATCATCACCGAAGGCTGTGGGCCGCGACCGAGGCAGGGCTATTTGTGGCTACGGCTCCTTATCAAAAGTTTTCTCGAGTTTCGCAATTGCCAGCCACACGAATTTGGGCAGTCGCGGAGGGTAGCGATGGCAACGTGTGGGCCGGTGGTGCCGATGGGCTTTTTGCGTTGGCGAACGGGCGCTGGAAGAATTTCACGCGCAGCAACGGTCTGAGCAATCAGGAAGTGCTCGCGCTGGGCGCAGGTGCGAACGGGACAATCTGGATTGGGTATCGTTTCGGGGGCGGCATCGACCGCGTCCATCTGAAGCGCGGCGGTTTGGCCGTTGAGAAAGGTGTTCAGAGACCTGGCACCGATGGGCTCGTGTACTTTCTTGAATTCGACGCATCGGGTCGCCT
>JBAUYE010000099.1:0-7955 GCA_049584615.1 Candidatus Sulfotelmatobacter sp.
ATTCTTTCTGCGGCACTGCTGCTGCGCCATTCTTTTCAACTCGACCAGGAAGCCGCTTGCATCGAGAACGCAGTGAGCGCCGTGCTGAATCAAGGATCGCGCACCGCCGACCTTGTCCGCGACGGACACAATGGAATCCCAACGCCGGAAATGGGGCGCAAGGTGGTCGAGGCAGTCAAGAAATCTGCAGCGTGACCGCTGGCTTCGCCGTCAGTGCATCTGCAAGAGTATGGCTAAGGTCTGGTCGGCGTTTTTCCTGACGGTGGTGTCGATAGCCTTATCGCGTTTCTCTAATACGTATCGGATCGCAGTATTTACGGTCGTCCACTCAGACTCGGGGGAATCTTGGATCTGCCATTCGCGATATCCCACTGGCCTTTTCTCGACCAACGTTTTCCCGTCGGAACCCATCATTTCCAGATAAGAAGGGACGGGGACCAAGTGGTACGCAAAGGCCGCCTTCATATATTTCGACGGGGTATTTGTGTAACGGAGGGTGGAATCGATCTTTCCCAACGCGAAATACCCCAGATCCACTTCCGCCGCATCCTCCCTTGACCCCACTTGAAAAGCTGGGCCCCAATCGTTTGACATGACCAGGATCACTTTGTTTTCCGGAAACGGAGTCGGACGCGAGAAGAATCCGCATGCCCGGCGCCAACCGTCGGGCGTCAGGAGTTCACCCTGGGTGGCCAGGCGCCAAACTTCGTCGACTACTTCTGTGGGCAATTTCCCCTTGATCGGCTGTTGCGGCGGCGGCCCCGGTGGGCTTGGTGGCTTGAGACAAGCTGCAGTGAGTAGCAAAAGCGCAATCGCGGCAGCCGCAGCCCGTTTCACTTGTTACCTCCTGGAGTGAGCATCCGCGGCGTTTCTCAGGAACTATCTCTAAGCCTGCGGCCTCGAACCGGGCAGCGTCTTTGCCGTCTTCGCAGCCGCTACGGACCCCACGTCGTACTTGCCCGTCAGGTCATACCAGCGGATCCGCAGCATCTCCCAAAACATCCGTGCCCCATCCACCACCGGATGAATCCGCGTGTCTCCGCTGTGTCCCCAGAGCACCGGCACCTCTTCTGCGCGAAACCCAAACTTGCGCGCCAGAAAAAGAATTTCCGGATCGAAGCCCCAGCGCTCGATGCGTTCCAGCGGAAAAATCGTCTGCGCAGCCAGCCGGGTGAAAGCTTTGAAGCCACATTGCGTGTCCTTGAAGTGCAGCCCCAGAATAACCCGCAGCAACAAGTTGAAGACTCTTCCAAAAAGTTGACGGTGCAGCGACTGCCGCTGTGTCTGCAATTCCGCCCGCAGCCATCGCGAGCCGATGGCAATATCAGCCCCCGACGCCAATGCTGCCAACAATTTCGGCATCTCTTCAATCGGCGAAGACAGATCCGCGTCGCTGAACACCACCACCTCGCCCCGCGCTTTCAGCATCCCATTGCGCACACTGAACCCCTTGCCGCGGTTGCCCGGATTCTCCACCAGCCGCAACATAGAATTCTTTTCCGCAAACTCGCGCACCAGGTCCGCCGTGTTGTCGCGCGATCCATCATTCACCACAATGACTTCCGCACTCCATCCCTGCGCGCGCAAATATCCCAGCACCTTCTCCAGGGTCGCACCCAGCCGCGCGCCTTCGTTATAGGCAGGAATAACGATGCTGTAAGCGATGTGCATCAATCTTTGGGATGCCGAAAAATGCTGAGCAATTGTACGTCGGAAACATCCAGTTGAGGAAACAGAGAACCGAAATCCAGCATCCGATTACTGAGAACTGAGAACTGAGAACTGAGAACTGAGAACTGAGAACTGAGAACTGAGAACTGAGAACTGAGAACTGTCGTCCTACGCCACGCTGCGTTTTTCCACCAGCATGCTGAAAAACTCGTTCACTAGTTCAGCGTCCCACAAGCCCTGGCGGGCTTCCACGCGCATGGTTTGCGCGGCGTCATCATGCGACAGTGCCGGCTTGTACGGCCGCGCCGTGCGCAGCGCATCGTATACGTCGACCACCTGCAAAACCCGCGGCAGCAGCGGGATCTCGCCCGCCCGCATTCCGTCCGGATACCCCGACCCATCCGCATGCTCATGATGATGCCGGATGATCGGCAGCACCAGCCGCAAAGATTTCAACGGCTTGCAGATATTTTCCCCGGTTACCGGATGCTGCTTCATGATCGCCCACTCCTGAAGCGTCAGGTCGCTGCCTTTTTTCAGAATTTCATCCGGCACCGCAATCTTACCCAGGTCGTGCAGAAATCCCCCGCGCTGCAGCGCCACAATCGAATCTTCGTCCAGTCCCAGGTGCCGTCCCAACTCCGCAGCCCGCGCCGCCAGCCGTTCGCAATGCCCCTCGGTATAAGGATCGCGTCCCTCCACAATCAGCCCTAGCGTGCACAGCACAGAATCCGCCGTCTCCAACTCGTCAGTAAATTCTTTCACTCGCAGCAGCGACTTCACCCGCGCCGTCAATTCCTCCGCCAGCACTGGTTTGTTCAAGAAGTCGTCTGCCCCAGCTTCAATTCCCCGCAGCTTGTCGGTGCTGTCGCTTAATCCCGTGATCAGCACAAAAGGAATAAGACGCGTTGCCGGATCCCCCTTGAGTTCCCGGCACAATTCATAGCCCGACTTTCCCGGCATCCTTACATCCGACAGAATCAGATCCGGCGCCTGCCGCCGCACCTCCGCCGCTGCTTCTTCCGCATCGCTCGCCGTCACCACGTCATAGCCGCGCTGGACCAGCAACTGGCTCATCAGCCCGGTAATGGTAGGATGGTCGTCCACCACCAGAATCCGGGGCACACGCCGCCCCGTCCATAACCCGCTCATGCTTAAATCAGAAGCTGGTTCTCGCTGGGAAGTTGTCCGGATCTCACCGCTCACAGCCGGACGGAAATCCTGAGGGAAACTCATTGCTCACGTACTCTTTCCACTAATTCTACTGCAATCGCACACTACATTGCAGACGCGTGAACTTATGTGGGGACCGCCGCCCTAGGCTGCTTGCCCTGAGCTGCGAAGGGTCCAGCCGAGCGAAGCTCGACTTCCTCGCCCCAATTCGGAACTACACGGCAAAACCATCGCGCAATTTGTGATGTCCAACCTTGTGCAACATCCGGTTTCCTGCTTAACCTCGGCCATGGTCCGGATCTTTCAATGCCATCTCCACGCAGCGCTGGCGCTCTCCATCTTTGTCACTCAAGCGATCGCCGCCGCCGCGACCAAATCCCACGTCATCACTTTCGGCAAATGGACCACAGTGCAGTGGTTCCCCGAGTCGGGCGCAGGCGCAGCGGATGAAAAGCCGCTCACTCTGAAAGTCCGCCCTCTTCTCGTCGACACCCGCGTCAAGGAATTTACGTTAGGCCCCGCCCACGACGTAACCGATCGCCTCCTCGTAGTCCGCCGCGCCTTCCGCCTCAACGACAGCCTTCCGCAAGAGTCCACGTCCGCACCGCACTGGGAATGGCAGCGCGGCGGATGGCTCCTGGTCGATCGCACCACCGGCCACGTCTCCCTCATCAATCTTCCCGAGTTCGACGTCGTCTACTCAGCCGTCAGTTGGTACCGCGACTATGCTGCCTATTGCGGCGTCTCCGACGACGAGAAAAGAGCTTAAGCAATCGTGGCCCAAATCAACCATCGCAAGCCCATTCTCAAGAAGCCGATCGAGATCGCAAACGTCGCCGACAAAGACACGGCCGACAAAGACACGAAGGATGTCCCAGCCGATTCCGCCTGCCCCGCACCCACCTGGCAGCGAACTCCCGCCCGTGTAACCTTCGAACCCGCAGGCGCACCCAAACAAACCTTCGCCATCCGCGGCCACGTCGTAGATTTGCTGACGGAAGAAGAGGACGACGAAGAAGCCGCAAAATAAAACAGACCTACCTAACTTGATGCCGTCCAATCACTGAGAACTGAGAACTGAGAACTGAGAACTGAGAACTGAGAACTGAGAACTGAGAACTGAGAACTGAGAACTGAGACCCGCTATCCCGCTGCTTCCACCGCCGGCAGTTCCTCCGCGACGTTCCTCTCTTTCACCTTAGCGCTGGTCACCAGAATTACCGACAGCACCACGATCACACTCCCCATAACAATGAAGCGATCCACCCGCTCGTGCAGCACCAACCATCCCAGAAAAACCGCGACCACCGGATTCACATAAGCGTAAGTCGAGACCTTCGACGTAGGCACATGCTCCAGCAACCATATATAAGCCGTATACCCGATCCACGACCCGCACACCACCAAATACAGCACCGCGCTCACCCCGCGCGCCGTCCATTCAACGTGCGTGAAGTCTCCCACGACGAATGCCAACAATAAGTTTGCCGCGCCCGCCGCTGTCACCTGCCATCCGGTCGCGCTGAATCCGTCCATCCCAGACTGCCAGCGCTTCGACAGCACCGACCCCAACGCCCAGGAAAACGATCCGCCCAGCAGCGAGACCGATGCCCAAAACTCACGCCGTCCCAGCGGCGAAGTCGAGTGCAACTCTGGCCAGAACAAAACGAGCAACCCCACCACCCCCAGGCCCAGCCCAGCCTTGCCCCGCCAGGAAATGTGATGGTCGCCCAGCAACAACGAATCCAGCACCAGAAACCACAACGGTGTGATCGCGATAATCAAAGCGGCCAGCCCCGAAGGCACCGAAAGCTCCGCCCACGACAGCGTCAGGTTCCCACCCATCAGCAGCAGGATTCCCACCACTGCAGCCAGCGCAATCTGCCGCGCCGAGTACCAGATCCGCCGTCCCGTCGCCGCGCTCACCGCCAGCATCACCACCCCGGCAATCGAAAAGCGCACCCCACACATCAGCGCCGGCCGTATACTCTGCACCGCAATATCAATAGCCAGGTAAGTCGAGCCCCAGGTTAAATAGACCAGCCCGAAGGCAAGAATCACCGCGAACCGGCTTGGGCTCTGAGTTCTAGACATGTCAGTGAGAAAGAGGGGAAGCTAAAACATATCAGACGAGGTCGGCCTCAAGAAGATTCTAAAGTTACGCTGACTCTGTCATCCTGAGCGGAGAAACGTGTCCGCAAAAGCGGACACGTTTCGGAGTCGAAAGCCTGCCCTGAGCGAAGTCGAAGGGGACCCCTTTCGGCTTCGGGTCGCCAGCGGCTCCGCTAGGAATCTCAGTCGCGAACGATCTCCGCGCGCTACTTCAGCTTCTCGTATTCCGCCTTGGCTTCCTTCATGATAGGAACGTCAGGATCAGCATCCTTCCACAACGCGAAAAAATCCTGATAAGCAGTCCGCGCCTTCGCCGCATCTCCAGAGAGCGCAAACGCCCGCCCCAGTCCGAGATTGGCCAGGGGCAGATACGGCGAAATCCCCATCGCTCCCTTATGATCGATAATCTTCTGAAACTCCGCTGCCGCCGGCCCCCCTTGCTTCATCTTGAGATAGGCCGCGCCGCGCAAGTACGCAGGGACGCCGGTGCCGATCCATCCGAACTCATAAGGCTCGGCCGAACGCAATTCGTCGATCGCTTTTGCCCCGTCGCCGCGCTGCAAAGCCTGCCGCGCCCGCATCTGCGGAAGATCGATCTTCTGCGCGTACGTTTCCAGCGGATAGTTCTTATTCAAATCGCTAGCCATGGCCTCAGCCTTCGCCGCGTCTCCGCAGGTAGCAAATACAAATCCCGCCAGTGCTGAAGCTGCGCGGCTCGGTTTCGCGGCCAGCACGGCCGCATCCTGCCGCGCGGATCCACAGTCGCCAAAGTCAGCTTCAACCTGCGCTCGACCACCCAGATCGCCCTGCGCCGCTTCCTCGATTCCCAGGTTCTTTTGCATCTCGATGGTCTGCTGCGATCGTTCCCGCGACAGCTGCAATTTCCCGGCTCGCGCCGCCAGCTGAGCCTGCGCCGAGATAAAATGATATTCTCCCGGTTTGCCTTTCGCCCAATCGAGTTCGCGCTCTGCGTCCGTCGTTTTTCCCGTAGCCAGCGCGATTATGTAGCCGGTCCAGTGCATCGTTTCTGAGGTCGGCAACCGTGCCTCCGCCTGCTCCACAATTTGCCGTGCCTCATCAAATCGGTTCAATCCCGCATAAGCGTAGCTTAAAACGCTATAGCAGTTGTTTGTACCGGGATCGACCTGCAGGCACTCTCGCCCGCTTGCAGCCGCCTTCTCGAAGTCTCCATTCTGCGCATACGAAACGGCCAAATTATTGATGGGCGTTGAATCGTTCGGATAGGTTCGGTGGTAAAGCTCGAGGGCTTCAATCTCTTTATCCGCCTCACCTGTGATCGTCTGGTAATAATGCTCGGTGATGTAAAGTCGTTCTCGCTCGCTCACCCGATCGCGCAAATCGTACGCTTTGCGGGTATTTTCCTTGGCCTTCTCCAGTTCGCCACCATTCGAATAGATCACGCCCATGCGCGCATACGCCCAGGCGAAGTTCGGGTCCAGTTCGACCGCCTGTTTGTAGAACGTCAGCGACTCCCGTTCGTGTCCCTGGTCGAACTCAGCATTGCCCAGAGAAAATGCTTTCCGCGCCTCCAGCGATGAAGTTGTGACCTGCTCAATCGGAGTATCGAATTTCTGCACCGAGGCCAGCGCCTCGCCCAGTCTGCTCCGCAGCTTCGTCGCTGCGCTTCCAACCGCGCCTAGCACCTGTTCTTTGCTCCCCGCTTCAGCCTGCTCCTCGGCCAGCGAATCCCCAGTCTGGCAGTTGATCGCGTTCAGCGTAATCACGTACTGGCTGCCCAGGCTGGCCACCGATCCCGCCAGCATCGCTTTGCTCCCCGAGCGCAGACACACTTCGCGAGCCAGGTCGGTGGTAAGACGCTCGTCGGGCGAGCGCCCCATGTAACCCAGAGTCTGCCGCACGCGCATACCGGGCAGGACCTTCAGAAACGGAGACTGCTCCAGATCCACCGTCAGCGCCTGTTTCAACGTTCCATCAAACACGGAATCGCCGGTGGTGTTGGTAAAGTCCGCCAGCACGATCGTATCCTGCTGCGTCAGCGTGTTCGCCGATCGTGAACGGAAATAGAATCCGGCAGCCACAACCAGAACGACCAGCACAACCGCAACCGACACAACCACTGTCAACAGCTTTCTTCGACCAGCCGCCGGAGCGCTGCTGACCTGCGTGGAAGCAGGTCCGGAAACAGCCGTCGTCGAACTCGCGGCAGACGGTGCTCCTGAAGCTTGCGCGACAGCAGCCTGCGCAGAGATCCGCGAACTCGATCCTGGTGTCGCCGGTTGCAACGCTGGTCCGGATGGTTCAGTTCTCTCCTGCGCAACCGGCACTCGGTCTGAGCTGGCCGCAACCGCGCGCCCGCTCTCCGTGTCACGCTTCAACCGTTGCAAGTCAGCCCGAACATCGGCCGCATGCTGGTAGCGCAGGTTCCGGTCTTTCTCCAGCGATTTGTTGATGACGTCTTCCAGCTTCGCCGGCAAGTCCGGATTCAATCGCACCGGCGAAACCGGTGCCCGATCCAGAATCGATTGAAAAATAAGCGCCGACGTTTCCCCGCGAAACGGCAAAGTCCCCGTCGCCATCTCATACAGCACCACCCCGAAAGAAAAAAGATCGGTCCGCGAATCAAGCTCTTTCCCCTTAGCCTGCTCCGGCGACATATAAGACACGGTACCCAAAGTCGAACCCGGGCTGGTCAAGTGCTCTTCAACCACTACACTTGCCGCCGCCGTAACTTCGGGGACGGCCGCCGCCTTGCCCGAAGTAATCGTCACCTTGGCCAGCCCAAAGTCCAGAATCTTGGCGTGCCCGCGCTTGGTCACAAAAATATTCGCCGGCTTGATATCCCGATGCACAATGCCTTCGGTATGCGCCGCGTCCAGTGCATCGGCGATTTCGATCCCCAATGCCAGGATCGTTTCCACTTCCATCGCTCGTGCGCCGATCAGGTGTTTGAGCGTAGCCCCGTCGAGGAACTCCATGACGAGATACGTGCGTCCATTCTCTTCGCCAATGTCATAAAT
>JBAUYE010000100.1:0-2293 GCA_049584615.1 Candidatus Sulfotelmatobacter sp.
GAACCAGGCTCCAGGAGTTCTCCATCCAGAAACGCACTTGCTTGCTCGCTTTGGGACGAATGGCGGCGGCGATCGCGGGCCTGCTCAGTGGGCCCGCGGAGAGAGTCTCCATGATCAAGGGGATGAGTGCTTCGCTCTCATCGCGCGTGATGCCGCATCTCTCCATGACGCGCATCGCCTGAGCGAAGCGGCTTGGTCTGAGGGCAGCGATGTAGAGCGGGAATTCGTCGGTGGGAATGAGATGAAGGGTCTGGCGCATGAGGGAGGTCTTGACTAGAGTGCGCGTCTTCCACAGGGCGTTTTCGATTTCCGCACGCGAGACGGAATGATTGCGGGTCCACAGCTGAAGGTAGGCGGCGGACATTACCTGCGCCTGCACGCCGCACATATCGCGGCAGATGCTAACCACATCTTGTTTTTGTGCGCGGTGGTCCGATAGGTGATGACGTCGCAGGCGGAAGTTTGCTACGGCTTCGATCCGAATTGGTGATGGAGCTTTCGGCATTTGTGATACTCGCGGCTGCGGCTTATTCGCGCGGATCGAGGTAACGCTGCGGAGACGGAAGATTCATCGTTCCATTAACCTCAATCGAAGACTTCTTTTCTGCGGACTTGCCATCGAGACCCTCTGCTGTGAATCGTACCGAGTAGTTTCCCACGGCGGTATAGGCGTGAGTGAGTGTTGCGCCATCGGCGGCCACTCCGTCGCCGAAATCCCAATGATAGGCGAGAGCGGGGACTCCGTCTTTCGACGCTGCGCTGGAGAACTGGACCTCTTCTCCAATTTTCGCTTGGGACGGCACTTCGAAGGCGAGCGAAGGCGCGGCTGCTGGGATGGAAGCATCTACGATCTTGATCAGCTTGACCGAATGCGCGGGCTGATTATCGAGGCGAAGCGTTTCGTGGTCTATGGCCAATGGCTGATCAGGCGTCAATGAATCAACTAATGTGTAGGAATGGCCTGGCGGGAGCTTCAGGTCGGAAAAAGAGACAGTGCGAGAACTTTGCTGCTCTGTCCAGTTGAAAACGGCCAGGATCGATTGACGCTGATCTTCGCGTAGCAGAAAGACGCTTGGTTGCTCGTCTTTATCGGTGTAGGTCATCAGATCGAGAGGAACGGCGGCACGCCCCAGTTTTGCCATGCCGAGCAAATCAGGATTCTTGACCAAGGCCACACGTTCCGCATCGCTTCCCAAGGTTGGAAGGTCGTCGCCAATTTCGAACATTCCTCCGGAGACTGCGGCCAATGCGATCGAGACCTGGGCCTCGTTCAATGTGACTGGAGCTTCAATGGTTCGCTCTTCGAGGAGCTGCCGGGAAACGGTGAACGCGTCCGGGTCGGTGACGAAAAAATTGCGATGCATGTAATAACGTGCCGCGATGCCCGGCGCTGCTTCCTTGCTGCGCTGAAATGCATGACCCGTGTCCTGGGATATGCGGCCTTCGTCCACCAGACCTACCGGGTTCAACATTGGACTGCCGTCTTTATCGAGGAGCACGTCATCGCCGACGGTTTTGCGGATGATCTCAAGCCCGATGCGCTGCGCTTCCAGCGCAGTTGTGTTCGCGCGATGGTAATAACCCTCGATTGCGGTGTTGTCCATGAAGTCGAGCTTGATGTAGCGCGCGCCCCATTCGCGAACCAGCGTTCGATAAGTCTGGCGCAGATATTCCTGCGCATCGGGATGAGTGACGTCCAGAACAAACAAGCGCTCGCCTTTCACCTCTTCCGCGTCTCCAATCGAAATGGGATCGCCGTTGGCGTTATTCACGAGCCAATCTTTGTGATGCTGGTAAATCCAGGAGCGCTCGCCGACTTCAAAGGGAGCGGTCCAAACTCCTATCTTTAATCCAAGGCGGGAAATGCAGCGAGTCAGATTCCACATGCCGCCGGGAAATTGCGAGGCATTGGGCGTGGCATATTCTCCGCGAGAGTATCCGTAGCCCAGATCGAAATGAAAATAGTCATAGCCCAGCGCTTTCAGGTGTTCGGCCAGCCATTGCGCGTTGGTGAGCGCAGTGCCTTGCGTGATCTTGGTGTAGAAGGCTGTCCAGCTCCACCATCCGAGCAAGCTGTCGGCGCTGACACGAGCGTGATGCAGGTCTCGAATCGCCGCGCCATAGTTCTCGAGTTGCGAATAATAGTTACTTCCGGCAGCAAACATCACACGCTCTGAACTTATCGATTCGCCTGGAGCGAGGGGAACGTTTAGTTCAATCAGGTTTTCCGCCGGCCCTTCGCGCAGGCCAGATTCAGGATCGGTCGCTTGTATCTCAGTCGTTCCAGTTGAAT
>JBAUYE010000101.1:0-19955 GCA_049584615.1 Candidatus Sulfotelmatobacter sp.
GCCGAGACCTCCACGACGACGTTGGCGCCACCAACTTGCAGAGTTAAATTAACAGTCAGGCTCGCTCCGACCTTTACCTCCAGGTTCTCAGTTTTCGTGGTCTCAAATCCCGCCTTGCTCACAGCGATGTTGTAAATGCCCGGGTTGACGTCCACATAGATGTAGCGTCCGGTGGCGTTGGTGGTAGTGGATCGCGCAACATTGGTCGTGGTATCGGTCAACGTAACCACTGCGCCCGACACCAGAGCACCCGTAGGGTCGGTCACTGAACCGGCAACCGTGCCGGTTGAAGTCGATTGCGCCCACGCGGAAAGAGCACTGCCCCCACAAAACATCAAACACAGAACCAGACTCAACTTCGCACTGCGGATTCGCATTGCTTCCTCCAACCGAGAGAATGAGTGTTGCGACTGACAGAACAACCAGATGAGTCGCTAATCGCTTCCACCACGTTAGCTATTTGCAATTGGCGAACCGAACCGGAGTCGTCAAGTTTTCAATCGGTTGCATCAATGATTGGAGCTGCGGTTATGAAATGCGGGATGCCAACTGCACAGCGGTCACGGCGTAGCTGCCGCACTTAAAGTTGTGCATCGGTAAGCTTGTCACTGCGTGGTGTACGACTACATCAAACAGCAGATGAATTCCCAAACTCCGGATTTCAAGAGATCCCTTGCGAGTCTAGCTCCGGTAATTCGACGACTGGCTGTTATGTTAGCTATTAGAAAACCAATGCGACGCACGCGGGCGAACTCGCGAGATGCGGCTTGCACGAGAAAACTCCTGTTGCAGGCTGTCTTTTAGGAGATTACCCGGCTGCCCAGCGTTCCGTACCCCAGCCAGAAATTTTTCTTTATCCGCGCGCATTTGCTTTACCAGCGCCTGATTGCCGGTGTTTTCGTGAGCGGCTGCCCAGAGCACCATCTCCGTAAGAACTGGCGCCAGATCGATTCCTTTCCTGGTCAGCAAGTAGATTACTTTGCGCCGTTCGGATGGGTCCGGTTTCGTGGTGATGATTCCGCAGGCGGCGAGCTTCCGCAAGCGGTCGGCCAGGATATTCGTAGCAATCCCCTCATAGCACTCCGGGAATGTTTTGTAGGTGCGGTCGCCCTGCAGCATCATGTCGCGAATGATCAGCAGCGACCAGCGGTCGCCCAGCATTTCCACCGAAGCGTTCAGCGGGCATCCTGGACCGCCGTTTTGAGCCTGCCTTCTTCCGGGCCATTTTTAGATCGATTGTTCAATACTTACTTGCAATTCGCAAGTTAAATGTGAATACTGTTCGCAAGCGCCTGGAGCCATCTCGTACACGCTGCCAGGAAGAGTGCCTTTCGGACGATGGTGAACCTAAGTTCACACCTCACCTGATGTTTTACACGCTATTCATGAAAGGTGCCGCTTGGTGTAAAGACTTTCCCGACTCTCCCGTCATGCTGTCCACAGTTCAGCGGCAATCGGGAAGCAATCGGCACATTCATGATTGCCACGCGCAGATGGTCGTACTGAACGGCGGTCCCGGTCAGGCGGGGGTACACCGCAAACCAGGGATTGAAAAGTGGAAGTTGAAAGTGAACGTGTCGATTTGATCCTCAAGGGTGTCTGTGCTGGCGCCAACAATGGCGTTCTTTGTTTTGAAAATCGGAATCCACGTTATGAAAAATGGAAACTACATGATGAAAAACATGTTGTATTCCATCCTTGTTCTGGTTACTTGTCTTGCGTTGCTGGCCGCTGCACCTGACGAAGAAGCGCCCAAGGCGCAATACGTCGAGAAAGGGCAGCTTATCCGGCCTGCCGACTACCCCGAATGGGTCTTTCTGTCTGCTGGATACGGCATGAACTACAGTCCCGGGCCCGACCGCCACGAGATGTTCACCAACGTCTTCGTGCAGCGCTGGGCTTACAACGAATTTGCGAACTCAGGGGAAGTGGCCAGAGAAGTGCATGTTCGTGATCGACGAACGGGATTCGGCAAGCCGAAGTTCATCAACCGGAAGGGCCACTATCAGACCGATGTGATGGGGCTGGTGGTCGAGGTGAAAGATTCAGCACGAAATCCGGATCATCGAAGCGTGGGAGCAAGTGACGGAGGTGAAGTGAAAGAGGGGCATGGCAGTGGCTGGACTGTCCAACGCTCAGATCTTCGAGAGCATCAAAACATCCGAGAAGAAAGGGTTGCCGCTGGCAGAACGGCCGGATAACCAAACATGATGTCGAGCAAGAATCTTTCGGATAGGGTCGATCCGCAACTAAAGGCCGCGTGTGAGGAGCTGCCGCTGCCAAAGGGGCCTGCGCGGATGCTTGCGACGGGGAAGTCTGCGCGAATCGCGATCAAGGCCAAGGGGAGGATTTTCTTCATCGATGCGGCAGATGTTATCGCGGTGGAAGCGAAAGGAAACTATGTCTTGTTATTGCATACCTCAAGTTCGCACATGCTGCGAGAGTCTATCTCGACTATGGAGCAAAAGCTCGACCTGCACGGGTTTGTGCGAATTCATCGATCTGTGCTGGTGAATGCGGCATTGGTTGAAGAGATTCATCCACGGTCCACGGGCGAGTACGGGCTCCGGATGCGAGGAGGTAGGGAGTTCACAGTCACTCGTACCTACAAGCAGAATCTGCAAGTCCTGGCGCAGTTGTGGATCGGCATGGAGGGTTTCGCTGCCGAATAAGATTTGTTATCGCTCTAACTTCCGCGCGGAATCCCGAGCTTGTTTGGGTGCAATGGGTCGCTGACTTCATTTCCGCAGCAGGTTTCAATTTTGGATGGACTTCATCGCGGGATAAATGCGGCGATAGGACGCATACGCCTTCTCCATCAACAACGCGTTTTTGGAATTCGGGTTTGTGGTTCCGGCGAGGTGGACTGGCGGCTTCGCAGGCAGCGTCAACCGAGGGCCAAGCACTCGCGCCGACTGCCGCCAGGATCGCGGCCCCGTACGCAGCGCCTTCTTCCGCTTCGACGGTCTCGACTCGTTGTCCATAAATGTCGGCCTGGATCTGCCGCCAAAGCGCTGACCTGGCGCCACCCCCGCTGAGGCGGATCGCCTTCACTGGAACCGCGATTTCCTGAAAGATGGTGAGAGTATCGCGCAAGCTGAAAGCGACGCCGATCGCGCATTCGAATAGGCTGCCTCAGTGGCGAACGATCGCTAGCGCACAGAGAGCCCAAACACATTCCCGGCATTCCTCAGCGAGTAGAGAAACTGTAAACCGTGACCGTGTGATAGCGATGTCCCGGTTTCAACTCGGTTGATGGAAAACTCGGATGATTCGGCGAGTCAGGAAAGTGCTGCGTTTCCAGACACAACGCCGCATGCAACTCATACGGCGTTCCGCCCTTGCCTTTGATCGAGCCATCCAGGAAGTTTCCGGTATAGAACTGAATACCCGGCTGGTCGGTCAGGACTTTCAGCACCCGCCCGCTGCCGGGATCGTAGACTTCGGCAGCCTCTGCCAACTTTCCGCCGCCGCTGTCGAGCACCCAGTTGTGGTCGTAGCCGTGACCCAGGTGAATCTGCTCATCGTCAGCGTTGATTCTTGCTCCCACAGCGGTTGCTTTACGAAAATCAAACGGAGTCGATTCCACGGATTTCAACTCACCCGTCGGAATCAGGCTGGCATCCACGGGAGTGAAGCGCGAGGCATGAAGAGTGAGTTGATGATTCAGGATATCGCCTTGTCCGGCGAGATTGAAATAAGAGTGATTGGTTAGATTGACGACGGTGTCTTTGTCTGTCGTTGCCGAATACTCGATGCGCAAGTCCCCTTTGACCAAGGTGTAGCGAACTACCGCGGAGAGATTGCCAGGAAATCCCGCCTCGCCGTCCTTACTCAGATAGCTGAGTTCCACTCCGTCTGCCACTGGTTTCGCTTTCCACACCACGTTGTTGAAACCGTGCGGGCCGCCGTGAAGAGTGTTCTCGCCATTGTTCCGAGGCAGAGAGTATTTCTGGCCGTCGAGTGTGAAGCTGGCGTGGGCGATGCGATTCGCATAACGGCCAATGATGGCCCCGAAGAACGCGTTCGCAGGCCCGTTAAAGTTGGCCACATAGCCGTCGGCATCATCAAACCCAAGCACTACGTCGCCGACCTTGCCGTTCCGGTCGGGAGCCTTCAAGGAAACCACAATCCCGCCGTAGGTTGCGATCCGAGCTTCGTAGGCGCCGTCGCTCAGTGTGAAAATCTCTATCGGAGTTCCATCCGGCATCTTTCCAAAGGGCTGGCTCGTCACCTTCGTCTTCGCCTCCATCGTCATGGAAAACAGCGCCAACCACAACCCGACGATCACGATCGTTCGCAGGATCTGTTGCACTCTCATCGCTGCTCCTTAAGTTCTTCCTTGCTACGTTACCTGACCTGCGTTAGAGTTTGCCACTGCGATTAATGTTGGCAGAATGTCTCCCAGACCATTGCTGCCCCCCTGGCCCAACGCGAAATACAACTTGCTGTAAAGAGGATATAGCTTCTCATAAGTATGTTGAGCCGAGCGATCTGGCAAAAACTCCCGGTGGGAAGGGCAGATCTTATCCTGCGCTTCCTCGATGGTCTTAAAGGTACCGGCAGCCAGAAAAGCAAAGATTGCAGATCCCAGGCTGACCACACTCTTGCTCGGAACCAGCACCGGACGGCCCAACACGTTGGCATAGACCTGGTTCAGGACATCATTCTTCTGAGGAATGCCACCTGCATTAATCACGCGCTTTATGTGCACGCCATGTCCAGCCATGCGATCGAGGATCACGCGCGTATGAAACGCTGTCCCTTCAATCGCTGCGAAAAGTTCATCCTGGGATGCTGGGTAAACGCTTACCAAAAACCGGGCGACGGTCGCATGGGCTACAGGCCGCCAGTCCATACTAAGGGATGGGTCAAAGGGTATAGTGGGACAACGCCGAAAGCATAATGACTGCATCAACGCCTAATTTGAGCCTCGGCCGTCATGTGTTTGGAGCGGCGGCTTTTGCCTCTGGTCTTATCACGTTGGCCTGGCACGACTACAACGGCTGGCATCTACCGTACATTGTCTACGCCGGCGGCGCTGCCCTGATCATGGGCGGCGCTGCGATTCAGTTCCGCCGGGCCACGAAAACGGGCGCCGCCCTACTTGCTGCCGCTTATCTCGTCTTCACTTTGCTGTGCGTGCCACAAATCTTCGCTGCACCGCGAATATACAATAGCTGGGGCAACTTCTTCGAGCAGTTCTCTCTTGTGACCGGAGCAGCGATCGTTTGTGCGCGCTCGCCTTCGGCATGGTCGCGGTCACCGGAAACGGTTGCTCGGATCGGCCGCATTCTTTTGGGGATCTGTGTTGCTTCCTTTAACCTTTCACAGGCGATTTATCTTCGCGCTACGGCCAGTCTTGTTCCGAAGTGGCTTCCGCCAAGCCAGATGTTCTGGGCGGTGACGACAACTGGTTTTTTCGCACTCGCGGCTGTGGCTCTGGTTGCGAATCGAAAGGCGCTTCTCGCGGCTCGCCTGCTGACGGTGATGCTGGTGAGCTTTGGCCTACTCGTGTGGGTACCGTTGACTCTTTCCCATCCCTTCAGTCATACGAGTTGGAGCGAAAACGCCGAAACCTTCGCGATTGCCGGAGCCGCATGGATTCTCGCGGATCTGCTCGGTGAGCATCGGCCTTAGTGACCTCTACCGAGTTTGAGCGTTTGCGGGCGGGTGTTTGAGTGTAGCGACGAGTTGTTGGAACTTCGGGTTGGAATGGAGATTCTTCAGATCGTCGTCAGACATGAGACCGTCGGCGTCTTTGTACCCGCGATTCAAGGCCTCGTGCAGATACTGCAGGGCGTCGTCAGGGCGATTAGCTGCGGCCGCCACGCAAGCAAAGGAATACCACACTGAAAACGGGTTCCCTTGTGCCCGGGAATTGCTCCCCTTTTCGATCACGCCGCGGAATAGTTCGCTGGCTTCGGCATAGCGATGACTGTAGGCAAGCGCTGTACCGAGTCGTTGGAGCGAATCCAGCGTTTCGGTATGTTGTGGGCCCAGAGTGCGAAGCTGGATTTCGAAAGCCTGTCTGGCGATCTTTTCGGCTTCCGCGTACTGTCCCTCCTTGTTCAAAATCCCGGCCAGGCTTGCTTGCGACAACAAGGTACCGCGGTGTTGCGGTCCGAAGACACGAAGCTGAGCGGCAAGCGTTTCGCGTTGCAATTTCTCGGCCTCGTGGACATGGCCTTCCTTAAGAAGCACGCCCGCCAGGTTCGATTGCGACCACAATGTTCCTGGGTGTTCGGGTCCGGCGGTTCGCAACCAAAGTACCAACGCCTCCCGGTCGAGCTTCTCGGCTTCGGCCAGGTGGCCTTCATTGGCGAGAAGTTCCGCAAAGTTTTCCATCGCGAGGAGTGTGTTCTGATGTTCCGGTCCCAACACACGCCGGTAGGCAGCCAACACCTCGCGATACAACGATTCCGCCTCGGCGAGGCGACCCTGCGCTTCGACGGACAACGCCAGATTGTTCATGGCCGCCAAGGTTTGAGGGTAATCTGGTCCATTCACCCGGCGTGTGACATCGAGCAACTGACGATACTCTTGTTCAGCGTCTGCATAACGGGCCTGGCTCCAGAGCGCACCGCCCAGGTTCTGCATCGACTGCAAAGTTTGGGTACTCTCGGGGCCGAGGGTGCGAGTCGAGATTTCGATTGCCTGGCGCTCCAGCTTCTCGGTTGCGTCGTAATGGCCCTCGTGCAGCAGGACGAAAGCGAGGCGATCCGTGGTCTCGAGCGTTAGCGGCGCCTCGGGTCCAAGAATACGCCGCTGGTCGGCCAGCGCCTGGCGCTCGAGTTGCTCCGCTTCGGGATAATGTCCCTCACGATCGAGAATCCATCCCAACTGAGCCATTGATTCCAACGTCTTCGGGTCATCCGGTCCGAGAAGGCGCAGTTGAACATCCAAAGCATTCTTTGCGAGTTCATGGGCACGGGCGAACAGCCCCAGGTTGGTGTAGGTTCGTGCCATGACCTCCATCATCTGCGATTGAACCTCAGGATCTCTCGCCAGACCGGTTCCCATATCTTTCGAGGCCTTGTCGAGAATCTCGCGGGCGGTAATGCTGTTGCCGCGCGCTTCGCTCGGGTCCGACACTTTGAACATGCCGGTCATGAAATCGGTGACTCGGGTGGCCCGATCCCGTTCGCGGTTGGCGCGGTCGCGCTCCTGAGTGATCCGGCGCAACTGGACTGCCTGCATAACTCCAAACGCGATCAGCAGGAGCGCCATGGCGCTTAATGCAGCGACCCCGAATTTGTGACGCTGCACATACTTCTTTGCACGATAGGCCGCGCTTGCCGGCCGCGCAGTTACAGGTTCGTTCCGCAAATAACGGGCAATATCCGCGCTCAGCTCCGAAGGCGTGCCGTATCGGCGGCTGCGTTCTTTCTCCAAAGCCTTCAGGGTGATGAAATCCAGATCACCTCGCAGCAGACTGGCCAGTTGCTGGGGATCCGTTGTCCGGTTGGCCGCAGTGGCAGCGGAGACCGGGTCTCGGCTAATTCTTGCGCTCGGACTGGGCGGATCGTCTTCGTGCAACTGGCGCAGAACTTCGTGGAATGGCTTGGTCTTCCACTGCTTTACATCAAAGGGCAGAACCCCGGTGAGCAATTCATAGAGCACCACGCCGAGCGAATAAACGTCGGTGCGGGTGTCTATGTCTGGAACGCTGGGATCGGCCTGTTCCGGGCTCATATAACCCGGAGTTCCCACCATTCCTCCGGCGCGTGTCACAAATGTCTGGTCCGCAGATTGCTGCGAAATGGCCTTGGCAATGCCGAAGTCGATAATCCGCGGCACGGGCTTGCCATCGACTTCCACCACCAAGATGTTTGAAGGTTTCAGATCGCGGTGAATGATTGCTTTCTGATGCGCATGTTGCACACCCTCACAAACCTTGACCAGCAAGGCGAGCCGCTCGCGGGCTGACATGCGCTTCTGGTCGCAGTAGTTGGTGATGGGCAACCCCGGAACATACTCCATGACGAAGTAGGGCTGCCCTGCTGGAGTTCGAGCCCGCATCGAAAACCTTGGCGATGGCGGGGTGGTCCATGATCGCGAGCGATTGCCGCTCGGCTTGGAAGCGCTGCAGAACCGCCTGGTCGTACATCCCGGCTTTGATCAGCTTGAGTGCGACTTGCCGTCGCACTGGAGAAGTCTGCTCGGCCAGCCAGATTTGCCCCATTCCTCCTTCGCCAAGCTTGTGGACGAGTTGAAAATGCTGGGCGAAGATCTGTCCTGCTTCCAAGCCACCCGCTGGGTCGATCCGCTCTGATTCCGCGCCCGGCGACGCCGATTGCAGGAAGCTGGCAGGGACGCCCTCGCCGGCCAATAGAAGCGATTCCACCTCGGCGCGCAGTGCAACGTCGGACGAGCACGCCTTATCGAGAAACTCCGCGCGCTGCTCGGGATCAAGTTGCATGGCCTGGTGCAGCAGTTCTTTGACGTGCTCCCACGTTTCGATGGTCACGGCCGTCCCGTCCTGCTCATCTGTCGATGCAACCAGACGCGGGCGGTAGCCCAGTCGCGGTCGACAGTCGCGCGCGAGATCCCCAGCACTTGCGATATCTCCGGAGCTGACAACCCACCGAAGAACTTCATTTCTACGATCTTTCCCTGGCGTTCATCAATGCCGGCAAGCTGGTTCAAGGCATCGTCCAAGGCCAGGAGCTCGGCGTCTCCGTTGACCGGCAAGGCGTCCAGATATTCGACGGCGATCCTGCATCCCCCGTCCCGTTTGGAGGCCCGGCGTTCGCGGGCATAGTCCACCAGGATCTGGCGCATGAGCCGGGAAGCCACGGCGATGAAATGGGCGCGGTTCTGCAAATCCACCGATTGGCTGCCGACCATTCGAAGATAAGCCTCATGAACCAGGGCAGTGGTCTGCAGGGTGTGATCCGGCCGCTCCGATTGCAGGTGGTAATGCGCGAGCCGCCGCAATTCCTGGTAGAGCAGAGGCAGCAGAGTATCAAGGGCTCGCTCGTCTCCCCGCTTCCAGTGCCGCAAGAGCTCGGTGACCTGACCGGACTCGGATTCGGGCATGTGCCCCTCGACCCCCAACTTCCGCGAAGGCCAACAGCATATTCGCGGGCTCCCCTGTCGTCAAATCGCCATCCGGCCACCAAATCGTTTCGAATTAGTACCGGCTTTAGTACTCGTTGAACCTGCATTAGTACTTCGCTTATTGGTCCTCTCAGTACCATCCACCGCCCGCCGCTTGAATTCTGCCTAGATCTCTTTTGAACCTTGTACTTGCAAGGTGCGCCGCCTATGCTCTGCGCTGGGGTCGCTCCGTGAAACGAGTCCGCGTATTGGTGGCGAATCATCCGCGCCTGATGAGGGAATTGGTGATGGCGACGATTGCCGACCAGCCCGACATTGAGGTGGTGGGCGAGGTGCAGAACGAGACCGAACTGGCCGATATCGTAGAGCAGGTGCAGCCCGATGTTCTGATCATCGCCATCAACAAGTACTTCTACACCATCCTGGGCAATCGGGCAGATGGCCGCATCCAGGTTATCTCCTCCGATCTCCGCCTGTTCGGCAACTGGAGCGATCTTGCCGCCCTGCCCGCTCACGACAGCGGCCTGGAGATTCCGCTCGCGGTGCTCAAGGATCTGAATGCGGACCTGGCCGCGGATTTGTTCCTCGCTTCCGAAATTCCTCCCGGCACCGGACTCGGGTCATCTGCCAGTGTTTGCGTGAATCTGTTGAAAGTGCTTACCACCTACATGCGTTCGCCGCTGTCGAAGTACGACCTGGCGGAGCGAGCCTTCCGCATTACGCGTTTCGGCCTGAAACGGCACGTGGGCAAGCAGGATGAATATGCCGCTGCCTTCGGCGGCCTCAACTACATTCGCTTCAGCGCAGATGGAACGACTCAGGTTGAGCCACTTCACCTCGACCCCGGTGTCCTCTCCGCCTTGCAGTCGAATCTCATGCTGTTCTTCACTGGAGCCGCTCACCATTCCTGGGACATACTTGCCGACCAGGAAAAATCCACGCGCGTCGCAGACGGACCCGCGGTGGAAGCGTTGCACCAGGTGAAAGAAGCATCCGCCCTGATGAAAGAGGCTCTGCTGTGCGGCGATCTCGAGCACTTCGGCCATCTGCTCGACGATGCTTGGCAATCCAAGAAGCGCATTTCCCAGCGTATTTCGAGCGCGCACATTGACCATCTCTACGAAGTAGCGCGCGCGCACGGTGTTCTCGGCGGCAAGATTACCGGGGCCGGCGGCGGTGGTTTCCTTCTGCTCTATTGCGAACCCGCATGCCAGGATGCCGTCCGCTCCGCCATGCAGGCTGAGGGTGTGCAGGAGATGGCCTTTGCCTTCGACGGCCAAGGCGCCCAAGTTATCGTGAACGATCCCTTCATCGACCGTGACGAACGTGCGGGAACGCGATGGACTTTCCTGCCTCTTTCTCAGGCGGCAACCGTCTGAGATCCGCAAGATATTTCGTGCTCGAGGCCACACCGTGAAAGCCTTCTTGCTGGCTGGCGGCCATGGTACGCGCCTGCGGCCTCTCACGAACTCCGTTCCCAAATGCCTGCTTCCGATTCGCGGCCGCCCCCTGCTCGATATCTGGCTTGATCTCTGCGCCCGCTCCGGCATCACAGAAGTCCTCATCAACCCGCATGCTCACTCCGAGGCCATCGAGCGGCATCTCCAGCGCAGTGGCTCGCCGGTGGATGTTCGCCTTGTCCGCGAAGAACAACTGCTAGGGTCGGCGGGAACGGTTGCCGCCAATCGCGCCTGGGTCGGCTCCGATCCCGCGTTCTGGATTCTGTATTCCGACGTTCTCACCAACACCGACCTGAATCGCGTGAGCGAATTCCATTCCCGCCACGGAGCTGTTGCGACCCTCGGCCTTTACCAGGTGCCCGACCCTTCGCGCTGCGGCGTTGCCGTCATGGACAAAAAGCGAGCCATCATCGACTTCGAAGAAAAGCCGCAAACCCCGCATAGCAATTGGGTTTTCTCGGGACTCATGATCGCAGGCCGCGGCCTCTTCGATGTAATCCCATCTCACATTCCGGCGGATCTCGCGTTTCACGTCTTGCCGCACCTCGTCGGCGAAATGCGCGGCTATCCCATCGAAGACTACTTGCTCGACATAGGCACCATGTCAAACTACGAGAAAGCGCAGGCCACATGGCCCGGCAACGGCAGTGATTCAGACCGGCCCCAGCAAAATGAAAAGCCAGCCTGCTCCGCGCCGCAACCGGCAAGCCGCAGGCCTTCGACGCATCGCACGTCGCCCGGGGAGACCTTATGAGCGCTGAGCAACTGCGCGGTGTCATCTTCGATATGGATGGTGTGCTGGTCGACAGTCATGGCGTGCATCGCCGGGCTTGGCGCTTGTTTTTTCAGACGCTGGGACGCGACGTCCCCGAGTCTGAACTGGATTTCATTCTTGATGGCCGCAAGCGCGGCGACATCCTGCGGCATTTTCTCGGAAACTGTCCGGATCCGGAGCTTGAGGAATTCGGCCGGCGCAAGGATTGCATCTTCCGCCAAATGCGGCTCGAGATTGCCCCCGTCCCGGGTGTGGTCCGCTTTGTGCGCGAACTCCGCCGCAGTGGCGCCGCTCTGGCCTTGGCGACCTCAGCCAGCCGCAGCCGGGCCCATTCGACGCTGGCAGAGTTGGGATTGCTGAACTGTTTCGCGGAGGTCGTGACCGGCGAAGATGTGCTGTTGGGTAAACCTGATCCCAGTATCTACAGGCTGGCCTGCAAGCGCATGGGGATCGCATCCAAGCGTTTGCTGGCCGTCGAAGACGCTATTTCAGGAATTCGGGCGGCAATCGGTGCTGGCTTGCGTTGCGTCGGAGTGGCGTTGCATGAGACGCCGGAGAAACTCACCGCTGCGGGTGCGGCTCATGTAATGCAGGACTTCGAGACTGTGTCGCTGCAGGAACTAGAATGCATCCTGCTCCGTCGCGATCCGATCCCGCACCCGGCTGCCACAGCCGGCGGCATCTAGACGCTGAGGCCCTGGTTGCGGCACACTTCCACGATTGCGAGCCGGTCCTGCGCCCCCACCTTGCGCAGCATGCGATGCACGTGGTTCTTCACGGTTTGTTCGGAGAGGTTCAAGCGGGTGGCAATTTCTTTATTCGTGAGCGCCTGCTGAATCAAACCCACCAATTCCTGCTCTCTGCGGCTCAGCCCAAGACTGGTCTTGAGATGCAGGCTCGGAATGGTCGTCCGATGCCGCGCCACCCACTGAAACAGCGCGACGGAAAGCGCCGCCGGGCAAACCGCTTCGCCTGTGGCGACCGCTCGAATGGTGCGGGCCACTTCCAGCGCGGAAGCGTCTTTGAGTACGTAACCCACAACGCCGGCTTGCACCGCGCGAAGAAAAACCGCTTCTTCAGCTTCCATGCCGACCATTACGACTCGGATGGCTGCGTTGAGTCGATGCAGTTCGCGCACGAATCCACGCTCCGCTAGAATCGGAGACACTGAATCGAGCACCACCACGCTGGCTCGCGTCGAGGCGATCTGCTCCAACGTTCCAGGGCCGTAGGAGCCCGACCCGAGCACGCGGATGTCGTCCTTCTTCGAAAGAATGCGCAACAAAGCTTCGCGCAGCAGTCGATTCTCAGCCAGCAGAAAAACTCCGGCAACCGTTCCCGAAAATCCTGAGACTACAGTTCCCATCTGCTGACCAATCCCGCCTCGCACTCTTCGCCCTGGTTGAAAACTCCCCAAACTAGCTGCCGTGCTGTATCTTCGCGGTTCACTTCCCCACGCTAGCTGCCCACCAAACGTGAGGTCAAGGGGAAAGCCTGTCTTGGCGGTGGGCGGTTCCCGTGGCGGGAAGGTCTCGTCCGGATTCCGAAAATGGCCCTTCGCGGAGCCAGTACACTACCGCAGCTTCAGTTCTTCCGTTGCGTGGGTGCGGTCAGCAGATCGACAAACATCTTATAGAACTTCTCAAGGTCCAGATCATCCTGCACTTCGACCGGCGGCATTTCGATCTTAGGTTTATCCCGGTCTGTCCAGCTCAGAGTATTGCCATAGCCGGCGCCGCGATCCAGGTCCACATCCATGAAGAGCGTTTCCTTCTTCGTAATCAAAGTGGGATCGAGCCACGCCGCGGCTGCCAGTTCATCCCACAGGTAATTGTAGTTGCCGCGCAGGCGCGCATACTTGCCGACGTAGCGCGCGACCGGCGCATCTGCCGCCTTGATGCGATTGATCAGGTCCGCAGTCAGTCTCGTCTTCACCGAAATATCCACTGTCGTGCAAACGATTCTCTTCCACGGCGCGCGGAGCACAATGTGAGCCGCTTCCGGATCGAACCAGAGATTGAATTCATGAGTTGGAGTGTTGGCGAATTCAGGGTCGTCAGTCCGCGGATTGAAGCTGCCTCCCATGAACACCAGTTCTTTAGCCAGTCCCGCGAACTCGGGGTCGAGCGAAATGGCAAGAGCCAGGTTGGTCATAGGGCCGCCTTCGTAAATGGTGATTTGGTTCGGAAACTTATGCACCATGCGCACCAGAAAGTGCGCCGCGTCCTCCTCGGCCGGCTTGGTCGTGGGTGTACCCTCCGGCATCTCTCCCAACTGATCGGCCGGATGATAGAACTTCGGAGTCCAAGCCCCCAGCCACGCTACCTCGCCGTATTCTTGTTCCCATCGTTCCGTCTCTTCTCTTCGCCGGACGAGCGGATACTCCGCCCCCGGTACGACCGGAATGTCAGTTCGTCCGATAAGCTCAAGCATGCGCAAAGTGTGCACCACTTCCTCACGAAGCCACTGATCGCCGGTCACCACGGTGATGCCGAGCATCTCTGTCTGCGGCGACTGAATCAGCAACAGCATCGACTGCTGATCGGTTCCGGCAGGCCCAGCCGCATCCTGGTCGATGATGATTTTGCGACTCGTTTGAGCCGAAGAGACAAACGCACTGAGGAGAAGTACGGCGGCAATGCAACGGATGAGGAATGATTTCATGGTTGCTCTCAAGAATTCTAAAGCAGCGCCGGACGATCGCATCCTTCGATCTCATCGAGCTTTCGCGATTCCATCGGCAAAACAATGGGCAGACCGAACGTCGGTCTGCCCCGAGCGGAATGCTGGTCCGGCGTCAGAAGTTCAGCCGCAGGGCAAATTGAACCAGTCGCGGATTGTTCACCTGCTGGTTGAGCACCGAGAAATTGTTTGGGTTGGCTACGTTGATGTCCAGCAACCCGATGCCTCCAAGGCCACCGATAAAGAACTGGGGATGGTTGAACAGATTGAAAAACTCCGCCCGGAATTGCAGGTTCATGGCTTCGCGGAATGGGAGCGGGAAGTCCTTGATCACTGAGAAATCCGTATTCACGAAACGCGGCCCGTACGCCGGAGCGCGGGGAGCAGTGCCGATCTCTCCTGCCGGTGCATGGGCGAACGCGCACGGATTCAACCAGGCCTGAGTGGTGTGAACCTGGGTGGGGCATCCCGTCTGGCCGTCTTCGTTGCCGCCGCTGTTGGGGTCGCCGACCAGCACCGGGCGATTGAGGCTGTAGAAGTCGTAGTTCAAATATTGTCCGGTGTTGCCCGGTGCCGGGGGCGCGCCGAAGGTTGGGCCGGTGTTTGCGCTGTCGACCACGAATAGCGGGAAGCCAGACTGAGCGCGCTCGATCAGGTTGATCTCCCAGTTACCCAGAATCGTATTGGTGGCGCTGCTCCAGTTGCTGCCGAAGTGCTTGCCTTTCCCGAAGGGCAGATCGTAAAGAACACTGGCGGTAAAGGTATTGTTCAGGTTCAATTGCGACAAGCCCCAGTCCAGTTTCTGGGTCCCGGGCAGAGGCCAAAAGATCGCACCCGCATTGGTGCCCAGCCCGTCGGTTAAGCCAGAGTCAAAGTTGCGTGCATAGGTGTAGCCGAGCAGCGCGTAGATGCCGTGGCGCGCGCTCTTGGTTTCCGCTTTGATTTGCAGCGAATCGTAGCGCGCCGCCCCCACGCTGTTGTTGCTGTCGACCAATTGAAACGGGTTGCCGGGAATAATCAGATTGCGGCCGCAGCCCAAAGTGTAGCCCTGAACTGTGAATCCGGTGCCGGGACAGGCCAGCGGAGACCCAATATTTTCATTTACCTGGCTGACCAGAATGTGCGCGCTGCGCGAGCCTGCGTAACCGGCCGTCAGAACTATGTTGCCTGGGAGTTGTCGCTCGACGTTGAGGTTGAACTGCTGCACGATGCCCTGCTTGAAATCGCGGTTCATCGACTGCAGCGTGCCGGTGTAGTTGTCGGGGTTCACCGGCGCGTTATAAATAAATCCGCCCGGCACGGCCAAAGTGGAAGGCGCCTGGGCCGCGGGGAGCAGGAAGCCATCGGAGAGCGAGCCGAATGGGTTGCCGTAGACGTAAGAGAAAGTCGTCGGATCAACTTCCGCGTAATAGGGCGGGTTTTGCCACAATCCCTGGCCGCCCTGGTTCCACGCGGAGTCGTGGAAGATCGCATAGCCGAGGCGAATGGCCGTTGTCTGGCTACCCCTTGGTTTCCAGGCAAGTCCGATGCGCGGCTCGAATGCTGTCTTGTCGAACTGAATGCCCAGACGTCCGTCCGAAGCGGTGCATGCGAAAGGTAGAATCGCCGGGGCGCAACCTCCCGGGCTGCCTTTTGGGACGAACCACGTGAGGGAGGCAACATCGAAGTTCGCCTGCCGGTTCTCGACTTCCGTTTCAGGTGTAACCAGCGCCCAGGCTAGTCCTAAGTTGACGGTGAGGTCATTGGTGACGCGCCAATTGTCCTGCACAAACGGCCGAACCAGTTTCCAGCGCCGGCCGACAGTTGCTCCCAGGAAAGTCTGGTCGTGCGCGGCAAAGTCTCCGATTTCGCCCAGCAGTACGTCAGCCACATCGTCACCGGTGAAAGCTCCGCTTTCCGAGATAAGGCCGTCCTGCGAAGCGTTGTTGCGGACGTTCATTTCATTGGCGCGATAGACGACGCCGAAGCGGATCTCATGCTTGCCGCGAATCAGATCTAACGTGTCGGAAACCGAGTATACGTTCGTCCCACCCTGGTAGGGGGCATAGCCACGGTCGCCCACCGAGTAGTACGACAACATGGAAAAAGAGGTCATGCCGCAGCCTTCGCAATCGTTGGTCGCCTGGTTCAGGCTAGCGGGATAGCCCGTGTAGGGGTCGCACTTGCTCCCCAGATTGGCGCCGGGAATTCCGAGGATCGAGGCTTCGCAGCTCCCGGTGCCGAATGAAAGGATATGGTTAAAAATCCGGCTGAAGCCGGCGTTGAACTGGTTAATCGTGTTCGGCGAAAACACATGCGTTTCTGACAGCGCCAGGTTGCGCCCGTGGTTATTGATGAACTGATTGCTGCCGAAGGACGTAGATTCCGACCACGTCGGCGAACCACCTGGGATGAAGTTCGTGGCCTGATCGTAGCTGAAGCGCGCGAAGACCGAATCCGCACTCGAAAAATTGTGGTCGAGACGAACGTCCCATGTGCCTTCGTTGAGCTTTCTGGTGAGCTGATCAGCGTAGTTGAAGCCGCTGGAGCCCGTCGCATTGGGAGTCGGGTAAAGCGCAATCACTTTCGCGCCGATCGGGTTGACGAGTGCAGCCGGGATGATGTCACAGAATTGCGTAGTTCCCGGCACGTAGGGCTGGCTTCCATTCACAGGCGTTTCAGGAGTGCTGGTGCCAGTAAGGCATTCGAAAGGAACTGGAACGGCAACGCCATTCGAGTTCGGAAGAATTTGGAAGGGAGTAAACGGATTGATGAGCTGTGTTCCGAAAGGATTATCCGTGTAGTCGTAATTGCCGTTGGCCTCCGGCGTCACCATGGCAGTAGTGGGAACGTAACCCGGATATGTCACGCCCGAGCGTTGCATCTTGGCCTGATAATCCAGGAAGAAAAAAGTTTTGTCCTTCTTGATCGGGCCACCCAGTGACCCGCCAAACTGATTCAGATTGAACTTTTGCGGCGTCTGCGTGAAATATTCGTTGGTGTTGAGCTCGGTGTTGCGGAAGAACTCAAACAGCGATCCGTGCCATTGGTTCGATCCTGACTTGGTTGTAACCAGAACAGTGGGACCGGCGCGCTCACCGTATTCGGCAGAGTACGTATAGGTCAAGACCTTGAACTCCTGGATGTCGTCGATCGACGAGAAGATGGCGATTCCGCCTTCATCCAACTGATTGTTGTCGTTGCCGTCGAGCAGCCAGTCGGTCTCCTGTTCGCGGGAGCCACCCACCGAAAGCGAAAACGATCCGCGAGTGGAAGCTTCGCTGCTAGGCGCGCCATTGAAAAAGCTTTGCGGGTTGGTCGATGCCGTCGTTCCGGGCGTCAGCGTCGCTAATTGCACGAAGTTGCGGCCGTTTAGGGGAAGGTCGGCGACTTCTTCGGAGGTGATGACCTGCCCCAGCGTCGGGTTCGCAGTCTCTATAGCGACCTCCGTGGCGCTGACCTGAACGGTCGAGGAGACAGACGCAGGCTGGAGCGTGAAATCCACTTCGCGATGCTCGTCGACCTGCAGCCGGATGTCCTTCTGCTCGGCGGGCTGGAATCCCTGGGACTCCACGTGAAGCGTGTAGAGCGCGACCGGCAGCAGCGGGATCAGGTAATATCCGGCATCGTTGGTTTTGGCCTCGCGCGAAATGCCTGTGCCTTGCGACGTGACCTTGACCGTCGCGCCCGTGACCAGCGCACCCGCCTTGTCGGAGACCGTTCCCGAAAAACTACCGGAGGCCTGACCGTACAGGAGCGGACAGGCCGAAACCGCAAGTGATAACACGGCTGCAACCAGCAACGCCTTCTTATTCAGGTTATTCAACATTCCTGCCCCTTTTCGGCGGACCCGCGCCGAATGACGAAAATGACTTTCCGTTTGGCGATAAACCGGGAGGTCGTTGGACCGTAGAACGGCCTTATAAATGGCATCCTCTTCCGAAGTCAAGACTTTTCAGCCGTAGAATGAAGATTAGCAGTCGACTTCTTTACCTTTCTTGCACAGATGAATACAAGACGTCGTTGAGAAATCTCCAACAAGGGGCCGATCTTAGAGACAACAGAGACCGAACCCGTTCTCAGGCCCGAACCACCCACTCTTCATCAAAACGGCCGCGATTGTAAAAAGATTTTTGCGTCCCGATGCCGGTCGTCGAAAGTCCAGCGTATAGATTTGCACGGAGCACGGCTTCTTTCTCGGGGATGCCCTCCGCGAGGAATACGGAGAAACTCCCGATGAATGCGTCTCCTGCGCCAGTGCTGTCGATGCTTTTCACGACAAAGGGAGGCACATGCTCGCTTACTCCCCGAGCTGCGAGCATTGATCCATTCTCTCCCAGGGTGATGATGACTCGCCGAACACCGCCCGCCACCAGGTTCTCCGCGCACTTCCGCGCGTCGTCGACACTCCGTATTGCGACCCCGGTAATTGTTTCCGCCTCACTCTCATTCGGAACGAAATAATCGAGGTCGGCCAGGGCGCGCATTTCGACGGGCTGACCAGGCGCCGGGTTCACGATGCATCGAATGCCGTGTCTGCGCGCAAACGCGACCGTGTAGTACACGGTTTCCAGAGGTATTTCAAACTGGAGGACGATGCAGTCGACGCCTTTCAACATCTGAGCCGACGCCTCAACATCCGCCGGCTTCAGTTCGTCGTTGGCCCCTTTCACGACGAGAATGCGGTTTTGTCCATTGGGCTCGACGAAGATCGGTGCCACGCCGCTGGACAATCCCTCAATCTGCTTCACATGGGTTGCGTCGATGCCAAACTTCTTAAAGTTGTCAATGGTAGCCGGACCGAACAGATCGTCCCCAACTCGCGCCACCATGAACACTTCCGCGCCACAAAGACGAGCGGCCACCGCCTGATTCGCGCCCTTGCCTCCGAACCCGAGATCGAATTTTTGTCCGAAGATGGTCTCCCCCGGCTTCGGAAACCGGTCCGTGAATGTTGTCAGATCGATGTTGGCACTTCCAATCACCGCAATACGAGGGCACCGGGCCATGTTTTCCTAAGAGAACCTGAGAACGCCGAGTCTATTTGGCGCCTCCGATTGTGTCAACGGAGCGGCGCTGCCTACAAACAACGACCGCTCCACCGGATTTCCCGGTCGAAGTTATTTGCGATGGTCGCGTTCTTCATCCTGCCTGCCTCGCTTGTGGCGCGAACGCAAAGAAGAGTACAGTTACACACTTTGTGCTCGTCACGACAACCTTAAGGAGAACCGGATGTTCACGCCTTCGAGTTTGAGCATTGCGCTGCTGATGATGATCACGAGTGCCGTTTGCTGGGGTTCGTGGGCCAACACTTATAAAGGTGTCAAAGGCTATCGCTTCGAACTTTTCTACTGGGATTACGCCGTCGGTATCTTCTTAATCTCGCTGGTACTCGCCTTCACGATGGGCAGCACCGGGCATGATTCCTCAAGCTTCCTGAACAACGTCCGCTCGGCAGACACTTCGAACATTGTGAATGCGCTCATCGGAGGCGCGTTGTTCAATCTCGCCAACCTTTTGCTCGTAGCTGCGATCGACATGGCTGGGCTCGCAGTCGCGTTTCCCATTTCAATTGGCATCGCTCTCGTGGTTGGAACTGTATTGAGTTATGCACTTCAACCGAAGGGAAATGCCGTGTCCCTGGCTTTGGGCGTGGCATGCGCGTTTATCGCAGTGCTCTTAGATGGCAAGGCCTATGGAAGTCTCGCGTCTGCGGGACGCTCCGTCTCGAAAAAAAGCCTCATCACATGTGTAGGGTCAGGGATTCTGATGGGATTGTGGGCTCCGTTCATGACTCACGCCATGACTCGCGGCAACCCGTTGGGACCCTATGGCGCAGCCGTGTTCCTGACCCTGGGAGCGTTGCTCTCTTGTTTTATCTGGAACATTTATTTCATGAAGCATCCGCTGGTGGGGGAGCCGGTAAGCTTCACCGGATTTTTCAGCGGGCGTGTTTCGGGCCATCTGCTGGGCCTTTTCGGCGGATTCATCTGGGG
>JBAUYE010000102.1:0-2355 GCA_049584615.1 Candidatus Sulfotelmatobacter sp.
TATTGTGGCCGATATTCCACGGGTTGTTCTCCCAGCACGAGAACGCTCCCCAGGCCGCAGTCGTGAAACTACATACTCAACCACAGCGGCTCTCATTGCTTCGGGGGTGCGGAAAAAGAAACGGAACAACGACCCGTGATTCGACAACAAGGTCGAAGGCATGGCTCCTACGCCTTCGCAGTGCGTTATACGACCAAACACGACCTGTGGCATATGGGGTTTATGCGCTTCCCCCGCGAGGGAAATTGAATTCTCAAAGCACGCGACCAGCCAGAACATCACGATTATCACGCTAGCCGCCAGAGCTAGCACCAATATCCAAGTTGCCAGCCGGTCGATAAACTTTCTTGTCTTTGCCGCTACTCTTGCATCGCGGTGAAGAATATAGAACAAACGGCTGCTCGACTGCATGACAGATGCACTCCCTCCGCCCCCGTCCCACATTGTGCTGTCGATTCGCAGTCGCGCTGTTTACTACTTTGACCCTTGTTACGAAATCCGAACAAAAGCGGGCCGTGAGGTGTCGCGGCGGTTCATTCAGTCTTCCGTACTTCGTGTATTGGAATTTCGTCTCCGCGATCGAATCTTTTGGAGGCGTCCAAAAACGGAAGGATTCTCCTCAAATGCTTCCGGGCTTCGGGCGTGTCTTGTTTGTACTCCAAGACCGTCATATGACGCCTCCATACCCAACCTCAGCCTACCCCTTTGGAAGGATTTCGACGATGCCCACGATCACGCCATCGTGTGCTGTCGATCACCATTTCGGTTCGGAACAAGTAATGTGGCACTGTGACGGTCCTTGAGGAGCGTCGCGGCTGTGCGGCGCGCGACGACGCGGAATTCTTTTTCGACTTCGCGGCGCAGCATCAGCCTATTGGGGTTAAAGCTGGTGCCGGGAGGGGGAATCGAACCCCCAAGGGCCGAAGCCCGGCGGATTTTGAGTCCGCTGCGTCTGCCAGTTCCGCCATCCCGGCTCGGGGATTTCTATCTTAACTTAGCCAGTCGTTGCTTAGCCAGTCGTTGCTTAGCCGGTCGTTGCTTAGCCAATCGTGCCTGGCAATTCGTGCTTGGCAATTCGTGCTTGGCCGGTTGTCACTTGGTTGGACGTTGAAACCTACGTCGCGAAATCTACTTCGTGGCGGTGACTTCGCCGTGCCGGAAGCATTGCACCACGTGGTCGTTCACCATGCCCACGGCCTGCATAAAGGCGTAGCAAATGGTTGATCCCACGAAGCTGAAGCCGCGCTTCTTCAGGGCTTTGCTCATGGCGTCGGACTCGGCAGTGCGCGCCGGCACTCGATCGCGAGCAATCCACGAATTCACCCGCGGCCGACCATCCACAAATTGCCAAACGTAGCGGTCGAAGCTGCCGAATTCTTTCTGCACCTTCAGCAATGCCTGGGCATTTCTCACGGTCGATGCGATCTTCAACCGGTTGCGCACGATGCCGGGATTTTTCAGCAACTGCGCCACTTTCCGGCGGTCGTAGCGCGCGACGCGTGCTACATCGAAACCATCGAGCGCGGCGCGATAGTTTTCTCGCTTGTTGAGGATCGTCTCCCAGCTCAGCCCAGCCTGCGCGCCTTCGAGGATGAGAAATTCGAAGAGCGTGCCGTCATCGTGTACCGGCACACCCCATTCTTCATCGTGGTAGCGAGTCATTAACTCGCCGCTCGCCCAGGCACAGCGAACCACTGGCTTGTCTTCGCGCTTTCTGGCCATAGAAGAAAACCGGAAACGGAAATTTTCCAGAGGATCAAAACGCTGCGGTGCGGCTGGCCGCCGTGCTTTTCAAAACCAGGTGCCGGACTTTGCTACTCGGACCCGGCTACTCCAGCGACTTCGGATCCGAAAGATTCTTCGGTGACTTCGCATCCAGCAGCGCGACCAGATCTTTCGCGCAAGCCGGAATCGCGACTTTATGATCGACGATGATGTCCTTGGCGTCCAGCTTCTGGCCATAGAGATTTTCATTGGCGCCGCCGTCGGAGCGCAGGGTCGAGCCCTCCAGGGATACTCCGGCAAACAAGCCTCGGTTGCGCGAGTAGGAAAGAATCTCCGCTTGCATCACCACGTCAGTAGCACCCTCAGCGGTACGGCCCTTGGGGCCAGCCGCGGCCGAGGCATCCGCTCCCAACTTCACTTTGCTCGAAAGCAGCGAACGCGCGCCCCTGGGGTTCATCACCAGCAAAACAAAATCTGTAGCCTGGCCACCCAGCTGGAACCCAATGCTCACCCCTTCCAGTGCATACATAGCGGGAGGTCCCCACGGGCCGGTATAGTGCGGCCCGCTGCGGCAAATCATGACGCCGCGACCGTAGCTGCCTCCGATTCCGAACGCGCCTTTCTTCACCG
>JBAUYE010000103.1:0-3182 GCA_049584615.1 Candidatus Sulfotelmatobacter sp.
GTGCCGCTCATGCTGGAGACGAGCCTACCTGGGGTGTTTGCCGTGGGCGACGTGCGCGCCGGGAATGTGAAGCGCGTGGCCGCTGCCGTGGGCGAGGGATCGATCGCGATTTCTTTGGTGCACCGGGCGCTGGCGGAGTTGTAGCGGTCGCACATCAGTGCAAGAGCTTTGCCACGGATCTGCGCGGATTTTCACGGATTCTTCTTGCTGGGGTCTTCTCCGAACGACTGTTTTTGCCAGCGTTATAATAGAAAGATTCTCTACCGTTGAAATTGCCGTCTGTGAGGATGGCGGCGAGGACAGCAGATTCCTCGCTTCGCTCGGATTGACAAACTGGCTAGAGCTAGGAGCTAACAGCTAGAAGCTGCTCTTCATGGACTTTAAACTCGTTTCCGACTACAAACCGCAGGGGGACCAGGGTCGCGCGATTGAATCGCTGCTGCGTGGGGTATATGACCGCGAGCAGCATCAGGTTTTGCTGGGCGTGACCGGGTCAGGCAAGACTTACACCATGACCAAGGTGATCGAGGCGGTGAACCGTCCGACGCTGGTGATGGCGCACAACAAGACGCTGGCGGCGCAGCTTTATCACGAGTTCAAGAATTTCTTTCCGCACAACGCGGTTGAGTATTTTGTTTCTTATTACGACTATTACCAGCCCGAGGCTTACGTTCCGGCCGCCGACCTTTTCATCGAAAAGGAAGCGACTATCAACGATGAGCTTGATAAGCTGCGGCTTTCGGCGACCAAGTCTTTGTTCGAGCGGCGCGATGCATTGATTGTGGCTTCCGTGAGCTGCATCTATGGTCTGGGATCGCCCGAGGCTTACTACGGGATGATGCTGTTTCTGGAAAAGGGCCAGAAGATTACGCGCGACGACATCACGCGCAAGCTGGTTGACATTCTTTACGAGCGCACCAATGGCGAGTTCAAGCGTGGGACTTTCCGTGTGCGCGGCGATGTAATCGAAGTCTTCCCTACTTATGACGATATGGCTTATCGCATCGAGTTGTGGGGAGATCAAGTGGAGTCGCTGGCGCAGATCGATCCGCTATTTGGCACGGTGAAGCAGAAGTATATGCGGCTGCCGATTTATCCCAAGACGCATTATGTGATGAAAGATGAGACCCGGGCGTCGGCAGTGGAGTCAATCAAGAAAGAGCTGGCGTGGTGGGAAGTGGAGCTGGAAAAGCAAGGGCGCGTGGTCGAATCGCAGCGCGTTCATCAACGAGTGAAGTTCGACCTG
Organism: Candidatus Sulfotelmatobacter sp.; assembly: GCA_049584615.1. GTDB lineage: Bacteria > Acidobacteriota > Terriglobia > Terriglobales > Acidobacteriaceae > Sulfotelmatobacter. Next base: position 1,247 of record JBAUYE010000103.1, read on the forward strand.
GAAATGATCAAGGTGATGGGATACTGCCACGGCATTGAAAATTATTCGCGTCATTTTACGGGAAGGATGCCGGGCGAGCCTCCGCCGACGCTACTTGATTATTTTCCGCGCGACTTCCTGATGTTCATTGACGAGTCGCACCAGACCGTGCCGCAGTTGCGCGGTATGTATGCAGGAGACCGCTCGCGCAAGGAAACGCTGGTCGAGTACGGCTTCCGCTTGCCTTCGGCGCTGGATAACCGTCCGCTGACGTTTGAGGAATTTGAGCACCGCACCAATCAGCTGGTTTATGTTTCGGCTACACCGGGGCCTTATGAGCTGACGAAATCGGCGGGTGTGGTGGTGGAGCAGATCATCCGGCCGACAGGGTTGATCGATCCTGAGGTCGAAGTGCGGCCGGTAAAGGGACAGATTGACGACCTGTTGCATGAGATTCGCGCGCGGGTTGAGAAAGGCGAGCGCGTGCTGGTGACCACGCTGACCAAGCGCATGTCCGAAGATTTGGCCGAGTATTACGCCGAAGTGGGCGTGAAATGCCGCTACATGCATTCGGAGATCGAAACGCTGGAGCGGGTGAAGATTCTGCGTGATTTACGCAAAGGCGAATTCGATGTATTGATTGGCATCAATCTACTGCGCGAGGGACTTGATTTGCCGGAAGTTTCGCTGGTGGCGATTCTCGATGCCGACAAAGAAGGTTTCCTGCGGTCGTGGGGATCGTTGATCCAGACGATCGGGCGTTGCGCCCGGCATCTGCACGGGCGGGCGATTCTCTACGCCGACCGCATGACCGATTCCATGAAACGGGCGATGGATGAAACCCTGCGACGGCGCGAGATTCAAACTGCCTACAATCTGGAGAACGGAATTACGCCGGAATCGATCATTCGTCCGCTGGACATGACGCTGGCCGGAATCGTCGCCGCCGACTACACCGATCTGACCGGCGGCGAAGCTGAGGGTATGCCGGAGTTTAAATCGCAGCCGGAGTTGGACGCGTATGTCGTTAAGCTTGAAAGCGACATGCGCGAGGCCGCGAAGCGCTTTGAGTTCGAGAAAGCGGCGAAGTTGAGGGATACGATCAAGGAGTTGCGGACTAAGGAGTTTTTGTCCGCTTAACACACCATAATCGTGTTACACTGTTTTCGTGTCATCAACCAACCGCCTTCGCAATGTAACTGTCACCCTGGAAGAAGACGTCGCCCAATGGGCTCGCATCGAGGCGGCGCGCCGGGATACCAGCGTTTCCCGGTTGCTGGGAGAACTGTTGAAAGAGCGGATGACTGCCCTCGACGCGTACGAAAGAGCTATGCGGCGGGCACTTGGGCGCAAGCCGTTTCTGCATAGCGATGGCCGCTACCTGACGCGCGAGGAGGTCCATGACCGCTCCCGTCTTCGTTGACTCGAACGTGTTTCTTTACGCCTTGGACGACAGGGATCCCAGGAAACAGCAGGCCGCCCGAAACTGGCGCGCGGAGTTGTGGAAGAGCCGGCGAGGGCGCGTCAGCTTCCAAGTGCTCGGGGAATTCTACGTCAACGCGGTGCGGAAACAGCCGGCAGCTCGCGACGAAGTGCGCGCCGAGGTTCGCGACCTTCTGGCGTGGAACCCCGTAATCGCAGACACGGTGCTGCTGGAACAGGGATGGAAGATTCAAGACCGCTATCAGTTCTCGTACTGGGACGCGCTGATCGTGGCCGCTGCCAAGGTGTCGGCTTGCCATTACCTGCTCACCGAGGATATGCAAAGCGGGCAGAAGCTGGATGGAATCGAAGTCGTGAATCCGTTTCTGCGTGGTCCCGAGTCGATCTAGCTGGCCGAATCTTGCAACCCCAAGGAGCAAGAGCTCAGCGTGATCCTCGGCGCTTTTCTTTTCTATTTATCTTCCGTAGGCCGCGCTCGCCGCCAGCGGTTTGCGGTGGAACGTATATCCGTCGA
>JBAUYE010000104.1:0-3088 GCA_049584615.1 Candidatus Sulfotelmatobacter sp.
CGATAACCAACCTGAATGTGCCGCCCAATCTGAGCACGACAGGCAATTATGCGTTATGCGCCAAATGTCACGATCTAGCCAATGTTGTCAGCAACGCCAGTTTTAGCGGACACGCTCGCCATATCAACGATGGTTTTTCCTGCTCCGTCTGCCACACGGCACACGGAATGGGTTCGCAGAGTGCGCTGGTTTCCGGGCAGCGCATGGTGAACTTCGACACAAATGTCGTTGCTCCGAACGGCAGATCCCCAATTTCCTACCAAAGGGCCACAAATTCTTGCAGCCTGGTCTGTCACGGTCATGCGCATGAGGGTGCGGGCCTGCAATCTGGCGGGCTAGTGCACCGTCCTTGAATCTGGGACTTCTTTCAATCCGGTGATCAGAAGTGCAGCGATTTGCAAAGCTGGGCGACTCTTAACGCGGTGCCCCGCGGAGGAGACTGCAGTCACCGACTAACAGAATCTGCCTAAGAAGACGTGAGGATATCTAACGCCCGCCTTGCTTGAGTCGGAAGGCTTCCTGGCGCAGACGCAACGCCGTCTGGCCAGACGCATCGATGGCCAGGGCAGATTCAAATTCCCTCTCGGCCGCGTCCAGTTCACCCAATTGCAGCGTGACTGCACCGGACTTGTCGTAACAGGCGGCGGCCACGACCTGATTATTTGTCAGGCGGGCTTTGGCAGCGCATTCGTCAATGGCCCGGGCGAATTGGTTCTTATCAAACAGAATCCGTGCGATGCCGTAATAACAGAAGGGGCTCTAGGAGTCCAGTTTCGCATGACACTTGATCGTGCGACAAAGCCTTGTCGGTCCGTCCGGCGGACATCAGACTGTCCGCCAGACCATTTTCAATCAAAGCACTGGCCGTGCCGCAACGTTGCGCGCCTGCGTAAACAAGATCACTTCGTTCTGCCAGTATTCCAGATCTTGGCTGCTGGCCAGCCTACTCAAGTACATGTGGAATCTGGACGGCCGCACGCAGGGGCGGCCGATCAGCGCACATTCTTTGCACGGACTGCGCGGGCCTTACTCCTTGTGTGCCAAGTGTCACGACCTGAACAACATTGTTTCCAACGCCAGCTTCAGCAAGCACGCACTCCACATCAACGCGGGATTCTCCTGCTCGGCGTGTCACACTGCTCATGGCATGGCTGCAAAATGCATCGAATGTCTCGGGCGAACGCATGGTCAATTTCGACTTAAAGGTTGTGGCCGAGAACGGCACTTCGAGTTATTTACGCTCCCCTATTTCCTACAATCGAAGGCACTAATACCTGTACTCTCGCCTGCCACAACATGAGCCACAACGCTGACGGCACGGTGACACCTGCCGGTAGCGCCAAAGCGCCGGTGGGTAAACGTTGAGGTGAATGGGTTCCTGGCCACGGAAGACAAATCGCAGCAGGGGCAAAACACGCGAGCGGTGAGGAGAAAAACCCGATCCTGCCCGCTTCCCATTAAAGAATCGCTCGTAGCCCACTTCGTAAGTTATTGAAACCAGAGTTCTAATCCTGCAAAGCATTCGCATTTAGGGGTTTGGCAGCTCTGGTGCATTGGCAGTTGGACAAGCCCTTCGCCCGAATAATTTCGGTGCGAAGACGGCGGATGAGAGGGAGCATATGGAAGAGCAACGGCAGCAGAGAGTATTGATCGTTGAAAACGATGAGCGCGTCTTGCGCGTTATCGATGGATTCCTGGCGAACGCCGGTTTTGAAACAAGAACTGCCTCGGATGGGCACGTAGCCCTCGATCTTCTGAAGTTGCAATTATGTGATCTTGTGCTCGTGGCCGATCACCTTTCGGATTTTTTCCTCGACGGCTTCCTTAAAGCCTTGCAACTCTTTCCCACCCGCCCGGCGGTGATCGTGATGCAGTCCGAACCACCCAGATCGTGGGATGTGGGGCCGTTCAGGTCCCTCGGCGCAACCGGAGCCGTGAATAAGTTCCGTCCCTGCGAGGTTCTGGGGGCCGCGAATGAGGTGCTCTCCGCTGGTCGATTGAGTGGGAATTGAGTCGGTAGACAGGCGAATCGGAGTTCAAGAAATGGTCGAAGAACAAAACGCGCGCACCACTTCCAGACTAGGTTGGGAGCCGATGCAGTTAGCGGTGATGTGCGTCGTGTGCGTAACGTTGGGGGTCGCGGCCGGTTACTTATTGCGGGGTTCGGCGCCGGGCCCGGTCCAAACGCCTTCGGCCAGAGCAGTGGCAACTGCACCTCCACAGCGGACAATGGGCGAATCTGCAAGCCAGCAGCGAGCCCAGCAGATGCCTCACAAAATGCCAACCTTGGACGATATGAAGCGGATGGCGGACATCAAGGCCGCGCCGCTGCTGGCGAAATTGAAGTCCGACCCAGAGAACCCGCGACTGCAGAATGAGATCGGCTTAATCTACGAGAACACTCATCAATTTAAAGAAGCCGCCGTCTACTTCGAAAGATCGCTGCTTTACGATCCGAAGAACATCGGCGTGCGGGCCGACTACGCCTCTTGTTTGTATTACACCGGGGATCTGGATGGAGCGCTTGCGCAACTCGACAAGTCGCTAACTTACGATCCGAAACATGCTGGCACGCTGATGAACATAGGCATCATCAAGTGGCGAGGTAAGAATGATGTCGATGGCGCGGTTGCTGCGTGGGAGAAACTGCTGCAATACCATCCCGACTTCCCACAAAAAGAACTGGTCCAGCACATGATCACGCAGGCGAAACAGACGAAGACTGCAAAGACTGTGGGCGAGGGACAAAAGGGGTAGCCCACCATCTACATTGCTTGTGGTCGTCGCGGGCCCTGCGGCGCTGGACAGCAGTTCTCCGGGCATGTATCTGGCCGTGGCCCAAGCGATCCCACGGCCCGCCGCTCCAACTCCGGATCCATCCGCTCCAGAATCAGTTCGCGAATCATGTCAATGAATTTCGGATGCAAACCCGCGGTTCCCGCCCGCGTCATGGGCAAGCCAAGCGAAAGGCATAGCTGCCGTGCTTCCACGTCCAGGTCGTACAACACTTCCATGTGATCGGAAATGAAGCTGATCGGCGCCAGCACCACCGCCGACGCCAGATTCCGGGCCTTCACTTCACGCAGGT
>JBAUYE010000105.1:0-1841 GCA_049584615.1 Candidatus Sulfotelmatobacter sp.
GGAGCCCGACGATACGCGGCAGCATCCAGGCCATGCCGTACTCGGCGATGAGCCCGCGCTGGGCGAACGTGGTCGAGAAGCGGGCGGCGTCGGAAGCCAAGCGCAGATCGCAATAGAGCGCAATCACCAAACCAAGGCCGACTGCCGGACCGTTGATGGCAGCTAGAATCGGTTTCTCGATTCCAAGGAGATAAGAATACTTCTTCTGAAAATCGGACCGAACTCCCTCGCGTTCCAGAGAGGCACTGCCCAACTGCGAGACGGCCTCCCGATCCCCGCCCGGCAGGCCCTGCGTAGCGACGGAACTCAGCAGTGACATGTCGGCGCCAGCGCAGAAGCCGCGTCCAGCGCCGGTCAGCACGATAATGCCGATGTTGTCATCGCGCTCGGCCTCGTCGAGGCTCGCGCGCACCTCCTTTTCCATCGTGGCCGTCCAGGCATTGAGCTTCTCTGGACGGTTCAAGGTGATGGTTGCGACTCGATTCGCGACTTGGTAGATCGTCTCCTGTGTCGCCATGCCTTAGAACGACAACCGCACGCCGAGCTGGATCTGGCGTTTGGGCAAAGCGGAAGTGAAAGCCAGCGGCGTGCTGGGCGTAACCGTCGCGGCCCCCCCGGCGATAGCCGGTCGAATCCCGCTCACGTTAAACGTCGTCTCCCCCACCCCGATGGGAGCGGGAATAGCAAAAAGAGGGCTTACCTCGTTGTTTACGCTGGCAAAGTTCGTTCGGTTGGCGAGGTTAAATCCTTCCGCCGTAAACAGAAGGTTAGCCTTCTCCCCCAGGTTATGCCGCCAGCTCAAACGCATGTCGAAGTCGACATAGTTGGGGCCCAGACCCGTATCGCGCGCCGCTCCAATGGGACGTTCATTGGTGGTGTGATTGTCGCCGTTCACCTCTCCTCCGGCCAGCAAGTTGAAAGGATGTCCGCTGTGGTACGAGAAAATGGGAGCCAGTTGGAAACCCGACAAAACACTCTGCTTCCAGGGGCTGTCGATCACACTCGCCAGCACCACTTTGTGCCGCTCATCAAACTCCGAAAGAGCGCGATCTAAGTTGAGGTTCGTCGGATCCTGCGGCCCGTAGTCAGAGTTGTAATCCGTGGACGTGTCGAAGCCTTTACTGTAGGTGTAATTTCCGAACAGGGTGAAGTGATCGCTGAAGCGCTTTTTCACTTCCACGATGCCGCCTTCGTAAAGAGCATATGCCTCGGAGCTATATTGGTTGTTCTGTATGACCAACGAATTCACAACGCATGGATCGACACCAGGGGAAGGCTGACAGGGATACGCCGGGACGCCCCCCACTTGCGGGACCTCCGTGCCTCCCAGCGGATCGGCCGCCGGGCTGGTATTCCAGTTGCGATAGGAAACGGTCTGGCCGTTGGCCAGAGTGACCGTGCTGAACGGCGCTAGTAACGGCGCTTGAGTGTCGTTAGTATCGATCGCCACCGGGAGTCTCTGCGTATGTGAATAGATACCGCTCAGAGAAATAGAGAACCCAGGCCCGAGCTCACGTTCAATTCCAAACGAAGCCTGTTGCGCGATGGGGGGACGATAGCCCGGCTGGTTCACGAAAACCACCTGCAGCGGACCGACGGGACCAGTGTTGGTGACATCGATGCCGAACTGGGCCACAGCAGCCGGCGTGATGCAGGCCTGGCTGCCCGGAGCCGGCGTCGTGCACGCAATCAAATTGTTCGGTGCTCCCCCCGCAAAGAGCGTCGGGAACATAACCTCCGGCCCCTGTATACCCAACAAGGGAACCCCACCGATCGGATCTACATAAATAGAAATTTCACGGTTGCAAGGGCTGGACGTGGGACCTCCCTCAAAGAGGGAC
>JBAUYE010000106.1:0-5747 GCA_049584615.1 Candidatus Sulfotelmatobacter sp.
GTGGGGGCGCACCTACTGGGGAGGAGCCCTATTTTGCTTTCTCGCAGACGTGCAGATCCACCAGAAAACTCAGAATCAAAAAGGTTTCGAGAGTGCTTTGCGAGGAATTCTCGCTGCCGGCGGCAACATTTCCGAGGACTGGCCACTGGAGCGTGCGCTCAGAGTCGGAGACGAAGCTAGTGGAACGCGTGTACTGGAGGACCTCTATAAGGAGATGGCAGACAAACCTGTAACAGTTGATCTGCCAAATCTGTGGAGACAGTTGGGAGTTCAACGATCTCAGGACGGCGACGTTTCTTTCGTCGATGACGCCCCACTGGCTTCGGTGCGCAAGTCTATTACCGCCGGTCCAGATTCACGGTAAGAGTCCGGTTGGGAGGGTGGTTGGCAGGAGTGTGTTGCGTTAGGCGCTGTGTCTCGCCATGTGGAATCCGTTATCCTGACTTCTCAATTGTCGGAGCGACACCTAATTTTATTCGCGGTTCATGTGCGGCAAACGCCTTCTGATCCACGGACAGGCTATTGTAGCGAAGGGCGGCGATTAGCGCTGCATAGACAGCCGAATAGAGGAGTTGAACCCCGGCAACACCCCAGTCCTGACGAAGCGCCGTACCGAACGTTAATCCCAACATTAGAAGCGCACCGGCGACCAGAGCCTCCCGAGTACGAAAACCAATCATGATGAGAAGGCCGAGCGCCGCTTCCAGCCAAGGCAAAGCATATCCGAATGGCACAACAACGGCCGTCGGAAGGACAGTGTTTTGAAACATTTTGATCATCCCACTGACGAAATTGCCAATGCCCCCCAGCAGACGGCTTGTACCGTGCATGAGAATGTTAAGTCCCAAGGTAGCGCGCAGCAGTGCGTAGGCAAGCGACGAATCGTCGGGGCGCCGCGGTGTCACAACCATAAGGTTTCAATCTCCAAAGACCTGCCTGTTTGTAGAGTGCAAGGTGTAAACGGTTGCTCTTTTTGCGTCCGAATACTCGTTAGATTCGCGGGATCAAGAGGAGTTTCGTGCTGTTCCATCCGGAGCACTGTAACTTCTGCACCCATGTACCACTCTAAAAGGCTGAGCAGGGGTGCATGACTAAAGAAGAGATCAGACTGGTCGAGTGCCAGCGGCGCGAGAAGCACTGGAAACGCTGGGGCCCCTACTTAAGCGAGCGGGCCTGGGGCACCGTTCGTGAGGACTACAGTCCGTACGGCAATGCCTGGGAGTATCTGCCGCACGACCATGCTCGCTCGCGCGCTTACCGCTGGAATGAGGATGGCTTGGCGGGCATCTGCGACCGTCACCAGTTAATCTGTTTTGCGTTATCTTTCTGGAACGAACGTGACCCCATCCTGAAGGAGCGTCTGTTCGGGCTGACCGGCAATGAGGGGAATCACGGCGAGGACGTCAAGGAATATTACTTCTATCTCGATAGCACACCTACGCACTCCTACATGAGGTATTTGTACAAGTATCCGCATGCCCCGTTTCCGTATTCGCAACTATTGGACGAGAATCGCCACCGCGGTAAGGACCGGCCAGAATTCGAACTGCTCGATACAGGCGTGTTCGACGAAGATCGCTATTTCGACATATTCGTCGAATACGCGAAAGGCGATGTAGAAGACATCTTCATAAAGATCAGTGTTTCTAATCGTGGGCCTGAAACCGCGAGTTTGCGAGTGTTGCCAACCATCTGGTTTCGCAACACCTGGGGTCGAGACTCGACTCGACCCGTGATGCGCCAGGTTGCCGGGGCAATTGAACTGAACCATCCGAGTTCGGGCAAACGCTGGCTCTATTGCGAGGGCTCTCCCGAACTGCTGTTTACGGAAAACGAAACCAATTTCAAGCGGTTATTCGGAGTGGGAAACCGCTCCAAATGTGTGAAGGACGGCATCAACGACTACATCGTCCGCGGCGTCAAAGAAGCCGTCGCTCCCGAATCGAGCGGCACCAAGGCCGCCGCGCATTATCAACTCGAAATCGGCGCTGGTGAAACCGCGATTGTGCGACTTCGCTTCAGCGACATCGACTTCTCCGGTGTGGCTGAAGCTGCGTTCGAGGGCTTTGATGATCTCTTATCGACCCGAAAGACTGAAGCCGATGCGTTCTACACTACGGTGATACCTCAAGAAGTCTCCTCCGACGCGCAAAATGTCATGCGCCAGGGATTTGCCGGCATGCTGTGGTCCAAACAGTTCTATCACTACGTGATTAAGGAGTGGCTCGAAGGCGATCCTGGCAATCCTCCCCCTCCCGCCGAGCGCCTGGGCGGCCGCAACAAAGAATGGCCGCACTTGTACAACGCCGATGTAATTTCGATGCCCGACAAATGGGAGTATCCCTGGTACGCGGCGTGGGACTTGGCGTTCCACTGCGTAGCGCTGGCCCTGGTTGACCCTGATTTCGCGAAGGAACAACTCGTTCTCTTATTGCGCGAATGGTACATGCACCCGAGCGGACAACTGCCTGCGTATGAGTGGGGCTTAGGGGACGTGAATCCTCCGGTTCATGCCTGGGCCGCCTGGCGTGTTTACAAGATCGACAAGAAGCGAACAGGGAAAGGCGATCGCGCGTTCCTGGAGCGCACTTTCCACAAGCTGCTCCTGAATTTCACCTGGTGGGTAAATCGCAAAGATGCGGACGGCATGAATATCTTTCAGGGCGGATTCCTCGGACTTGACAACATCGGCATATTTGACCGCGGCGCGCCTTTGCCAACCGGGGGTTCTCTCGAACAGTCCGATGGTACGAGTTGGATGGCGATGTACACCCTAAACCTTCTCGCCATCGCGCTGGAACTGGCTAGCGAAGATCCGGCCTACGAGGATGTTGCAAGTAAGTTCTGGGAGCACTTCATCTACATCGCCAATGCGATGAATCATCGTGGCGATGACGGCATGGGGCTGTGGGATGAGACGGATGGTTTCTTCTATGACGTGCTGAAATTCCCGGACGGGAGCAAGTACCCGATGCGAGTTCGCTCCATGGTGGGCTTGATCCCCCTGTTCGCCGTTGAGACGCTGGAACCGGAAATGCTGGACCGGTTGCCCGATTTCAAGCGACGGCTCGAGTGGTTTATTGACAACAGGCCTGACTTGGTGAAAAACGTGGCCTGCATGCGTACTCGCGGAATGAGGGAAAGGCGGTTGCTCTCTACAGTCTCTCCTGAACAGTTGAGGCGGGTGTTGCAAACCATGCTGAACGATCGGGAATTCTTGTCTCCCTACGGGATCCGCGCGATGTCGCAATATCACCGCGATCATCCCTACGCGCTGTCCGTGAATGGGATGGAATACCGCGTTGACTATCAACCGGCGGAATCGACAACTGGCCTATTCGGGGGGAACTCGAACTGGCGCGGACCGATCTGGTTCCCGGTGAACTACCTGCTGATCGAATCGCTGCAAAAGCTCCATCACTACTTCGGCGATGACTTCAAGGTCGAGTTACCGTCGGGTTCGGGCAACATGCTCACGCTCTGGGAAGTGGCTGCGGAATTGTCCCGGCGGCTGACGAACATTTTCTTACGCGACGAACAGGGCCGGCGGCCATTGTATGGTGACCTGAAGAACTTTCAAAATGACCCCAACTGGCGCGACCTGTTGCTTTTTTACGAATACTTCAATGGGGACACCGGCGCGGGACTTGGAGCCAGTCATCAAACAGGTTGGACCGGTCTCGTCACCAAACTGCTGCAGCAGAGCGGCGAGTCTCCCAAACACACAAGACGTTCAATGTTGGCTCCCGTTGCGTCACCAAATAAAGATCGAGAATGCGAGCACGCAAAATATAGAGAGAAAGTATGATCCGTTTTGGACGAGACGTTTGCGACAATTTAAATGAGGGCTTGCGTCGCGAATGGCTGGAAACGAATGGCTTAGGCGGATTCGCTTCCTCTACCATTATTGGCTTGAATACGCGACGGTACCACGGCTTGCTTGTGGCAGCCACCAAACCTCCGGTCGGCCGCTACCTACTTCTGTCCAAGCTCGAAGAGACTCTTCTGTTCGACGGACGTGCATTCGATCTCTCCACGAATCGCTACCCAGCGGTCGTGCATCCCCAGGGGTTTCGCTATCTCAAGGAATTTCGCCTCGATCCCTTCCCTGTATTTACCTACGAGATCGAAGGCATCGAGATCGAGAAGACGGTCTTCATGGTGCACGGCGAGAACTCGACGATAATTCAATATCAACTCGGGAACGTGGGCGGTTCCAAATCCCTCCCCGAGAAGATCGCGCTCGAACTTAGGCCCCTCATCGCCTTTCGCGACTACCACGGTACAACCCACGAGAACACTGCTCTGAATACCGCTGTTGCGTCTTTGCCTGGACTGGCGAGTATCACTCCCTATACCGGCCTGCCATCTCTGTACCTGGCAAACAATGCCGGGCAACTTGAAAGCGGGAATGCAAGTTGGTACCGCAATTTCGAATATGAGGCCGAGCGCGCACGAGGACTCGATTTCACAGAAGACCTTTTCAACCCTTGCCTCCTGCGCTTTGATCTGCGTCTCGGAGCAGGTGCGATGATCATCGCTTCGACGCAGCCGCGCGATGCCGCAAGTGTGGACGAGTATCGTCAAGCAGAAATCTGCCGTCGAGTTTCAATCGTCAGGCACGCACCGATGAAAGACGCTTTCGTTGAGTCGCTCACTACCGCAGCCGACCAGTTCATCGTCGCGCGAGGCAAGCAGAAGACGGTCATCGCGGGTTATCACTGGTTTAGCGATTGGGGCCGAGACACCATGATTGCCCTACCCGGCCTGGCCCTAACGACGGGCCGTTACGACGTCGCGCGCAGCATTCTGCGCACCTTTGCCCGCCATGTCGATCGAGGCATGTTGCCAAACCGTTTCCCTGACGCCGATGAAGCACCCGAGTACAACACAGTCGATGCAACGCTGTGGTTCATTGAGGCCGTTCGCTCCTATCTGGCCTACACCGATGACCTGGACTTCGTGGATAACGAGCTTTATGGCGTTTTGACCGAGATCATTTCGTGGCATGTAGGAGGCACGGGCTTCGGAATCAAGGTTGATTCAAACGGACTGCTCAGCTCAGGCGAGCTTGGCGTTCAACTGACGTGGATGGATGCGAAGGTGGGTGATTGGGTCGTTACGCCGCGCCGCGGGAAGCCTGTCGAAATTCAGGCCCTTTGGTACAACGCGCTGTGCGTCATGCAGGATATAGCGCGGCGGCTTGGAGACGAAGTCAGCAATCGCCGTTATAGGGCCATGGCGGCGCTAACCAGCGGGAGCTTCAATCGACTTTTCTGGAACGAAAAGAGTAGGTGTCTCTTCGATGTTGTGAATGGCGGCCCGCCAGACGCCAGCATCCGGCCGAACCAGATCTTTGCCGTGAGTCTTCCTTACACCATGCTCAATCCGGCGCGGGCGAATCGCGTGTTAGACGTCGTCCAAGACCATCTGCTCACACCCTTCGGCCTGCGAACCCTCGCCCCAAGCGATTCTCAATATCGCGGCCGCTACACAGGGGACCAGGCCAGCCGGGATGGTGCCTATCATCAAGGCACGGTTTGGCCGTGGTTGATGGGTCCATTCCTCACTGCATACATAAAGGTGCATGGTAGAAGTGAGCCGGCGCGGCGACAGGCGGAATCTTGGCTCTCCGCCTTCAAAGATCGGCTGTCAAACTCTGGACTTGGCCAAGTCTCCGAAATCTTCGAAGGCGATGAGCCCCATCGTCCGGTCGGCTGCATTGCGCAGGCATGGAGCGTGGCAGA
>JBAUYE010000107.1:0-3547 GCA_049584615.1 Candidatus Sulfotelmatobacter sp.
TCTCGATCACCGCGCGCGTCTGTACCCGGATGTCGAGCTGCGTCGTCCCCAATCGATCGACATCAGCGCCGGCAATCGTGTTATCGGCACGGCGCGCGCTGGTCCCAGACACAAACAGAAAATCTCCGGCCCGCTTCACATGAGGATACTTGCCGCGCGGCGCCGCTTTCCCTTCAACGACTTTGCTCTCAGTGCTGCTCATCGCATTATCTCGCGCAACGTCAAAGATCACAGCCGAATGCAAATGTTGTTCAGTTCAGAATAAAAATTCAATGAATGCATCCCACCTTCGCGCCCTATGCCGGAAAGCCCCGCGCCGCCAAACGGGGTTCGCAGGTCCCGCAAGAACCAGCAATTTACCCACGTAATGCCCACCTTCATCTGCTGCGCCACACGATGCCCCCGTTTCAGATTGTTGGTCCAGAGCGAGGCCGCGAGACCATACTTCGTATCGTTGGCCATCGCGACGGCTTCCTCCTCCGAATCGAACGGCGCGATGTGGCACACCGGACCGAAGATTTCCTCCTTCACACAGCGCGCCGATTCCGGAAGCCCAGTATAGATGGTTGGTTGCACATAAAAGCCGTGATCGCGATTGTCGCCAAACTTCGGAACTCCCGCGCCCGTAATAACCGTCGCGCCTTCTTCCTCAGCCAGACGGCAATAGGAAAGCACTTTCTCTCGATGCTGCGCCGAAATCAGCGGCCCCAGATCGGTCTTCGCATCATTCGGCCAGCCTGCATGCAGCTTCTCCGCTTTTTGTTTCAATGCTTCTACAAATTCGTCGAAAAGTGTCCGCTCCACGTAAACCCGTTCGGCACACAGGCAGACCTGCCCGGTATTAAGAAACACCGCCTCCGCTAAACCGTTCACCGCATCTTCAAAATTGCAATCCGCGAACACGATCGCCGCATTCTTTCCGCCCAGCTCAAACGAAACCGACTTCACCGTAGAAGCAACGGTCTTCATAATGGCTGTCCCGGTTCGCGATTCTCCCGTGAATGTGATTGCATCCACATCAGAGTGTTGCGTCAAGAATTCTCCCGCGGACCCCGGCCCAAAGCCATGCACAACGTTATAAACACCATTTGGAATCCCCGCCTCCTGCATTGCCTCGGCCAGAAGCGCCGCCGTAGCCGGAGTTTCTTCGGAGGGTTTCACCACAACCGCATTCCCGCAAGCCAGCGCCGGCGCGACTTTCCAGGTGAGCAGCAGCAAGGGAAGGTTCCACGGCGTGATCACTCCGATCACGCCCAAAGGCTTGCGCACAGCGTAGTTTAAGGCGTTCGTGCCGTCGGGAGTCTCCGTCTGAAAAGATTCCAGCCCCGACATCTTCACTGAATCGGCGAACACGCGAAAATTCGCCGCAGCACGAGGAACATCGAGCCTCGAGGCCAGGGAGACCGGCTTGCCCGTGTCTGCAACTTCCGCCTGCACGAAGCAGTCGAACCGCTTCTCAATCGCGTCGGCGACCCGGTGCAATCCCGCAGCCCGCTCGCGGATTCCAATCCGTCCCCATTCTCCACCCAGCGTCCTCCGAGCCGCGTGCACCGCCTCGTCTACTTGCGACTCGCTGGCTTCCGTGACCTGCGCGATTACCGTCCCGTCCGCCGGATTCACATCCGCGAACTCGCGCTTCCCGGACACGAACCTTCCATCAATGTAATTCTGGATTAATTTCACGAAATCCCCAGGCGGGCCTCGGCAATCGTAGCAGGGCAGCCGGAAGCGAAGCAATCTCCACCGCTAGCTCGTGAGCTGGCGCTGTTCCAGATAGCGCCGCAATGCATCGCGCCACGATGGCATCTCAATTCCGAGAGCCCGCAGACGCGCTGGCGACAACACCGAATATGCCGGTCGAGGCGCAGGCCGCGCCATCTGCTGGCTGCTCACCGGTCGCACCGTTGTTCCAAGTCCCGCGCGGCTCACGATCTCTTCCGCAAATTCAAACCAGCTGCAATCGCCGGTGTTGGTTGCGTGCACGATCCCGGTCGCATTCTTCCGGCACAATTGAATAATCGCCCGCGCCAGATCCTCGGCATAAGTTGGAGAGCCGCGCTGATCATCGACTACATCAAGCGCCGGACGGCTCGCGGCCAGCTTCAAAATCGTATCCGGAAAGCATTTCCCACCAACTCCAAACAGCCACGAAGTTCTGGCGATGCAGCAGTCCGGCATCAACTCCAGCAACCTGATCTCCGCCTCGGCTTTGGTACGTCCATACACGCTCTGAGGATTTCGCCCATCTTCAATCTCATAAGGAGTCGTCTTGGTTCCGTCGAAAACATAATCGGAGCTAAGAAAAACCAGCCGCGCTCCAACTCGCTTAGCCACCGCGGCAACGTTTACCGCTCCGTCGCGGTTCACCGCGAAAGCCAGCTCCGACTTGCTTTCGCATCCGTCCACATCCGTATAAGCCGCGGCCAACACGATCCACTCTGGACGCGTTTCCTGCACAACTTCCTGCACGCGCTTTGCATCTCGTATGTCTGCAGCGTGCGAGGTAAGTCCGGTCACGGTATCTCCGTTCCACTCGCGCATCAGCGCCTTGCCTAGTAAGCCGGAGGCGCCAAAAATTGTGACTCTCATTGGATTTAGTCGAAACACTCGGCGTCGCGGAATGCAGCGCCGCGCTCGTCCTTCGCTGAAACGATCGGCTCGCCATCCAGTTCCCAGTTGATCTTGAGCTGAGCGTCGTTCCACGCAAGTGTGCGTTCGTGCTCGGGCGCATAAAAATCCGTCGCCTTGTAAAGCACATGCGCCCTTTCCGAAAGCACGCGGAATCCGTGCGCAAAACCAGCAGGGATCCACAACATGCGTTTGTTCTCGCCCGACAAGCGCACAGCCTCCCAACCACCAAAAGTCGGAGAACTCCGGCGCACATCCACCGCGACGTCCAGAATTTCCCCCTCAACCACACGCACCAGCTTCCCCTGCGGATGCTTCAACTGATAATGCAATCCCCGCAGAACATTTCGCGACGAGCAGGAATGATTGTCTTGTACGAATCTTTCGACAATCCCCACCTCTGCCATAATTCGCTGGTTGTAGCTCTCGAAAAAAAATCCGCGTTCGTCTCCGAATACTCTTGGCTCAAGCGCAAATACACCAGGCAGCGAAGTCGGGATTTTCTTGAGCGCATCCATGACAGGTCGAATCGTCTGAACTGCATCCATCAGAATACCTTCTCCCGCAAAAGCTGGAGCAGGTAGGCGCCGTAACTATTATTCTTCATCGCATTCCCAATTCTTTCCACCTGATCCGCCGTAATGTAGCCGGAGCGCAGCGCAATCTCCTCCGGACAAGCCACCATAAGTCCCTGCCTCTTCTCGATCGCCTGAATGTACAGCGCCGCATCCATCAACGACTCATGCGTGCCCGTGTCCAGCCATGCCATGCCGCGCCCCATCACCACCACTTCCAGCTCTCCGCGCTCCAGATACACTTTATTCACGTCGGTGATCTCCAACTCCCCCCGCGCACTGGGCCTCAGCGACTTCGCAATCTTCACCACCAGATCGTCGTAGAAATAAAGTCCGGTCACCGC
>JBAUYE010000108.1:0-8235 GCA_049584615.1 Candidatus Sulfotelmatobacter sp.
CACCGGCACTTTGCGCGGCCAGGTAACCGACCCTTCCGGCGCCGCCATCGCTAATGCCAACGTCGTCATGACACCGGCGGCCATTTCCTCCACGCCCATCGCTTCGCAAGCCAACGGGCAGGGCTTCTATGAATTCAAAGGCCTGCCCACGGGCCAGTACACGCTCACCGTGGTCGCTCCGGGATTTTCCGTCTACGAAAACGACAACGTAGTCATCACCACCGATCAGCCCCTGCGCCTCAACGTTGCCATGGCCATTGAAGTCGAGCAGCAAAAAATTCAGGTCTCCGATACTGCGCCGACTGTCGACGTCAATCCTGAGAATAACGCCGGTGCCATCACCATTTCAGGCAAGGAACTGGAAGCTCTGCCCGATGATCCCGACGAATTGCTCACCGATTTGCAGGCCCTCGCCGGTCCTTCCGCCGGACCGAACGGCGGCCAGCTCTACATCGATGGGTTTACTGCGGGCCAGCTTCCTCCCAAAGAGTCGATTCGCGAAATCCGGATCAACCAAAATCCGTTCTCCGCCGAATACGACAAGCTCGGCTACGGCCGCATCGAAATCTTCACCAAGCCCGGCACCGATAAGTTTCACGGGCAATTATTCGTGGACGGAAACGATTCCCCCTTCAACTCCCCCAATCCCTTCGGCGGCGCCGACCAGCCCGGTTACGACTCCACCCTGTTCACTGCCAACATCGGCGGACCGCTCAACAAGAAGGCTTCCTTCTTTCTCGATGCCCAGCGGCGAAACATCAACGATCTCAACGAGGTGAATGCCCTAACGCTTGATCCCACTACCCTCACCGCGACACCCTTCATCGATGCGGTGCCCTTTCCCAGGCATCGAACCAATATCACCCCCCGCCTCGACTATGCTCTCAGCAAGAACAACACCCTCACCGTCCGCTATCAGCTTTACCGTGATGTTGAGGATAACGAGGGCGTCGGTCAATTCAACTTAGCCTCTCAGGGCTATAACTCCGACTCTACCGAGCACACTGTACAAATCAGCGACACCCAGGTCATTGGTTCGAAGATTGTGAATGAAACTCGCTTCCAGTATCTGCGTGAGATCGACAATCAGTTCGCCTTGAACAGCCAGCCGACTCTCAACGTCCTGGGATCGTTCGGCGGCGGCGGAAACAACAATGGCAACATCCTGGACCATCAGGACCACTACGAACTGCAGAACTACACTTCCATCATCCACGGCAATCACACTGTCAAATTCGGAGCGCGGCTACGCGGCATCCGGGATGCGAACAGCCAGACTTCCGGATTCAACGGAGAATTTACGTTCTCTTCGCTGCTCACTCCGGCGCAGCAGACCGCTTGCACGCCAACCCTGGGGCAACCGCCCTGCCCGGTTTCATACGCTTATGCGGTTCAGAATAGCGGCAATACGACAACGCCGATCGCAACGCAACTCACATACACCTGTGCCTTCGCCTCGGGACAATGCACGTTCGGGCCTACTCCTCTGGTGGTGGGTAACTTCGACGCTGGAATTTATTATCAGGACGATTGGAAGGCGCGTTCCAATATCACCCTCAGTTATGGCTTGCGCTTCGAAACTCAGACCGGCATTCAGGATCACGACGACTGGGCCCCGCGCCTGGGGTTTGCCTGGGGCGTTGGAGGCAAGAGCGCCCCGCCCAAGGTTGTGCTGCGCGGAGGCTTCGGAATTTTCTATGATCGTTTTCAGGAAGCGCAGATCCTGCAAACAGATCTCTTGAATGGCATCACGCAGAAGCAGTTTGTTATTAACAATCCGGAGTGCTCGAGCTTGACCGACATTAGTTCCTGCACTGGAGCCGCCGTATCCTCTACGCCAACGATCTACCAGATCAACCCACATCTGCATGCGCCTTACACATTACAATCGGCCATCAGCGTGGAGCGGCAACTCACCAAGTTCGCAACTCTGAACGTGACCTACCTGAACTCGCGCGGCTTTGACCAGTTGCTCACCATCAACGCCAATGCACCTTACCCCGGAACTCCTTGCAGTCCCTGCCAGACCCCACCCCTGGGCAATCTCAATCTCTACCAATATGTTTCCGAAGCGGTGTTCCGGCAAAGTCAGTTGATCGCCAATCCCAACATCCGGATCGGATCAAAGATTCAGCTTTTTGGCTACTACATACTGAACTATGCCAACAGCGATACCTCCGGCGTTTCCAGCTTTCCTTCCAATTCCTACAACATCAGCCAAGATTATGGACGCGCTTCGTTTGACTACCGCAATCGGTTCTTTTTAGGCGGATCGTTTGGCCTTCCCTTCAACTTCCGCCTGAGCCCCTTCATCGTCGCCTGGTCCGGTTCTCCTTTCAACATCACCACAACCAATGACCTGAATAACGATTCCATCTTCAATGATCGCCCGGGGCTGGTTTCTACTGCGACATGTCCGACCACCGTGAACACGCCTCCCTCAACCGTCTACTGCACGCCGCTCGGAACCTTCGATTCAGTGCCTACGGCCGGCGAAAAAATTGTTCCCGTTAACTACGGCTCTGGTCCTGCACACGCCTCAGTGAA
The DNA here is from genome assembly GCA_049584615.1 of Candidatus Sulfotelmatobacter sp. Taxonomy (GTDB): domain Bacteria; phylum Acidobacteriota; class Terriglobia; order Terriglobales; family Acidobacteriaceae; genus Sulfotelmatobacter. Next base: position 2,548 of record JBAUYE010000108.1, read on the forward strand.
TCTGCGCCTTGCGAAGACGTTTGGTTTCGGTCCCAAGACTAGCCGCCCCAACAGCCCCGGAGGCGGACCAGGAGGCGGGGGAGGTCATGGCCACGGCCCACTATTCGGCAGTGGTCCGATGGGAATACCCAGCGGTTCTGATCGCCGCTACAATCTCAGCTTCGGCGTTTCGGCGCGCAACGCTTTCAACAAAGTCAACTTCGGGAACCCCAGCGGCATTTTGGGTTCAAGGTTCTTTGACACCCCGAATGGGCTCGCGTCGAACGGACCTTTCTCGAATGGTGCGGCCAACCGGCGCGTCGACCTGTTCGTGACTTTCAATTTCTGAGTCGCGGATGTCGGGGCAATATAGCCGTGCCGATTTGGTTTGTTTTGAGTTCAGTTCCGGGCAGTAGGCTGGTTTCCGTCTGCACGAGATCCCTGCATTCGGTTATTCTGGAGGTACGCAAATGCATACCGTGGACCTCTACCGAGTGATTCTCGTTTGCCGTTGATTCCCACTACAAGACGCCAGTTTCTTCAACGGGCTGCCGCCGTCGGCGGAGTCGCTGTCATCGGAGACGGAATCCTTCTGGCCCCGAACTTTCCTCGCATTGTGCGCCAGGAGTTTCGCCTCCAGCGCTGGCCCGAACGGCTGAATGGCTTTACCGTCGCCGTGCTCAGCGATTTCCACTACGATCCATATTTCTCGGTCCATCCCCTGCGTGCTGCAATTGCCATGGTCAACGATCTTCATCCCGATCTGATCGTGCTCACGGGTGACTTTGTTACTGTGCCCCTGATCGGCGACGAGGCGAAGGGAGCGCTCGCCGCGGAGCCCTGCGCCAGCCTCCTGCGTCAGATGACCGCGCCTCACGGCCTCTGGGCTGTCTTGGGAAACCACGATGAGGGCACGGACCCCGAATACGTAACCCGCGCACTCCAGGACCAGAACATCCAGGTGCTGGCCAACCAGTCGCAACCCATCGAGCAAGACGGCGTACGTTTCTGGCTGGCCGGAGTGAATGATGTGATGGGCGGAACCGCCGACCTGTCGAAGACCATGCATAACGTCGCCGCCGGCGATGCCGTAATTCTGCTCGCCCATGAACCGGACTTCGCCGATGAAGCGGCAAAATTCCCCATCGACTTGCAGCTTTCCGGGCACTCTCATGGTGGCCAGATCCGAATTCCATTCCTCCCTCCGCTTTACCTGCCGGAGCTGGCGAAGAAATATGTTTGGGGCACCTACCACATAGGTCCGCTCACGCTCCACACCAGCGCCGGACTGGGTACGATCGCGGTTCCGATGCGCTTGAATTGCCCTCCCGAAATCACCCTGCTGACCCTGCGGTCCCCGGCGAAACAATAAGTCTCAGGACGAGGTCGTGCCGGCTTTGACAACCCCTTCCATATGAATGCAATCCTCTTCACACCAACGCGTCGACCTTCCCCGAATAGATTGACAGCAATATAGTTAAACCTGTCTCCAACTGGCACCAGACGTGCCGATAAAGGGGTACGAGAAGCAGTTCCCGTTCGACCTGGAAGGTTTCATATATGCTTCGCATCTGGCCCTGGTTTCTGATCCTCGCAGTTCCCGCTTCCAGCGCGGCTTTGGAGCAGGTTCCACCTTCGCGTCTGAGTCAAGCAGTCCTCACCGAGCGCGAACATCAGGTTTTCAAGACTCCCACCCGCGCCGCCGAGTTCAGCAACGTTCCGCATTCGAGTGCGCGTTCGCGCTGCGAAGATACCCAACCGCCCGAAGCGTTGACCACACCCGCTCCGCTGCTGGTTCCCATCGAAGCCGGACTCAAAGTCAAAGTAAGCTTCATCATCGGCGCCGACGGCCGCGTGCATAGTCCTCTGATTCTGCAGAGCGTCGGCCCTGCGGGCGACCGCAACGTGCTGCGAACCGTTCGCGGCTGGCGATATCGTCCCGCAACCTGCAATGGCGTGCCCACGGAGGCGGAAGGGAAAATCGAATTTTCCCGCCGCTGAGATTCCCCGGCCCGAGGCGATCCGCTTGAGCTAAAATGACCACCACGGCGGTCTGAATCGTGGAGAGAGACAAGAAACTAGCCCGGCCAATCAGTTCCGCGTCTGCGCAGGATTCCGAAGACGCGATGCCCAGCATTGGCCCGCACAATCCTGCTCTGGGCGAGATTTATCAGCGTCTCTATCCTGAAATGCGGCGCCCCAAACCCAATCAGGAAGCGATCGCCGCGGCTCTGCAAGCCATGCAGCGCCTCACCATGGAATCCGATTCTGAAGCTGCCGCCGAGGGCGCCACGCTCGACACTACTTCGAGTTCTCTCAACGCCTGCCATGGGTGCGGGCATCACAATCGCTCGGGAAGCAAGTTCTGCGGCATGTGCGGACTTCCGTTGGGAGCCGCGCCATCGCACTCGCCAGATCACACATCTTCGGTTCACGCCTTACCGGTTTTCGACCGCGAGGACCTGCCACAATCTCCACGATCCGCCCGGGAAGCCGGTGATGAAGTTCATCCCCAGCCAGGGGCTCACGCGGGTACCCATCACTACCACCACCACTACCATCATCACTATTTTCAGGGCAGCGCGGGCGCCGAAAGCGTTCCGCGTTCCAACGCATCGGAGAGCGCGCGAGAAGCCGATCGGATGAGAGTTGCCGCGGCCGCCAAGGGCGAACCCATGAGCCGCAGTGAGGCTGCGGTTCGCCGGCTCACGCAGGAATGGGTCTTAGCCTGCAATACGCGGCAACTCGAGGAACTGATGGAACTCTACGCGCCGGACGCGCTGGTGCTGCGTTCGAACCTTCCCGCGATCCGCGGTGCCGTGGCGGTGCGCGAGTTCTTCTTCGCCTCGCTCGAAGCCGGTCTGGGAGAAGTGGCCCTCGATCCCATGCGGGTGGAGGTTTTGGGCGATCTGGCTCACGAAGTGGGACGCTACAGTGCGCTGGTCCCGGGAACAGCCGGCAAACGGCGCGAAGAACGCGGCAAATATCTCTGGGTCTTCGCCAAGCAGGCGAGCGGAGACTGGAAGCTGGTCTCGGAATGCTGGTCGAGCGACCTCACGCTCTCCGGCGCAGAGTCCGATATTCCGAAAGCTGCGGTTCCATTCGCGAAGCCGCAACCGCGGAAGAGCTAGCGGCTGAGCTCCCGGCCGTCAGCTCTCAGCTTCTAGCTGCTCGCCTCTAGCGAGGCTGGCTCACGCTTTCACGCCTATCCTGACCAAGTCTGCGCGCAACTGTTCCGGCGTCTGCATCTGGATTGTGTGCATGCCCAACTTCGCGGCGCAGGCCTGGTTCAGCGCGCGGTCGTCGATGAAGCAGCACTCTTCCGGATTGAACTGCGTGATCTCGATCGCCAAACGATAAATGCCGCTGTCCGGCTTGCGCAATCCGACGAAGCAGGAACTGACGAACAGCTGGAAGATTTCGCGCAAGCCGAACTTCTCGATGCGGTGCAGGTTCAACTCACGCGACTCGTTGTTAATCGTGCCCATGAAATATTTGCCGGAACCGGCGAGCGTCCGCGCGAAGGCGAGAACTTCCGGCATGGGCTGCGAGAGCGAGAACATGTAGTCGCTAAACTGCTCGCGGGTGAAGGGACGATCGCGGTAAAACACAGTGCGATCCAGATATTCGTCGAGCGTGATCTTGCCACGCTCAAACGACGAGACCACCATCTCGTGCCGCGCGGCGAAGTCTTTTTCGTCGAGATGGAAGCGTTCGAGAGCGGCCGCGCGTTCGGTGTGGTCCCAGGCGTTTGTGAGCAGCACGCCTCCAACATCCCAGAAGATGGCATGAATTTCTGACACGGATGAAACCTTCTCCAGTTCAAAGAGTGTAGATCAAGTCCCGTACCCTTGAGCGAGGCTCAAGCTAAATTGCTCGAATGTTCCAGTCGGAACATAGTGCGTAATGTTCCAACTGGAACATTCGAATGGGGTCATTTTGAATTACTCTGAGCAATTGTCATGGTTAATGGCTTAAGCTGCTATGGGTTGCGCGGGTGCCGAAATGCCGGCACGTTAGCTCCAGGCTTAGAAAAGGGGTCTCGAGCGGTTGGCGCGGGGTGGGGGAAAGTTTTGTCGGGCTAAGGCATGGTTTTCTAACGACTTAGCTTTAATACCGGTGAAACAAAGGAGTTAGCGAGCCGGAATTGTCCTAGCGTTTGTAGATGGTAGTGTCGGGATGGTAGTTGCGCCAGTCAAACCAGTAGTCTTTCAGTGCCGGGATGCGGTCTAAGCATTTTCCTTGCGCGGGCCCGGAGGTGGCGCAACCTTGAAAGTTCCACTGGCTGGCGGTGGTGGCGTCGACTAGCGTCCAAGCTTTTTTCTCGGCCGAGGTGTTGGCCGCATCATCGCCCTGCAGAAAGAATTCGGCGTCGCGGCCGTCGATGCGGCTGACGAAGACGCGGAAGGATTTGCCGTCGGGGCCGAGCACCAAGAGCAGCGGCGTGCCGTTGACGCGATCCAGAACTGGAGACTGCTTGAGGAAAGTTTCCCAGGGATAGGCGCGGGGGACGCCGGCGATGGTGAGTCCGACGACTACATCGCGCGATTTAAGTTCAGTGCCGGGGAAGCTGATGACTACGGGCAGCTTGGCTACTTCCGGTTCCCAGTTGGGTTCGTACTCTTTCGTGTACTTGGCTACGGGCGCCAGCACCTGGCCGTTGGGAAATTCGCTTCTCCACTCGCCGAAAGTTAGTTCGTCGCTGAGGACCAGTTCGAGCGTTGCACCTTGGAGCGGGCCGTAGATGGCCTTGCCGGTGATCTGCTGCCACCAGGTTCCGGTTTCTTTATCGCGCATGAGGAAGTTCTGGTTGTTGATGCCAGCCAGATAAAAGTGCAGCACTCTTCCTTTCACCGTTCGCGTCCACACCAGACCGGTGTGACAGAGCGTTCAATAGGTGACGGCGATGGGCACACCTCCGACGATGTCGTTGAGGACATGATGGTACGCCATCTGGCTGATGGGATAGGCGCGCGCGTCGCTTGCGAAGCGGACGGCCATGATCATTTCTTTCGGATCGAGCTTGCTTTCGGATTGTGCGAGGAATTGCGGGCCGGCGATGGGGTGAAACATCCACTCGAAATAGTTTTGACGCGCCATTACTGCCGAGAACGTTACAAGAAGAAGAGTGAGCACGAGCAGGGCTCTGCGCCAGCGACCGGTGGTTCTCCAGAGTGCGAAGGCGAGAACGAAACAGACGACGGCTGCGATCAGCGTGCCCCAAGGAGCGCGCTGGCGCAGAGCCATGGCAACGAAGAGTGCGCGCGGCGCCTGGTAACGGAAGGGACGAATGATGAAGGCTGGAATAACGAACAGTCCGATGGCGGCGAGGGCGCAGAAGAAGAACAGCATCCAGATCCAGCGGGAGGTGTGGCGATTGGCTTGATCAGCAAGCTGGCCCCGGAACTCGTGCTCGGATAGTGAAGAAGTGTTCATCGATTTGATCGAGTTAAGACTGGAACGATTTTAATCTGCGAATGATATGAGAAGGAGCGCGGACAGCGGAATAGTACAAAAAAAGTAGTAGTGGTGCAGTTTGATAAGGAAGCGAGCCAGACGCGCGATTATTGCGTCGCGGCGTTACTTATTAAAGCGGCGCGAGGCGTCGCGCGGCTCTCCTAGATCCTTCGCTGCGCAAAAAGCGCTTGCTCAGGATGACACTCAAACTGCACCACCACAAAAAAAGCACCCCGGTCCGTGGAACTGGAC
>JBAUYE010000109.1:0-2313 GCA_049584615.1 Candidatus Sulfotelmatobacter sp.
TCCGCAGGCGTGCGCATGGCCCGCTCTCTTCGCACTTCCGTTCGCGTGCTCCTGGCAGGTTGCGTGGTCCTTTTGACTCTCGCCTCCCACGCCGCCGAGCCGTCGCCGTGGCTTGAGATCCACTCCACACATTTCACCGTCATCACCGATGCAGGAGATAAGAAAGGCAAAGAAGTTGCCCTGCGCTTCGAGCAGATGCGGGCAGTCTTCGCCGTCCTGCTGATGAAGGAGCACCTCCACGAGCCGCTGCCGCTGACCATTATCGCTTTCAAGAACGACAAGGATTATTACCAGACGGCGCCGCTGCGCCATGGTCAACCGATCAACGGTCAAGCCATCGACGCTCAGCCGATTGCCGCTCCCGGCTTTTTCCTGCCCGGCGAAGACCAGAACTTCATCGTGCTGAACCTGGCTGAGGAGGAATCCTGGCGCGCCGTCGCCCACGACTTCGCCCACCTGCTGCTCAACTACAACTATCCTGAAGTCCAGGCATGGTTCGACGAAGGCCTTGCCGAATACTTCGGCTCCATCCGCGTCGACGACAGAAAGTACGAAATCGGTGGTGACCCGGAGCTGGCTTCTGCCTCCACGGGCGGCAATGAATCAAAGTCGCTCACCGAACTTCTCGGCGGACAAAATGGCGGCCAGTCCTGGCTCGCGCTGCCTGACCTGCTCACCACGAAGCCCGATAATGCAAACTACACCGAAAGCACTCACCACACGCTCTTCTATGCGCAATCCTGGATGACGATGCATTACCTGCTCCACGACAAAAAGCTGCCGGAGACGGGAACCTATTTTGACCTGGTCGAGAACCAGCACGTGCCGGTGGAACAAGCCGTGCAGAAGGCGTACGGCATGACGCCCGCGCAGTTAGATCAGGAGGTGAAAGATTACTTTCACTCGCTCACATCTTTGTTCCAGGCGCTCGACGCTTCGAGGCAACCCGGCTCTCATGCCAACATGCCGCAGGTCTACGAATTTTCCGCGATCGTAGGGCCAAGCGACAGCGCCATCACGTCCAAGGCTGTTCCCGAGGCGGATGCGCGCGCTACCGTGGATGAGGTAAAGATCAGAATTCCCGACCGCCGCGACGCCGCGCTCCAGGAATTGCAGGCGCTGGCCACGGCGCCCAACCCAGCACCTGCCAAGAAGGCCACCGAGAAGGGAAACGACAAGGCCAATGAGGCGAAAAACGAGGACAACCCGGCTCTTCCCATTGCAGTGGCCGGCAATGAGATCGCCCACCGCGCCCTGGCCTGGGATCACCTGCAGCACGGCGAGTTTGAGGACGCCGCCGAAGAACTGGGTAACGCCGCCACGCTCAACCGGAGCGACATGTGGATCCGCTACTACTTCTCGGTGCTGAAATACCGTATGTCACAGGCCAGGCACACCGATATTCCGGGACTGCCCAACATGATGCAGGATCTGCGCGCGGTGCTCGAATGGTATCCCGAATTCGCCGATGCCTATGACCTGTTGGCCAGTGCGCGCCGCGAGGGTGGTGGGCCGGCAGGCGCCATGCAGGCCGAGCGCGCCGCCATCGAACTCAGTCCGCGCAACCAGCAGTACCTTTATCATATGGCTCAAATTTACGTCTCCGATAAAAAGTGGGTTGCTGCGCGAGCCTTGCTGGAATTGTTGAAGACCAGCAGCAATCCGCAGGTCGCCGCCGCGGCTGGCGAACAGCTGGCGCAGCTTGCCAACGAACAGAAATACGGCCTCTCACCCGCCACCGCTGCTTCGGCCAGCAAACTCTCCAAGCCAAGTTCCCCGTTCGACGTGCTGGATCAGGACGCTGCCACGCGCGCCGCGGCTGAGCAGGCGGCGCAATCCGGCACAGCGGACAGGCGGCCGACGAAGTTCTTCGAGGGTCGGCTGGTAGACGTGGATTGCTCCCAGTCCCCGGCAGCCGTTCTCACCGTGAGTTCCGGTAGCGCAGTTCTTAAGCTGCGCACTGCCGACTACAAGTCCGTGCTGCTCATCGGGGCCGACACCTTCTCCTGCGAATGGAATAACCGCTCGGTCTCGGTGAATTACAAGTCCCGCGGAATGTCCGACGGCGACTTGGTGTCGCTGGAAGTGCGGTAACGCGGGCTTCGCCTTTCGGGCTTCGGGCTTCGGCTTCAACCTCTCGACCCCTTCACTACCTTGTCATTCCGACCGGAGCCGGAGCGCCAGCGAGGGCGCAGCGGAGGAACCTGCTATTTGCCTGCGCTACCACGCTACCGGCGCGCCGGTGGATTTGTGCCGCGAAATAAATCTTGCGTGCGCTTGCTGGAAGGGGCTTCGCGCGGCCCGATCCTCGTT
>JBAUYE010000110.1:0-7351 GCA_049584615.1 Candidatus Sulfotelmatobacter sp.
GCGTGGCCGTGGCGCCGGAATTCGTCGGGCGTCATGTGAAAAGATTTTTCGTCGGGCATTGTTCTCCAGGAGGACTAAAAAACTAAAGAAGATAAAGATTTGAAATTGCAATCCTACTCGCGTCTCAGCCATCCGAAATAAAGTCGCGTCTTGTATTCGAAAACGGCCCGGCCTTCAATAGCATTGGCCTCGAAGATGCGGCGCAGCTCGCGCAGCATGGGCGCATGACGGGGATGGCCCGGCCCCGGCGCGTACGACGACGACAGCAGTCGGCCTTCCACGCCCGCGTAGTCGAATTCCTGCCGCATCGCAAACGTCCGTTCCTGAAACGGCGCTGGATCAAAGAATTCGTTGACCGCAGATGTCGTATGCTCGTGGCGAATATCCTGATAATCGGTGGCGTAGGTCAGCAGCAGTCGTTCGTAATCGCGCAAGAAGGCCGTCGAATCGGTCAGGCGCTCGTTCCACAAAAGCACCAGCCATCCGCCGGGCTTCAGGATCCGAACGAACTCGCGCCGTGCCCGCGCGCGGTCGAACCAGTGCGCGGCTTGCGCCGCGGTGACGAAGTCCACACTTTGATCCGCCAGCGTCGTCGCTTCCGCCGTTCCCGCGACGCTAGTGAACTTTGGAAACGCCGCCAGCAGACGCTCGCCCGCTTCGCGCATCTCGGCGTTAGGTTCGACGCCGAAGACTGGATTGCCATTCTCGAGCAGCATGCGAGTCCAAATGCCGGTGCCCGACGCGACGTCCGCAACCACATGACTAGCCATCAAGCCACATTGAGACTCCAGTTCCCGAATAACTTCGGGCGGATATCCGGGCCGGTAGCGCACGTAGTTTTCGACGCGATCAGAGAAGCGGCTGGTGCCATTGGAAGCGGGCATCGGAATCTATAAGCGCAAGTTGTTCATCTTGCCTGGAACCCATCTTAAATCGCAGGACGGTCAAGTTGCGATACCATTCCAGTTAAGACGTCTAACTAAGCCAGAAAAGTTTGACTGCATGAGAATCGTCATCAAAGTCGGCACCAGCCTCATCGCTCCCGGAGGGGAGATCGACGCGAACGTGCTGCGCGCCATGGTCGATCAGTTCGATCTCAACCAGAATGAGTATCTGATCGTCACTTCCGGCGCAATCGCCGCAGGCATCTCCGGATTAGGACTGAGCCGGCGGCCCAGCGGCGTCCCCGGGATGCAGGCCTGCGCGGCCGTCGGGCAAAGCCAGCTGATGCATACTTACGAGCGCCTCTTTTTCGGCAAGAAGGTGGTGGCGCAACTGCTGCTTTCGAGCGATGACTTCACCTCGCCGGTGCGCTATCGCAACTTGCAGAATGCGCTCGCCGAACTGCTGGCACTCGGCGTGGTGCCGATCGTGAATGAAAATGACAGCGTCAGCGTCCGCGAACTGGAGGGTGCTTTCGGCGACAACGACGAGCTGAGTGCGCTGCTGGCCACAGCTGTGAAAGCCGATTGGTTGCTGCTGTTGACCAATGTAGATGGACTGCTTATCCCCAATGGACGCAAGAAACCCAGGCTGCAGCGCGTGGTGCGCAAACTGACTCCGGCGCTGGAAGCGCGGTGCAACGGCAAGAGCGCGCTTGGACGCGGAGGCATGATTTCCAAACTGCGCGCCGCCAAACTGGCGAGCGAAGGCGGAGTCCGCGTGGCCATCGTGAATGGCCGCCATCCGCAGGGGATTACACTGGGCATGCAACGCAAAATAGGAACGTATTTTCCTCCCCAGCAGGGGTGAGACCGGTAGGAATAAGATTGATGGCAGCGACTGTCGCCAACTCGGCTTCCACGCAGGAAAAGCTGCTGCGGGCGCGCGCAGCCGCTGCCCAGCTCGCACTGCTCCCCACCAAGGAGAAGAACGCCTTGCTGCTGGCGATCGCAGATGCGCTTGAAGCTCACGCGCAAACGATTCTTGCGGCGAACCGCGAAGATGTGGAAAGCTCCGGCCTCGAGGGCGCCATGCGCGACCGCTTGTTGTTGACTGCACCGCGCATCAAGGAGATGGCGCAAGGTGTTCGCGAAGTCGCGGCGCTCGACGATCCAATTGGCGAAACGCTGGCCGAGTGGACCCGCCCAAACGGCCTGCACATCCGCAAAGTGCGCGTGCCGCTGGGCGTGGTGGGAATCATTTACGAATCGCGCCCGAACGTCACCGTAGATACTGCCGTGCTCGCCTTGAAAACCGGTAACGCAATCGTTCTGCGCGGTGGCAAAGAAGCGGCGCGCAGCAATCAGCGCCTGGCAGAGATTCTAGCCGCCGTGCCGGGAGTGCCGGAAGGCGCGATTGAACTGCTCGATTCGAGCACGCGGCAGTCGGTGCAGGAACTCATAAAGGCGCGGGGACTCGTGGATGTCATCATCCCGCGCGGCGGTGTAGAACTGATCGCATTCGTCACTGAGAATTCCGCCGTGCCCGTGATCGAGACCGGGGCAGGGAACTGCCACATCTTTATCGATGAATCCGCCGACTTCGACATGGCCGACGCAATTGTAATCAACGCCAAAACACAGCGCCCATCGGTGTGCAACGCCGCGGAGAAGCTGCTGGTGCATGAACGGATCGCGGCAGAATATGTCCCGCGAATCACCAAGAAGCTGATCGAAGCCGGAGTCGAAGTTCGTGGAGACGGAAAATCCCGCAGCTTAGGTGCTGGATTGAACATTGCGCCGGCCGCCGAGCAGGACTGGTATGAAGAGTACCTGCGGCTGTGCATAGCGGTTCGCGTGGTGGCAGGCGTAGATGATGCGATTGCCCACATCAACCGTTATTCCACCAAGCACTCCGATTCCATCGTGACCCGCGATGAAGTGAACGCCCGTAAGTTTTTGCGCGGAGTAGATTCCGCCGCGGTGTACTGGAACGCTTCAACCCGCTTCACCGATGGCGCCGAGTTCGGCTTCGGCGCCGAGATGGGCATCAGCACGCAAAAGCTGCACTGCCGCGGTCCGTTCGCCTTGGCGGAACTGACTTCCTCCAAGTACGAGATTGTGGGGACGGGACAAGTACGCTAGTGGTCAGCGGCGGCTTTCACTTCCAGGACGGACGGTTCACTTAAAGAGTTCCACGTCTGCTGTGCTACCTTACTTACTTTCACCACAGGTGCCCAATGCGATTCTTTTCAGCCTTATTTCTTCCTTCAGTTGTTCTGCTTTGCTGTCTGCCGATCATTGTCAGCGGTCATGGCCCGCAGCCTTCAGTTGGCGCTCAACCCATCTTCGGCTTTCGCGATGCCGCCGCTGAAAACGCCGCCGAAGCCCGTTTTATTGCCGTGCCCGATCCCAACCTGGCGAAAGAGCATCTGCGCACGCTGACCCAGGCGCCGCACATGGCAGGCACACCCGAGGACAAGGCCACAGCCGATTACGTGGCAGAAAAATTTCGCGGCGCTGGCCTCGACACCGAGATCGTCGAATACAAGGCGTGGTTCAACTATCCCTCGGAGATCAGCGTCGACATCACCGCACCCGCCGGAGTCGAAATGCACGGACCGACGCGCGAGCACGTTGAGGGCGATCCCTACGACAACGATCCGCGCGTCGTGATGCCATTCAACGGCATGTCTCCCTCAGGGGACGTCGAGGCCGATGTGGTCTACGCCAACTACGGCACGCCGGACGATTTCGAGAAGCTGGAGAAGTTGAACGTCGACGTCCGCGGCAAAATCGTCCTCGTTCGCTACGGCCAGAATTTCCGCGGGGTGAAAGAATTCATCGCGCAGGAACACGGCGCGGCAGGAGTGATCATCTATTCCGATCCGTTCGACGACGGCTGGCGGCGTGGTGATAAGTATCCGGGTGGACCCTGGCGACCTGATACCGGCGTGCAGCGCGGATCGGTGGGATACATGTTCGAGTTCCCCGGCGATCCGACAACGCCGGGAATTGCATCGCTGCCCTCGTTGCCCGACAGCAAGCGCATCTCTCCCCAGCAGTCGGCGCAGATGCCAAAGATTCCAGTGACACCACTTTCGTATCACGATGCCTGGCCCATTCTTCAAAATCTGGGCGGGCCCGACTCGCCCCGCGAGTGGCAGGGTTCGCTTCCTTTCACTTATCACGTGGGACCGGGACCGGTGCGCGTGAAGATGCATCTCAAACAGGATTATCAGTTCCGCACTCTTTGGGATGTGATCGGCCGGGTGCGAGGCAGTGAGTTTCCCGACGAATGGGTGGTCGCCGGCAATCACCGCGACGCGTGGGTGTACGGTGCGGTCGACCCGAACAGCGGTACGGCGGCGATGCTTGAATCCGTGCACGGTGTCGGCGAGTTGCTGAAGTCCGGTTGGAAGCCTAAGCGCACCATGATTTTCGGCAGTTGGGATGGCGAAGAAGAAGGACTGATCGGTTCCACTGAATGGGCTGAACAGCATGAATCCGAACTGGGCGGCGCCGCCGCGTATTTCAACATGGATGTCGCGGTCGCTGGGCCGAAGTTCAGCGCCTCGGCCGTTCCCAGCTTGAAGCAGTTTTTGCGTGATGTCACCAAGGCCGTGCCCAGTCCCAAAGGCGGGACTGTCTACGAACAGTGGCAGAAGTCTGATCAGCCTCAGTCGCCCGCGGAAGCCAGCAGCGAATCGCGCCGCAAGCCCGCTGCCCCTGCCAACGGCGATGTCCAGGTCGGCGACCTCGGCAGCGGCTCTGACTACAGCGCGTTCCAGCAACACCTGGGCGTGCCTTCTGGCGACATCAGTTCTGGCGGCCCGTATGGCGTGTATCACTCCGTGTTCGATAATTTTGCCTGGTTCACAAAGTTTGGTGATCCGGATTTCGTTTATGAGCAGCAGATGGCGCGAGTCTTTGGCCTGGAGGCATTGCGCATGGCCGATGCCGACGTGCTGCCCTACGACTACGAAGAATATGGAAAGGAGATTGCCGTCTACCTCGATGAAGCGAGGAAAAGAGCTGAGAGTAAATTCGGTGAGCATGGGCTCGACCTTAAGGCGGTGACCGCGGCAGCAAAACATTTTCAGGACGCGGGAGCGAAGATCTCGGCAAAGCAGAAAAATCCGCCGCGAGATCCCGTTCAATTAAACCAGGCGCTGGGCGGCGCTGAACGCGCCCTGCTTGTGCCTGAGGGGCTGCCGCACCGTCCCTGGTTCCGCCATGCGATTTACGCTCCGGGAGAATACACGGGATACGCCGCAGTGGTGATTCCAGGAGTGAATGAAGCGATCGACAAGGGAGATGCCGACCGGGCGCGGCAGCAGTTGGCAGTGTTGACGGCTGCGCTCGACCGCGCGGCCAAGGTGTTGGAAGGATATCGTTAATTATTTGACTAGTCATCTGACTAGTCATATAATTGCCTAAGAGGTGTAGCGGTGAGTTCCTGGCAATTGCAAGAGGCGAAATCCCGTTTCAGCGAATTCCTCAACGCGGCGCTCAAGAAAGGGCCGCAAGTGGTGACGCGCCGCGGCGTAGAAGCGGCCGTTCTTGTGCCGATTGAGGAGTGGCGCCGAATGCAGAGCGCGTCCCGCCCCAGTATCAAAGAATTGCTGATGTCGGGCCCCCGCTTTGAGGACGTTGCTCCGCCGCGCAGAAAGTGGAAACGACGGCCGCCCGTGGAGTTCGAGTGATCCGGTATCTGCTCGACACGAACATAATTTCGGAGATTCGTAAACCGAAGCCGCATGGAGCCGTGGTGAAATGGTTTGAGGGCCTGCGGGACGAGCAGATCTGTCTTTCGGCAGTTACGCTCGGGGAACTGCAGGAGGGCATCGAACGCACCCGCAGACAAGATGCGAATAAAGCTAGTGCCATTGAGGCGTGGATTAATGACTTGGAGAACTGGTCGACTGTGCTGCCGATGGATGGGCGTTGCTTCCGCGAAACGGCCCGGATGATGATGGGCAAACAAGAGGACCTGTTGTACGACGTCATGATCGCGGCGACCGCACGCTTGCACGGGCTTACGGTAGCGACCCGGAATGAAAAAGACTTCAGGCATCTTGGGATAGAGATCTTCAACCCCTTCAAGGCCAATTGATTCGATGACCTCTACCCATGCTCTCGGACAGTTTCTGCGTACGCTGCCGCACTCGGCCGCGGCGACGTTTCTGGCGTTATTTCCGATCGTCGATCCCTTCGGCGGCATTCCAATCTTCTTCAGCATGACATCGTCCTGGACCGACAGAGATCGCCGGATCACTGCTTTCAAGACTGGTCTCTGGGTGTTTGTCATTCTGGTGACGTTTCTGTTTTTCGGCCGCTTCGTTCTACATTTCTTCGGGATCTCGCTGCCCGTCCTGAAAATCGCCGGAGGACTGATCGTTGCCAACACCGCTTGGGCCATGGTTACTTCTCACGCCCGCATCACGCCGGAGGAGAGCAACGAAGCACAGGGCAAAGAAGACATTTCTTTGACTCCGCTGGCCATGCCCCTGATGTCGGGGCCGGGAGCCATCGGCGTAGTCATGGCGCTCGCGGCCAACGTGGACAGTGCCGCATCTTATTTGGGGATGGTCATCGGCATCGCCGCGATCGCGCTGACCGTTCTTCTTTTCTTCTGGCTGGGAGGGCCGCTAGTGCGGCGCTTGGGACCCAATGCAGTCGGCGCCATCAATAAGATCTTCGGCTTCCTGATTCTCGCCATCGCGGTCCAGTTGGTCTGGGATGGCGTGGCCGACTTTCATAACTAAACTGTTAAATGCCTCTGTGGAAATCTTCGCTTCTCTAATTGCGAGTTATTAGTGAGGCGACGCCCGGCCTAGCCCTGACTTGCCTTTGCCCAATTGGGAACGGGCTCGAACCACTGACTTCCAGACGGCACGAGAACAGCGATAAGCCGGTAACCCTCTTCAGTTGAGTTGTCGAACGGGATTGTGTGGTCGGCGCGCTGTACGGCTGTCGCAAGACTCTTGAAGCTTCGCTGGTAACGCCGGCGGACATCGCCCTCCGGGACATCATGGCCACCCGCGAGAACTCGATTTCTGATTCGAGCCAGGTTGATCTCAACATTTTCTGTCCCGATGTAGACCAGCACGACCTCGAAACCACGATTTCGCGCATCGGCCATCATTTGCAGATAGTGCTTTCCGGCCAGAGTCGTCTCAACGGCGAAGCTCTCACCTCTTTCAATGTGCTTACCAGCGGAGATGAGAACCCGCCGGGCGGCAGCGACCGCCGACGCTCCGCGGATGGTTGGCTGGAGAGCCTTACCGATAGCGTCGGGATCGAGAAGCGGAGTCTTATAGATGAAACTAGATCTGCCGGTTAATGTTGACTTGCCACAACCGTTAGCGCCGGCAATGATGGTCAGCCGAGGGCAGGTCACTGAGCATTGGTAGGATGTTGTTGTGTGGTTTGCTGGCGGTCGCGTTTCTCGATGATTTCCTGAAGAC